>NZ_JARDJH010000015.1:0-91949 GCF_039907755.1 Pseudarthrobacter sp. CC12 | reverse complement strand
CGATCAGACCCGTTAACCGGGCCTGGAACCCCTAGACCTCCGGAGCTTCTTCACTGAGGCATCGATCACGCGAAAACTGAGGTTCTCATTTGAGGCAACGTATTAGTCCTCCCGGAGGTATTGCAATGAGGCAACAGGTGCCGGTCCGGCGCGTTACGGCCGCGCCACGCAGCCGAAACTGTGGAACATGGTCCGTTGCGGCCCCGCCGAACCGCCGAGGTACCGCCCTGTGTCGACGAAACCGGCGCGGCTGTACGCGGAGAAGCCCGCAGGGTTCTCCTCATTGACGGAAAGTACGACGCCGGACTCGCAGCTTTGGTGCCGGGCGGTGAGCTTGCGTGCGGCCTCCACAGCGGCGGTAGCCGCCAGGGTGCCCAGCCCCTTCCCCTGGTGCCGGCTGTCGATGAGGAAGCCCCGCAGCAGCCAGGCTGAGCTGTCGTCGGGCCACCCTGCAAGGCCTGCCGCCTCCGCCTGGAGGGTCAGGACACCGGCTGCGTTTCCGCCGGACTCTACGACGTAGGGGTGCCGTGACACTTCCGCGAGCCCTGCCAGGACCATGCGCAGGGGGTCGCCCACGAACCGTTCCTGGCCGGGCAGCAGCGACATGTCCGCGATCGCGCCGAGCTGGATGGCCCGGGCGTCGGCGTCCAGGTCACGGAGCGGAATGAGCCACACCCAGTCAGTGCCCATAGAAGACACGCTCAAAGACGGCCCGGGCCCGCCGGCTCACCCGCAGGTAGTCCTCCTCCAGCGCAGCGGCATGGCCCGGCTCGTAGCCGCACCAGCGCGCCACGGCCTCGAGGTCGCGGCGCGAGGACGGCAGGAGGTCGGAGGCCTTGCCGCTCCAGATGACGTTGGCCGACCGGATGCGGCTGGCCAGCCGCCACGCCTCTGCAAGCAGGCCGGCGTCTGCAGCGTCCAGCAGGCCAAGATCCGCTGCGGCTCCAAGGGCCTCGAGCGTGGACGTGGTCCGGAGTTCCGGGTGTTTCCCGGCCTGCTGGAGCTGCAGCAACTGCACCAGCCACTCGACGTCGCTCAGGCCGCCGCGGCCCAGTTTGAGGTGCCGGGCAGGGTCGGCGCCGCGCGGCAGCCGCTCCGATTCCACCCGGGCCTTGATGCGCCGGATCTCGCGTACGTCCTGTTCCGCTATGGCTTCCGGGTACCGGATGGGATCGATCAGCTTGAGGAAATCAGCGGCCAGGGCATCGTCGCCGGCCATGGGCCTCGCCCGCAAAAGGGCCTGCGCCTCCCAGATGAGGGACCAGCGGCGGTAGTACTCGGCGAAGGAGTCCAGGGAACGCACCATGGCCCCGTTCTTGCCCTCGGGACGAAGGTCGGCGTCCATCTGCAGGACGCGTTCTGCCATGATGGCCGGCTTCAGTGGCTGGGTGAGCAGGCTGGACACCTTCGCCACGATGCGGGCGGCCTGTTCCTGCGCCTCCGCTTCGGAGAAACCCGGCAGGGCACGGTGGACGTACATGACATCCGCGTCGGACCCGTAGCCGATCTCCCTGCCGCCCTGGCGGCCCATGGCCACCACCAGCACGGTGGTCTTGAGCGGTCCGCCGGCGGAGACAATCCCTTCGGCCACCCGCAAGGCGCCCAGGACTGCGGCGCGGTCGGTGTCGGCAAGGGCCCTGCCCACGTGGTCCTGGTCCAGGAGGCCGGCGGAATCGGCGATCGCGATGCGGAGGATTTCCCGGCGCCGGATCAGCCGGATCAGGCGCATGGCGCTCTCGGGGTCCTCGTGCCGCGACATCTTGGCGGTGATTTCCTGCCACTGGGCTTCGAAGCCCACCGGAACCAGGTCCTTGTCCTGGCCCAGCCACGCCACGGACTCCGGCGAAACCTCCAGCAGGTCGGCGATCAACCGGGAATTGGACAGCATGTGGCACAGCCGTTCGGCAGCGGCGTTGGAGTCCCGGAGCAGCCCAAGGTACCAGTGCGTGGTGCCCAGCGCCTCGCTGACGCGGCGGAAGGCAAGCAGGCCGGCGTCCGGGTCCACCCCCTCGGCGAGCCAATCGAGCAGGATCGGCAGGAGCTGGCGTTGCAGGGCTGCCCTGCGGCTCACCCCTGCCGTGAGCGCCTCAATGTGCCGCATCGCGCCCCGCGGGTCCTGGTAGCCCAGCGCCGCAAGCCGTCCCTGCGCCGCCTCGGGGGTGAGCCTGGCGTCCTCGCTGCTGAGCTTGGCCGCCGTGTTGAGCAGCGGCCGGTAGAAGATGCGCTCGTGCAGTTCGCGGACCGAGCGCTTGGTGCGCTGCCAAGCGGACAGCAGGGTGTCCGGGCTGGGCCGTTCGTTGGAAAACGGCCCCAGCACCGCCTTGGCCAGGGAGCGCAGCGCCGGCTCCGCAACCGGCATGAGGTGGGTGCGGCGGAGCTGGAACAGCTGGATCCTGTGTTCCAGGAGGCGCAGGTACCGGTAGGCGTTGTCAAAGGCGGCGGCGTCGGAGCGGCCAATGTAACCGCCCGCTGACAGTGCGGCGATCGCCGAGGTGGTGTCCCGCCGTCGTAATGTCTCATCTGCCTTGCCGTGCACCAGTTGGAGCAGCTGGACGGTGAACTCGACGTCGCGCAGCCCGCCGCGGCCCAGCTTGATCTGGCGCTGCTCCTCGGCGGCCGGAATGTTCTCGGTGACCCGGCGGCGCATCGCCTGCACGGATTCCACGAAGCCGTCCCGCCCGGCCGAACTCCAGATCAGCGGGGCCACGGCTTCTTCGTAGGCCCGGCCAAGTGCGGCATCGCCGGCGATGGCACGGGCCTTGAGCAGCGCCTGGAATTCCCAGCTCTCGGCCCACCTGGCGTAGTACGTCTCGTGCGAGGCGAGGGTGCGCACCAGCGGCCCCGACTTGCCCTCCGGCCGCAGGTTGGCGTCAACCTCCCACAGACCCGGTTCCCGCGCCACGGACGATATGGCCCGCGAGATGCCGCTGGCCAGGGCCGTGCCGATGGTGTTGGCCTGCGCGTCCTCCAGGCTTCCGGCGTCCACCACGTAGATGACGTCGACGTCGGAGATGTAGTTCAGCTCCCGGGCTCCGCATTTGCCCATGCCAATGACGGCGAGGCCGACGTCGGCGATGTCGGCTGCGCTGTGCTGCTCCGCGGCTTCGGCGCGGGAGACCGCCAGCGCGGCCTCGA
The DNA here is from genome assembly GCF_039907755.1 of Pseudarthrobacter sp. CC12. NCBI lineage: Bacteria > Bacillati > Actinomycetota > Actinomycetes > Micrococcales > Micrococcaceae > Pseudarthrobacter > Pseudarthrobacter sp. CC12. Next base: position 88,814 of record NZ_JARDJH010000015.1, on the reverse strand, counting down.
TGGCGGCAGCGGCCAGGTCCGCCAGTTCGCCGCCCACCGATGGCAGGAAGTCCAGCGGGTCCGCGGCGCAGAGGTCTTTCACGGCGAGGTCCACCAGCCCGCGCCGGTAGGCGGTGCGCAGGGCGGCGTAGGCGTCCGTGCCCGTGGCGGCAGCAACGGGCCGGGCGGCACGCGGGTCGGCGCCCACGGACTGCAGGAGGGTGGCGCGCAGCCGTCCGGGATCGGCTGGCAGCGGCTCGGGGCTGGCCCGGACCTCGAACGCGTCCAGGTGCTCCGGGTGCCTGATGAGGAACTCCCCCAGGGCCTCGGAGGCGCCCAGGACCCGGTACATGGGCTCGCTTTCCTCCAGGTCGGCAGCTGCCAGGTTCCGGAGTTGCGGGTGCTTTTCAATCAGCCGGACCAGGGACTGCAGGGCGGTGTCGGGGCTGGCGGCAAGCTGCAGTCCGGCGAAGAGCCTGTCCTGGTCCAGGCCTTCGAGTTCGCGCGCGGCAAGGAACCGTTCGCCCTTTTCCAGGTCGCTGAATCCGGCCGCAATGAGGCGGCGTGCCAGGCTCACGCCGGGCACCTAGAGGATGCCGAGGTTGCGCTGCAGCTCGTAGGGCGTCACCTGCAGCCGGTAGTCCTGCCACTCGGCCCGCTTGTTGCGCAGGAAGTGCTCGTAGACCTGTTCGCCAAGGATCTGCGGCATCAGCTCGGAGTCCTCCATGGAGCGGATGGCGTCGTGCAGGCTGGCCGGGAGCGGATCATGGCCCATGGCGCGGCGTTCGGCCGAGCTCAGCGACCAGACGTCGTCCTCGGCTGCGGCGGGGAGGTCATAGCCTTCCTCGATGCCCTTCAGGCCCGCGCCGAGCAGGACAGCGTAGGCGAGGTACGGGTTGGCGGCGGAGTCGATGCCCCGGTACTCGATCCGGGCGGACTGGCCCTTGCCGGGCTTGTACAGCGGCACGCGGACCAGGGCGGAGCGGTTGTTGTGGCCCCAGCTGAGGTAGCTGGGGGCCTCGCCGCCGCCCCACAGGCGCTTGTAGGAGTTGACGAACTGGTTGGTGACCGCGGTGAACTCCGGGGCGTGCTTGAGGATGCCGGCGATGAACTGGCGGGCCGTCTTGGACAGCTGGAACTCCGCTCCTGCCTCGAAGAACGCGTTGCTGTCGCCTTCGAAGAGCGAGAAGTGCGTGTGCATGCCGGACCCGGGGTGGTCGGTGAACGGCTTGGGCATGAAGGTGGCATACGTGCCCTGCTGCAGCGCCACTTCCTTGATGACGGTGCGGAACGTCATGATGTTGTCGGCCGTCTGCAGGGCGTCCGCGTAGCGAAGGTCGATCTCGTTCTGGCCCGGGCCGGCCTCGTGGTGGCTGAATTCAACCGAGATGCCCACGGATTCCAGCATGGTCACCGCGGTGCGGCGGAAGTCCTGGGCCACGCCGCCCGGCACGTGGTCGAAGTAGCCGCCCTCATCAACGGGTACCGGAGCGCCGTTCGGACCCGGTTCGTGCGACTTGAGCAGGTAGAACTCGATTTCGGGGTGCGTGTAGCAGGTGAAGCCCATGTCCGCAGCCTTGGCCAGGGTGCGCTTGAGCACGTTGCGCGGATCGGCCGCGGAGGGCTCGCCGTCAGGGGTAAGGATGTCGCAGAACATCCTGGAGGTTTGCTCGGTCTCGCCGCGCCATGGCAGGATCTGGAAGGTGGCGGGGTCCGGCTGGGCCAGCATGTCAGACTCGAAAACACGGGCCAGTCCCTCAATGGAGGAGCCGTCGAATCCGAGGCCTTCCTCGAACGCACCTTCCACTTCCGCCGGTGCCAGCGCCACGGACTTCAGCGAACCCACGACGTCGGTGAACCACAGGCGCACGAAACGTACGTCGCGCTCTTCAATTGTGCGCAGGACAAACTCTTGCTGGCGGTCCATGATGGCCTCTTCTCCGGTCAACGTCCATGCTCCGGGTCCGCGCAAAGGGGAATGCCGGCAGCAGTTCACCATCACTGTACTAATCATTCGGCGCCGATGCTTGAGCCTGCGCCGTGCGTAACACACCATTAACCTGGCGGTTCCCCAATCGGGCCTCCGTACCGGCGCCGGCGGCGGTATGCGGGCCCGATCAGGGACGCAGCTATGGCGCTTATCACCTTTTGGCGGGGATGCCCGCGGTAGCTAGGACGGCCGGTACCGCACTACGCTCATCCCATGGCTTCCAACAGCTCCGGCTCCAGCGCGTCCGCAGAAGTACCCGCCCCGTACGGCAACGGCCCCGGCGTGCCGGTTCCTGCCGAACGGAAGCCCGCCAAGGTCCGTATCCACCACCTTCAGCAGGCCAAGCGGGACGGCACCAGGTTCGCCATGCTTACGGCGTACGAACAGTACACAGCCGGGATCTTTGACGCTGCGGGCATTGAAGTGCTCCTGGTCGGTGACTCGGCGTCCAACAACGTCTTTGGCAATGAAACCAGCCTGCCGGTGACCGTAGACGAGCTGCTCCCCCTCTGCCGGGCGGTGGCGAGGTCCGCAAAGCGCGCCCTGGTGGTGGCAGACCTGCCGTTCGGCAGCTACGAGGTCAGCGCGGAACAGGCTGTCGCCGCCGGCGTCAGGTTCCTGAAGGAAGGGCTGGCCCACGCGGTGAAGATCGAGGGCGGAAAATACTACGCCCCCACGGTCCGCGCCATGGTGCAGGCCGGCATCCCGGTGATGGCCCATATCGGCTTCACGCCGCAGAGCGAGCACGTCCTCGGCGGCTACCGCGTCCAGGGCCGCGGCGATGACGCCCAACGGCTGATCGAGGACGCACGCGCACTTGAAGAGGCCGGAGCGTTCTGCGTGCTGATGGAAATGGTTCCCGCGGAGACGGCCGCGGCGGTCGACGCGGCGCTGACCGTCCCCACCGTGGGTATCGGTGCGGGGAAGGCCACCACGGGCCAGGTCCTTGTGTGGCAGGACATGGCGGGGCTTCGCGGCGGCCGGATGGCCAAATTCGTCAAGCAGTACGCGGACCTGCGCAGCACCCTGCACGACGCCGCCACCGCCTACGGGGACGATGTCCGCTCCGGTACGTTCCCCGGCCCGGAGCACTCCTTCTAGGCAGGAAGCGGCCGGTCAGTCGTCGTCGCCCTTTTCCCAGGCGTCGTTGCGCGCCTTGACCTTCTCGATGGCGTGCTCCGCTTCTTCGCGGGTCTTGTAGGGCCCAATGAGCTGGCTCCAGTCCGAGAGCCGGTCTTCTTCCACTTCGTGGGTGTTGATGTTGAACCAGTACTCAGTCATCGTTGCTCCTCGTTCAGGACAGGAAACCGGGGTGATCCACGTAACACAGACACTTACGCGCGCCCTCCCAGCTTGTCGGTTGTTAGGCGTTCTGTGGTCCCTTATATGATCAATCTATGCCTTCCCTTGCCTCCACTGCACCCATTGGCACCCTCACCCCGGGTACTTTGAGTCCGCAGCGTCCCGTCCCGGCGTCCATCCCCCGTCCGGAGTACGTCGGCAAGCCGGCCCCCGCCAAATTCACCGGCTCCGAGGTCAAGAGCGCGGAGACCATCGAGAAAATCCGGATTGCCGGGAAGATCGCGGCGCAGGCCATCGTGGAGGTGGGCAAGCACATCCGCCCCGGCGTCACCACGGACGAGCTGGACAAGGTGGGCCACGAATTCCTGCTGGACCACAACGCCTACCCTTCCACGCTCGGGTACCGTGGATTCCCCAAGTCCCTGTGCTCCTCCCTGAACGAGGTCATCTGCCACGGCATTCCGGACAGCACCGTGGTCCAGGACGGCGACATCCTGAACATAGATATCACCGCATACCTCAACGGCGTCCACGGAGACACCAACTACACGTTCCTGGTGGGGGACGTGGACGAAGAATCGCGGTTGTTGGTGGAGCGAACCCAGGAGTCACTGAACCGCGCCATCAAAGCCGTGGCGCCCGGGCGTGAAATCAACGTGATTGGCAGGACCATCCAGTCCTACGCCAAACGTTTTGGCTACGGCGTGGTCCGCGACTTCACCGGCCACGGCGTCGGGGAAGCCTTCCACACTGGACTGATCATCCCCCACTACGACGCCGCCCCCGCCTACAACACCGTGATCGAGCCGGGCATGGTGTTCACCATCGAGCCGATGCTCACCCTGGGCACGGTGGAATGGGACATGTGGAGCGATGACTGGACCGTGGTCACCCGGGACCGCAAGCGCACCGCCCAGTTCGAGCACACCCTGCTGGTCACCGAGACCGGCGCCGAAATCCTCACCCTGCCGTAGCCCCGCCCATGCCCGCTACCGGGCATGTTGCAGGTGCCACCCGGCCGCCTGCCACGGGCCGCACCCCAGCAGCCCACTATCCTGCCCGCCCCTGTCAAGAACGGAATCCCATTGGCCAAGAAGGACGAGAAGTCGCACAAGAACGCACCGCTGATCGGTATCGACATCGGTGGTACGGGCATCAAGGGCGGCATTGTCGACCTGAAGAAGGGCAAGCTCCTGGGCGAACGCTTCCGGGTGCCCACCCCGCAGCCCGCCACGCCTGAAGCAGTCGCCGAGGCCGTAGCCCTGGTGGTGGCCGAACTCTCGGCCCGCCCGGAAGCTCCGGAGGCCGGTTCCCCCGTGGGCGTGACCTTCCCGGGAATCATCCAGCACGGCGTGGTCCACTCCGCCGCCAACGTGGACAAGAGCTGGCTGGACACGGACATCGACGCCCTCCTCACCGCCCGGCTTGGCCGTCCGGTGGAAGTCATCAACGACGCCGACGCCGCAGGGCTGGCGGAGGCGCGGTACGGTGCCGGCGCCGGAGTCTCCGGCACGGTCCTGGTGATCACGCTCGGTACCGGCATCGGTTCAGCCTTCATCTTCGATGGAAAGCTCGTGCCCAACGCAGAGCTGGGCCACCTTGAAATTGACGGCCACGACGCCGAATCGAAGGCGTCCGCCGTTGCCCGCGAACGGGACGGCCTGTCATGGGACGAGTACAGCGTGCTCCTGCAGCGCTACTTCTCGCATGTGGAGTTCCTGTTCTCACCGGAACTGTTCATCGTGGGCGGCGGCATTTCCAAGCGCGCCGACGAGTACCTTCCCAACCTCAAGCTCCGCACCCCGATTGTCCCGGCTGTCCTGCGGAACGAGGCAGGCATTGTGGGCGCAGCCCTGGAGATCGCACTCCAGCACAAGCTGGCAAAGTAGGAGTGGTGCCGGTGGCGGCTGCGGCTTCCCCTCCGCTGCCGCCACCGGAGTTTTAGAGGGGGCTCTTCTCGGAGCTCTTTGCGGCACCGGCTGCGCCCTTGGCGCCTTCGCCGGCCTCGTGGCGGAGCAGTGCAATGGCAGTCTCGAAGTCCTCGAGGGAATCAAAGGCCTGGTACACGCTGGCAAAGCGGAGGTAGGCCACCTCATCGAGTTTCTGCAGCGGTCCAAGGATGACCAGTCCCACTTCATGGGCTTCGATTTCAGCGGCCCCGGATGCACGGATCTGCTCTTCGACTTCCTGGGCCAGCATGGCGAGGTCGTCCTCGCTCACGGGCCGGCCCTGGCAGGCCTTGCGCACACCGTTGATCACCTTGCTGCGGCTGAACGGTTCACCGACGCCGGAGCGCTTGATGACGGACAGGCTGGTGGTTTCCACCGTGGTGAAGCGGCGGCCGCATTCGGGGCACTGACGGCGCCTGCGGATGGCCGAGCCGTCGTCCGTCATCCGGCTGTCCACCACGCGGGAATCAGGGTTTCGGCAGAACGGGCAGTACATGGCGTTCCCCCTTTTCGCTCGTGGTGTGCAACGGTGTGGAAGCCAGCAGCACCGCCGGGGGGCGGTGCCGTGGCATGACCCAGTTTACGGGCAGATGTGGGGTAATAACAATCCTGTAATTACTACATGTAGTGGTCACTGGTCGCCCGGGAACCGTGCCGTGACGGCGTCCCCGTGGGCCGGAAGGTCCTCGGCCCGGGACAGGCTTACGATGTGCCCGCTGACCTCAGCCAGGGCGTCCCGGCTGTAGTTGATGACCTGGATGGCCCGCAGGAAGGTGGTCACGTTCAGGCCGGAGGAAAAAGCGGCCGTCCCGCTGGTGGGCAGCACATGGTTGGAGCCGGCGCAGTAGTCGCCAAGGCTGACCGGACTGTAATCTCCCACGAAGATGGCGCCGGCATTGCGGATGCGGGCGGCCACGGCGGGGGCGTTCCGGGTCATGATTTCCAGGTGTTCCGCGGCATAGGCGTCACAGGCAGCGATCCCTTGTTCCAGGCCGTCAACCAGCACCACGCCCGACTGCGGGCCGGACAGCGCCTCCTGCACCCTGGCCGAGTGCTTGGTAGCGGCGGCCTGCAGCGCCAGTTCAGCACGCACGGCGGCGGCCAGGTCTTCGGAGTCGGTGATGAGCACTGACGCGGCCTTGGGATCGTGCTCGGCCTGGCTGAGAAGATCGGCGGCCACCAGGGCGGGCTGGGCGGAATCGTCGGCGAGGATCGCAATCTCCGTGGTTCCCGCCTCGGAGTCGATGCCCACCACGCCCTTGACCAGGCGCTTGGCCGTGGCGACGAAAATATTGCCGGGACCTGTCACCACATCCACCGGTTCCAGTGCCGGACCAGCCTCAGCGGCTTCGATGCCATAGGCGAACGCGGCGATGGCCTGGGCTCCGCCAATGGCGTAAACCTCGGTGATGCCCAGCAGCGCTGCCGCCGCCAGGATGGTGGGGTGCGGCAGGCCGCCGAATTCCTTTTGCGGGGGCGAGGCCAAGGCAATGGATTCCACGCCGGCCGCCAGGGCGGGCACGACGTTCATGATCACCGACGACGGGTACACGGCGAGGCCGCCGGGAACGTACAGTCCCACGCGGGCCACAGGCACCCAGGTCTGGCTCACCACGGCGCCGTCGCCGAGCTCGATGTCGACATTGCGGGGACGCTGCCCGTCCGCGAACTTCCGCGCGCGGCTGATGGATTCCTCGAGTGCGGCCCGCACGGCCGGGTCAAGCTGGTCCAGTGCTGCGGCGATTGCCTCCCCGGGAACCAGCGGGTGCTGCTGCTCCACGCCGTCGAACCGTTCAGCAAGTTCTGCCAGCGCCGCGAAGCCGCCCTGCCGGACGGCGGAAATGATCTGCAGGACCTTCTCCTCGGCGTCCGCCACGGTCTGGCCCTTGGCACGCGGCACCGCGGCCCGAAGAGCCGGCAGGGTCAGGTTGCGGCCCCGAAGGTCAATGGTGCGGAAGTCGACGGCGGCTGTCACGGGGGCGGGGAAATCCGGGGATGTGGTCACCGCTCTATTTTACGGGGCTGTTCGCCCCCGCCGTTTCCATCCCGGCTTCGTCGGGCTGCCTGCCGGCCGCTGTAACCAGTTCAAGGATGAAGACCGACACGGCGGTCGCGGCGGGCCAGAGCAGGAGGACCGGCCATGCCCGCAGGGAGAAGGCGATGCTGGCATTCGCTCCGGTGTCCACGGCAGGGCCCCACAGCCGTCCGGCCAGGACCCCTGTCCCCCAGGCCACGGCGCTGCCCGCCAGCGCCCCGGCCAGCCCGGCCAGCAGGGCCACCTGCGGGTCGGAACGCTTGCCGTCGGCCAGGAACACGGCCAGCAGGCAGCCGGCCACAACCAGGATGCCTGCGAGGGTGAGGTCGCGGGGAAGCCACACCAGGGGCGCCGTTCCGGCTGCCAGGGCGGGGTCCCGGGTAATCAGGTTCAACCCGCCCGGCGCCAGGATCCACCATAGGAGTCCCGCCGGAATGCCAGCCGCCGCCGGGACCAGCAGCAGGGACCAGGGCAGCCGCCGCCTGGCGGGGCGGGCGAAGTTCGTCATGCAACACACCTTAACAAAGGTTCCTGCACGGTCATTCGAGCCGGTCCTCCCGCCGCCTGTTTTCCGGCCATGACCGCGGGCCAATACGCTTGGGGAAAGAGTTACGCCACCTAGTCCAGGAGTTCCGGTGACCGACAACAGCGAGCCGTTCGAGCAGACGTTCAGGGAGATGTTCCGCCGCCATGCCGCGGGCGTCGCCATCATCACCGTGAATTACCAGGACGAGCCCTATGGCTTTACCGCCACGTCGGTGGCTTCCCTGTCGGCAAAGCCGCCGCGCTTCACCTTCAACATGGCGCGCAGTTCCAGGTCCTGGCCCGCCGTGGCCAACACGCAGTACTTGGGAGTGCACATGCTGGGCCTGGACAACCAGGAACTTGCTGCCCGCTTCGCCCGCCCCGGGAACCGCTTTGAAGGCAACCACTGGGAAATTGGTCCGCACGGGGTGCCCATCCTCAAGGATGTCGCCGGGTGGCTGATCGGCGAGATCCAGATGCGCCTTTCCTTCGAGAACAACGCCGTCGTGGTGGTCCAGGTGGTGGACGGCCAGGTGGGCGGCGAAGGATCGCCGCTGCTGTACCACGGGGGCGCCTATGGGCAGCCGGTGCCGCTGGACTACGAGATCTGACAGCTTCGGTGGAACGGCACAAAGGGGCGGCCGACGACGGGAGGTGATTCCCGGCGTCGGCCGCCTGTTTGTCAGGCGTCCAGGCAGGCCGGGCCCAGCAGGACCTTGAGGTCACCGAACAGCGACGGGCTGGGGTTCACCCGAAGGTGGACGGGGAGGCCCATGATCTCGGTCCGGGTGTCACCTTGCAGGTGCAGCCGGACCTCCGAGTTGCCCCGATGGGTGCGCAGCACGTCCCCAAGCTCCGTGACCACGGCCTCGGTGGCCTTGTGCGTGGGCATGGTGATCACCAGGGGCCCGTGCAGCCCTTCGCTGAGGTCCGGAACGGAAAGCTCCATGCAGTTCAGGGTGATGGCGCCGTCGTCGCGCTTCTGGAGCCTGCCCTTGACCACCACGATCAGGTCCTCGGCAAGCACGGAGGCGATGGGCCCGTAGACCTGGCCGAAGAACATGACTTCAATCGACCCGCCCAGGTCCTCAATTTCCGCACGGGCGTAGGCGTTGCCGCTGGCTTTCGCGATGCGGCGGCTCAGGGAGGTGATCATGCCCGCGATGGTGATGATGGCCCCGTCCTGCGGGCCGTCCTCGCCCAGGATCGTGGTGATGCTCATTTCGGCGTGCTGGGCCAGGAGGCCTTCGAGTCCCTGCAGCGGGTGGTCGGAGACGTACAGGCCCAGCATGTCGCGTTCGAAGGAGAGCTTGTCCTTCTTCTCCCACTCGGGCAGGTCCGGAATCTCGATACTGAGGGACGCCTCCGACTCGGCCTCCTCGAAGCCGGCAAAGAGGTCGAACTGGCCGATCGCCTCGTTCCGTTTCAAGGTGATGACGGAGTCGATGGCCTCTTCGTGGATCATGGCCAGCGCGCGCCGGTGGTGGCCCAGGGAGTCGAACGCCCCGGACTTGATCAGGGATTCGATGGTCCTCTTGTTGCAGACCACCGCCGGCACCTTCATCAGGTAGTCCTTGAAGGACGTGTAGGCGCCTTCGCTCTCGCGTGCCGTGACCATGGCCTCGACGGCATTGGCACCGACGTTGCGGATGGCGCCCATGCCGAAGCGGATGTCATTGCCCACAGGGGTGAAGTTCAGGGCGGACTCGTTGACATCCGGTGGAAGCACCGTGATGCCCATGCGGCGGCACTCGTTCAGGTAGATGGCGGACTTGTCCTTGTCGTCACCGACCGACGTCAGCAGCGCTGCCATGTACTCGGGTGCATAGTGCGCCTTCAAATACGCGGTCCAGTAGGAGATGACTCCATACGCTGCCGAGTGTGCCTTGTTGAAGGCGTAGTCGGAGAAGGGCAGGAGGATGTCCCAGAGGGTCTTGACCGCTTCCATGGAGTAGCCGTTGTCCTGCATGCCCTGCGAGAAGCCGGCAAACTGCTTGTCCAGCTCCGACTTCTTCTTCTTGCCCATGGCGCGCCGGAGGATATCTGCCTGGCCCAGCGAGTAGCCGGCCAGCTTCTGGGCTACGGCCATCACCTGCTCCTGGTACACGATCAGGCCGTACGTTCCGCCCAGGATCTCCTTGAGCGGTTCCTCCAGCTCCGGGTGGATGGGAATGACTTCCTGGATCCCGTTCTTGCGCAGCGCATAGTCGGTGTGCGCGTTGGCGCCCATGGGGCCCGGCCGGTAGAGCGCCAGCACGGCGGAGATGTCTTCGAAGTTGTCAGGCTTCATGAGCTTGAGCAGGGACCGCATGGGTCCGCCGTCGAGCTGGAACACGCCCAGGGTGTCGCCGCGGGCCAGGAGCTCGTAGGACGGGGCGTCGTCGAGCTCCAGGTTTTCCAGGTCCAGGTCGATGCCGCGGTTCATCTTGATGTTCTCGAGGGCGTCGGAAATGATCGTCAGGTTCCGCAGGCCCAGGAAGTCCATCTTGATCAGGCCCAGGCCCTCGGACGTGGGGTAATCGAACTGGGTGATCACCTGGCCGTCCTGGAAGCGGCGCATGATGGGGATGACATCGATGATGGGGTCCGAGGACATGATCACGCCGGCGGCGTGCACGCCCCACTGCCGCTTCAGGCCCTCGATGCCGAGGGCCGTCTCGAAGACCTTGGCAGCCTCGGGGTCGGTGGCGATCAGCTGCCGGAAGTCGCCGGCCTCGCTGTAGCGCTTGGCGTCCGGGTTCTGGATGTCCGCGAGGGGGATGTCCTTGGCCATGACTGCGGGAGGCAGCGCCTTGGTCAGCGTCTCGCCCATGCTGAACGGGTAGCCCAGGACGCGAGAGGAGTCCTTGAGGGCCTGCTTGGTCTTGATGGTGCCGTAGGTGACGATCATCGCCACGCGTTCGTCACCGTATTTGCGGGTGACGTAGTCGATGACTTCCGAGCGTCGCCGGTCATCGAAGTCGACGTCGAAGTCGGGCATGGAGACGCGGTCCGGGTTGAGGAAGCGTTCGAAGATCAGGCCGTGGCGCAGGGGGTCGAGGTCGGTGATGCGCATGGCGTAGGCCACCATGGAACCTGCACCCGAGCCACGGCCGGGGCCAACGCGGATGCCGTTGTTCTTGGCCCAGTTGATGAAGTCGGCGACCACCAGGAAGTAGCCGGGGAACCCCATGGACGTGATGACGCCGAGCTCGTAATCAGCCTGCTTGCGGACCTCGTCCGGGATACCGCCCGGGTAGCGGTACTGCAGGCCTTTGTCCACTTCCTTGACCAGCCAGGAGGTTTCGTCCTCGCCGGGCGGGCAGGGGAACCGGGGCATGAAGTTGGCGTCCGTGTTGAAGGACACCTCGCAGCGTTCGGCGATCAGCAGGGTGTTGTCGCAGGCGTCGGGGTGGTCGCGGAAGAGCTCGCGCATTTCCTGCGGGGACTTGAGGTAGTAGCCGCTGCCGGAGAACGCGAACCTCGAGCCGCCGTTATCATAGGTGGGTTCCAGCAAAGTGGAGCCGGACTGGATGGCCAGCAGGGCCTCGTGCGCCTTGGCGTCGTGCTCGTGCGTGTAGTGCAGGTCGTTGGTGGCCACCAGGGGCAGGTTCAGGTCCTTGGCGAGCCGCAGCAGGTCGCCGGTGACCCGCCGTTCGATGTCCAGCCCGTGGTCCATCAATTCGCAGAAGTAGTTCTCAGCGCCGAAGATGTCGCGGAACTCGGCCGCTGCCTCCAGTGCTTCGCGGTACTGGCCGAGACGGAGCCGGGTCTGAACCTCGCCGGAGGGGCAGCCCGTGGTGGCGATGAGTCCCTCTGAATACGTGTTGAGCAGCTCCCGGTCCAGCCTGGGCCACTTGCCGAAGACCGAGTCGAGGGAGGCGATGGACGAGGCCCGGAAGAGGTTCCGCATGCCCACGTTGTTGTAGCTCAGGAGCGTCATGTGCGTGTAGGAACCGCCGCCGGAGACGTCGTCCTTGCGCTGGGACTCATCGCCCCAGCGCACGCGTTCCTTGTCCGTCCGGGCAGTCCCGGGCGTTACATACGCTTCGACGCCGATGATCGGCTTGATGCCCTTGTCCGTGGCCTTGCGCCAGAAATCGAACGCGCCGAACAGGTATCCGTGGTCGGTGGTGGCGAGGGCCGGCATTCCCAGGCGCTCGGTTTCATCGAACAGCTCCCCCAGGCGGGCAGCTCCATCCAGCATGGAATATTCGGTGTGGGTGTGCAGGTGGACAAACGAATCATTGCTGGAACTCACCGCACTATTCTAAGCGCTGCCCCCGGACGGTCCGGCCAGGCCGGCCGTGTCAGGCCTGGCCTGACTCCAGCACTTCCAATGCGTAGGCCAGGTCCTGCGGGTACTCGCTGCTGACCGTAACCCGCTCCCCCGTCACAGGGTGGTCGAAGGCGAGTTGACGGGCGTGCAGCCACTGCCGGGTCAATCCCAGGGTGGCGGCCAGGCGGGGATCGGCGCCGTAGGTCAGGTCACCGGCGCAGGGGTGCCGGAGCGCGGAGAAATGGACACGGATCTGGTGCGTGCGGCCCGTTTCGAGGTGGACCTCCACCAGGCTGGCCTTGCCGAACGCCTCCAGGACTTCGTAATGGGTGACGGAGGGACGCCCGTCCTCGATGACGGCGAAACGCCAGTCGTGCCCGGGGTGGCGGCCGATCGGGGCGTCGATGGTTCCGGTCAAGGGATCAGGCAGGCCCTGCACCACGGCGTGGTAGACCTTGTCCACAGTGCGCTCCTTGAAGGCGCGCTTGAGGGCTGTGTAGGCGCGCTCGGATTTGGCCACCACCATCACCCCGGAGGTGCCGACGTCGAGCCGGTGGACGATTCCGGCCCGCTCCGGGGCACCCGAGGTGGAGATGCGGTACCCGGCGGCGGCAAGGCCGCCCACCACAGTCGGCCCCACCCAGCCCGGTGAGGGATGGGCTGCCACGCCCACGGGTTTGTCGACGACGACGAAATCGTCGTCATCGAGCAGGATATTCAGGCCTTCCACGGCTTCCTCCACGACTTCAAGCGGGTCCCGCCGTTCCGGGACGGTGACCTCCAGGGTGTCCCCGGTGACGAGTTTTGCCGACTTGCCCAGGGCCTTGCCCCGGTTGAGCACGTGGCCGTCAGCAAGCAGTGAGGCGGCGACGGACCGCGAAACGCCCAGGATCCCTGCCAAGCCGGCATCAGCGCGTGCCCCGCCGTACTCTTCGGGGATAACCACGTGGTCAGTCATGGCCGGCCGTGTCCTTGTGTGCGCTCCCCAGCCGCGTTCCGTCCAGGGCGATCCCGCGGATGGTCAGGATGCAGATGATGGCGACGGCCGACACGACGGCGGAGTCGGCAATGTTGAAGATCGCGAAATTGGGGAGCTGGATGAAGTCCACCACGTGTCCCATGCCGAAGGACGGTTCACGGAAGAGCCGGTCGGTAAGGTTGCCCAGCGCCCCGCCCAGCAGCAGGCCCAGGGCCAGGGCCCACCAGGCGGAGCCCAGCCGGCGGACCTGGAAAAGGATGGCGATGGCGACACCGGCCATGATGATCGAAAACACCCAGGTGACGTTCTCGCCGATGGAGAAGGCAGCCCCGGAGTTCCGGATGAAGTACCAGTGCAGCAATGGGGGCAGGACCGGGATCCGCTCCCCTTCCACTATGGTGGACGTGACCCAGAGTTTGGTCAGCTGGTCCAGGACGTAGGCGAAGACCGCGAACCCCGCGAAGAGGGACAGCAGCACCGCCCGGCGGGGGCGCGGCGAAGGTGGGACAGGGCGTGCCGCATCGGCGGCAAGTTCGTCAGTCATGGTGCTTTCAATTCGTGGAACTTGGGTGTGAATGCCAAAAGCCGGTGGCCGAGGAATCCTCAGCCACCGGCTTTCAGAATACGTGCTGCCAGCCTTAGTTGGCTTCGCTGACTTCCGGGGTCGCGACGGAGCCGCGGGCATCCAGGTCGCGGAGCTGGCCTTCGATGTAGGCCTTGAGGCGTGACCGGTAATCGCGTTCGAAGCCGCGGAGCTGCTCCACCTTGCGTTCCAGGACGGAGCGCTGCTGTTCCAGGGCACCGAGGATCTTGCGGGACTTTTCCTGCGCGTCGTTGACGAGGCTGCTGGCTTCGATCTGCGCTTCGGCGATGATCTTGTCCTTCTGGGCCTGGCCGTCGGCGACGTGGCGGTCATGCATCTGCTGTGCCATGGCCAGCAGGCCGGCGGCGGATTCAGCAGAAGGCGTGGCAACAGCGGCGGGCGCGGCCGGTGCAGCTGCAGCCGGGGCGGCCGGCTGGACATCCTTCTTCTTGCTGGCTTCGGCTGCCTTGGCCTCTGCCTCTGCCTTCTCGCGGGCTTCGTCCTTGTCGGACTTGGCCGGCGCGGGGACCTTCTCCACCACGGGAGCGGCGGCAGAGCTTGCCGGAACGCTGGAACCTGCTTCGGCGAGCTTCTTGCGGAGCTCGTCGTTTTCCTGGTTCAGGCGGCGGAGTTCGACGACGATTTCGTCCAGGAAGTCGTCAACTTCGTCCTGGTCATAGCCCTCACGGAACTTGGTGGGCTGAAAGCGCTTGTTGACAACGTCTTCTGGCGTCAAAGCCATCTGGTCACCTCACTGGTCTGGTTAGTCAGTAGGCCTTCCGGCCGTCAAAACTAAGGTACCTAAATTTGGTCTGCTTACTCTAATTCAACACTGCGGTGTCAAACGGGAGGTTTCTTCGCTTTACAGTAGCCGTTCCGGGAGGGAACAGGCTGCATTGCTGGGCCTGGCGGAAAAATCAGGCCAGTCCCCTGGTGACGTTCATGGCGATACTGACGCCGATGAACAGGATCAGGAAGCCCAGGTCCAGGGAGACTCCGCCAAGCCGGAGCGGCGGGATCAGCCGCCGCAGGCCCTTCAGTGGAGGGTCCGTGATGGAGTAGACGGCGTGCGCTGCCACCAGCGCAGCGCCCCGGGGCCGCCATTCCCTTGCGAACATCTGTACCCAGTCGAACACCAGGCGGATGATGAGGGCCACGAAGAACAGCAGCAGGGCGAGATAGAGAAGTCCGAAAACAATTCCCATGACTTATTTCATATCTCCATATTCATGCGGGCCGGCCCTGGCGGCGGCCGCTGTCGTACTGCTGTTGTCTTGTCTATTTCAGCACAGATGCCAGACAGGTGTCCCTGCCTGGCATCTATGAACAGCCTGTGGTGCTTAGCTTTGGTTGAAGAAGCTGGCCTGCGTGTCGCTGGCCTTCTTGTCGTCACCAATCACTTCGACGTAGGACGGTGAGAGCAGGAACACCTTGTTGGTGACCCGTTCGATGCTTCCGCGCAGGCCGAAGACGAGTCCTGCCGAGAAGTCCACCAGGCGCTTGGCGTCGGCCTCACCCATGTCCGTGACGTTCATGATCACCGGAATACCATCCCGGAAGCTCTCGCCGATGAGCTTGGCATCGTTGTAGGAGCGCGGGTGGATGGTGGTGATCTGGCGCAGGCCGGTGTTCTCTTCACGGCTCGAGGCCGCACGCTTTATGGGGGTCACAGGGGCGCGGTATTCCTCTTCAGGGGCGTAGGACGCCTCGCGGCTGACTTCGCGGACCGGCGCCGGGGCACGGCGTTCTTCGCGGTCGACTTCCATCGGTTCGTCCTCATCCTTACGTGTGGTCTGTTGCTCGGGCTCGTAATGCTCATCGCCGTCGGCGAGCCCAAGATAGATCATTGTCTTGCGCAGAGCGCCGGCCATGGTCGACTCCTAATCGTGTCCCGTAAGCGGGCCGCCCAATGATTTGACAGCACTGGAGTCCCCCGCCCATCACTTCCAATAGGACCGACGCTACCCCACGGCAGGACGGGAACCGAGAATATCGGAACCGATTCGCAGGTGTGTCGCCCCGAACTTGATGGCAGCCTCCAGGTCCTGGCTCATACCGGCTGAGATGGCACCGGCACCGGGGTGCGCCGCCACCAGCAGGGCGGAAACGGCGGCCAGTTTTTCGAACGCCGGCCCGGGCGGGGCGCCCAGCGGAGCCACTGCCATGACGCCTGCCAGCTTGAGGCCATCGGCACCGGCAATCCGCTCTGCCAGGAGTGGCACGTCGGCGGGTGCTGCCCCGCCGCGGTGCGTGCCGCCGTCGTCGTCCTCAAGGCTGACCTGGATGAAGCACTCCAGCTGGGCACGCCCACTGGAATCCATCTCGTTCCGCACAGCCTTCGCCAGGGCGTCCACCAGCTGCGGCCGGTCCACCGAATGGACGGCGGCCGCGTAGCGCGCCACGGACCTGGCCTTCTTTGTCTGCAGCTGGCCCACAAAGTGCCACGCCAGCTTTAGGTCGGCGAGCTCCAGCGCCTTGGCGGCAGCTTCCTGGTCCCGGTTCTCGCCCACATCCGTGACACCGAGGGCGGCCAGGCGCCGGATGTCAGCTGCGGGGTGGAACTTGGTGACCACGATCAGCGAGGGGAGGTTGCCACTGCGGCCCGCTTCGCCGGCCGCTGCGGCGATCCGCTTCCGCACCACAGCGAGCCTGTCGGCGAGTTCTGCGCGGCGGGGATCGTGTTCCGGCCCGTCGTCCGGCCGCTCAACCATGGCACCAGACCAATCCGGCGAAGCGGCCCGTGTTCCGGTCCCGGCGGTACGAGTACAGCGAGTCCGTTTCCAGGGTGCAGCCGCCCGCATATTCCACCTGAACCCCCGCAGCCTCCAGCTGCGCCCGGGCACCAGCGGGCAGGTCCAGCGCCGGCGTGCCCCAGGCGGTGGTGCTCCGGGTTGCCGGAACCAGGGCTGACACCTCAGCGCGCAGGGCGTCGGGGACTTCGTAACAGGACCCACAGATCGACGGACCCAGCCAGGCCCGGATACGGGCGGCGCCCAGGGACTTCATGCTGTCCACGGCGGCCGGCAGGACGCCGTTGGCGATCCCGGGGCGGCCGGCATGCACGGCGGCAAGGACGGGTCCGTTCCCGGACTCCCCCGCCAGCAGCACCGGAATGCAGTCCGCCACCATGACAGCCAGGGGCAAGCCGCGGGACACCATGGCGTCGGCTTCGGGCACAGGTGACCCGGCGTCCATGATGGCCACGGTATTGCCGTGGACCTGGTTCATGAAACGCAACGAGCCGGGCGCCGCGGCAATGGACTCTTCCAGTCGCGACCGGCGCTCCCGGACCGCGGCGGGATCATCCCCCACGTGCAGGGCAAGGTTGCCCGCTCCCGTGTCGGTGAATGCGGCCGACACCCCGGGAAGGATGTCGGCGCGCCAATGGAACAATCCGCTGCCTACTTCAGGAAGTCGGGAACATCCAGGTCATCCGGGTGGGTTCCGGTCAGGTCCGGCTCCACCACGGAGGGCAGGTCCACGTCGAAGCCGGAGTCAGCGGGAACGGCCTGCGGACGCTGCTGCCCCCAGTTGCTCAGTCCCGCGGCGCCAACACCAGCGTGGATCGGCTGCACGTTCTGCTGGTGGTTTCCGTTGTTCGAGTGGGCCGAGGCGGGAGCAGCAGCAGGGGCAGCGGGCCGCTGGGGCGCGGCCTGCGGCTGGGACTGGTCCATGGAGGGTGAGGTGGCCTTGACGTCGTCGAAGCCTGCAGCGATCACAGTGACGCGTGCTTCATCACCCAGGGCGTCGTCAATGACGGCACCGAAGATGATGTTCGCCTCGGGGTGGGCCACTTCCTGCACCAGGCGGGCGGCCTCGTTGATTTCGAACAGGCCAAGGTCCGAACCGCCCTGGATGGACAGCAGCACGCCATGGGCGCCATCGATGGACGCTTCGAGCAGCGGTGAGGCGATGGCGAGTTCCGCAGCCTTCACGGCGCGGTCTTCGCCACGCGCGGAGCCAATGCCCATGAGGGCCGAGCCTGCACCCTGCATGACCGACTTGACGTCAGCGAAGTCAAGGTTGATCAGGCCCGGGGTGGTGATGAGGTCGGTGATGCCCTGGACACCGGAGAGCAGGACCTGGTCTGCGGAGCGGAACGCGTCAAGGACGGACACGTTGCGGTCGCTGATGGACAGCAGGCGGTCGTTGGGGATCACGATCAGCGTGTCCACTTCGTCGCGCAGCGCATCGATGCCTGCCTCGGCCGAACCGGCGCGGCGGCGGCCTTCGAAGGTGAAGGGACGGGTGACCACACCAATGGTCAGGGCGCCCAGCGAGCGGGCGATGCGGGCTACGACGGGTGCGCCGCCGGTACCCGTGCCGCCGCCCTCGCCGGCGGTAACGAAGACCATGTCGGCGCCGCGGAGGACTTCCTCGATCTCGTCCGCGTGGTCCTCGGCGGCCTGCTTGCCCACCTCGGGGTTGGCACCGGCACCGAGGCCACGGGTCAGCTCGCGTCCGACGTCGAGCTTCACGTCGGCGTCGCTCATGAGCAGGGCCTGGGCGTCGGTGTTGATGGCGATGAATTCAACACCCCTGAGGCCGACCTCGATCATGCGGTTGACTGCGTTCACGCCACCGCCGCCGATGCCGACGACTTTGATGACGGCCAAGTAATTCTGCGGAGCTGCCACGTTACGTGTCCCTTGTTCGTGTCTTATTGCGAAAACTGATGGAGAGCTTGAAGGCTGAAACCTTAACCTTCGAGTTGAAGGTTATAGTTATGTCAAGTAACTCTTGTCTGTGACGGTATTTCCTCTGGTTCCGACATTCAATAACCGGGTCCGCGTGTCGGATTAATACCGGGAAAGAAAGCGCTCAGCGCGTCACGGGGTGCCGGGGCACACTGACATCGTAGACCCTGACCGGGTTCTTGGGGTCCACCGGAGCCCTGAGGAGGGCGGCCAGGACCTTGGCCTTAAGTTCCTTCTCCGAGGCGTTGCCCCACACGATCGTCTGGCCGTCAACCAGCTTGAGCTCCACGGCATCCACGGACTGCGCCGACGCATTGGACAGCTTGGCCAGGATGTCGGCCGGAAGCGCACCCAGCACTGCCGCGGTGGCGCGGAACAGGTCCTGGCCGATCGCGCCGGCACCGCCGTCGATGACCGGAAGCGATGCCGACGCCGGATCGTCCGTGGTTGCCAGCTGGACGCCGTCGACGTCCACCAGCTGGTACTGCTCCCCCTGCTTGACCAAGGCCACCGGCACCCGCTCATGCACGGCAACGGCGAGGGTGGATGGCGGCCGCGCCTCGACTGATATGGATTTGACCTGGACCAGGGACCCGAGGAGGCCCCGCACGTCGTCGTCGCTGATCTGGGGCAGCGGCTTGCCGCGCAGGGGTTCCAGCGCCGCCTGGACCTGGGCAGGGGCCACGAAGTGCGTCCCCGTGACCGAAATGGTCTGCAGGGCCAGGACCGGCGAGTAAATAGCGGCGGCCAGCAGTCCCGCCACCAGCGCCAGCACTGTTCCAGCGGCGAGCAGGACTTTCTTCCTGCGGCGCCGCCCTTTGGGCTCGGGAAAGGCCAGGACCGTTGCGCCGGAGGGCTTTTCCACCTTCGCCTGCTTGGGCGCCGACGGCTCCGGGATGCTGCGGGATGCCGTAATAACGTCAGAACCGGAGGTGCTCTTTGGGGATGTGGCGGCCCGCGCCGCTGTTTCCGTGTCGTCCGCGGCCGGCGCGTCGGGGCGGACACTCCGCTTGGGCGGGGCGTAGGTGGGCCGGCGGGAGCTAGGCACGCAGCGCCTCCACGATCAGCGGGCCGTAGGCTGTGACGTCACCCGCGCCGACGGTGAGCACCACATCGCCGTCCGCCGCGGCTTCGGCCAGGGTCCCGACGGCGTCGGCCGCCGCAGTGAGCCGCCCTCCTCCGGCGAGGTGGTCTGCGATGAGCTGGCTGGTGACGCCCGGAATGGGGTCCTCCCTGGCGGGGTAGATGTCCAGGACCAGTGCGGTATCGGCAAGGTTGAGGGCCTCCGCGAACTGCTCCGCAAACTCCCGGGTACGGGAGAACAGGTGCGGCTGGAACAGGACGTGGACCCGGTGGCCGCCCGCTACCGAACGGGCAGCGGTGAGGGCCGCCCGGACCTCCGTGGGATGGTGCGCGTAGTCATCGAAGACCCTGACGCCTCGCGCTGATCCCTTCAGTTCGAACCTGCGTGAGGCGCCGGCGAAGTGTGCCAGGCCGGTGGCGGCTGCCGCAGGCTCCACGCCAAGTTCCAGGGCCACGGCAAACGCTGCCGCGGCGTTCAGCGCGTTGTGGCGTCCGGGAACCTGCAGTGACAGCCCGTACCGGGCGCCGTGTGCCTCCACCGCAACCTGGCCGGGACCGTCGTCGTGCAGGCGTATGTCCGCAGCCGCGTTGGTGCCGTACAGCAGGACCCGCGTGTTGCTCCTCGCCCTGGTCCGCTCCGCCAGGGCCAGCGCCCCCGCGTCGTCCGCGCAGGCCACCAGGAGGCCGTCGGCCGGCAGCAGGGCAGTAAAGCGGTCGAACGACTCGTACACGGCCTCAGCCGTGCCGTAGTAGTCAAGATGGTCGGGCTCCACATTGGTCACGACGGCGATGCGGGGCCGGTAATTCAGGAAGGAACCGTCGGATTCGTCCGCCTCGGCCACGAAGATGCCGGACGTGCCGTGCGCGGCATTGACGCCCAGCGCGGGGATCGTGGCGCCCACTGCGAACGACGGGTCCAGTCCCGCCGCCTGCAGCAGGACTGTGACCATGGAGGTGGTGGTCGACTTGCCGTGGGTTCCGGCTATCGTGACCACGGTGTCATTACCCATGGTGGCCGCCAGGGCCTGGGAACGGTGCAGTACCGGCAGCCCTGACTGCCGCGCCGCCGCAAGTTCCGGATTGTCGTCCCGGATGGCCGACCCCGCCACAACGGTCTCCGCATCGCCCAGGTTGCCGGCGTCGTATCCGACGGCGATGCGCGCACCGGCCGCGGCCAGGTCCGCCATTACGGGGAGGTCCTTTGCGTCGGAGCCGCTGACCGGTACGCCGCGTGCCACCATGATGCGGGCCACGGCGGACATTCCTACTCCCCCGATACCGATGAAGTGCACCCTGCCGAGGGAGGCCAGTTGGGGGGTGGTGTGGGCGTTCATGCAGATACCGCTTCCAGGACAAGACCAGCCATGCGCTGGTCGGCGTTTCGGATACCGAGCCGGTAGGACTTCGCTTCCATGGCGGCGAGCCGGGCTTTGTCGGTGACGAGCGGGACCAGTTCCCGGGCGACCCATTCCGGCGTGAAGTCCCTGTCCGCCACCAGCACCGCGCCGCCTGCGGCCACCAGGCCCGCCGCGTTCAGTGCCTGTTCCCCGTTTCCAATGGGAAGTGGCACCAGGACTGCCGGGACGCCCACCGCGGCAACTTCGCACACCGTGGCAGCCCCGGACCGGGCCAGCAGGAGGTCGGCCGCGGCGTAGGCGTGTTCCATGCCGTCGATGTACTCCACCTGCCGGTAACCCTTGGCGGCCAGGGGTTGGCCGGAGGGGTCAAGGACGGTCTTTCCGCGGCCGGTGACGTGGAGGGTCTGGATGCCGGCGTCCGCGAGGAGCCCGACGGAAGCGGCAACGGCCCGGTTGATGCTCTGTGCTCCTGACGATCCGCCCGTCACGATCAGGGTGGGCTGCTGGGGATCGAGCCCAAGGGCCCCGCGGGCCGCTGCCCTTGCCGCTTTCCGGTCCAGGCCGGAAATTTCCTTGCGCATCGGCATGCCCACGTGCACGGCGTTGCGGAGCGGTGTGCCCTCGAAAGCCACGGCAACCCGGCCGTTCAAGAAGGCCCCCACGCGGTTGGCCAGCCCGGGGCGGGCATTGGCTTCATGGATCACGATGGGAATGCGGCGTTTCCGTGCCGCCAGGTACAAGGGGGTGCAGACATAGCCGCCGACGCCAACCAGCACGTCGGCCTGCGCCCGGTCAAGGATGGCACCGGCCTGCCGGACTGCCCCGGCGAGGCGCCCCGGCAGGCGGAGCAGGTCGGCGGAGGGCCGGCGGGGAAACGGCACGCGGTCGATCGTGGCCAACTGGACCCCGGCGGCGGGGACCAGCCGGGTTTCCATTCCCGATGGCGTTCCAACCGCCAGGATCGAGGCATCCGGGGCTTCGCTGCGCAGGGCCGCGGCGATGGCGAGGAGCGGGCTGATATGGCCGGCCGTGCCGCCACCTGCCAGGACGATGGAAGGGTGTGTCGGAGTCATAGAGGGTTAGGCACGCTTTCTGGAATTCTTGGGCTGTTTGTTGTCCCGCCCCGGCTTGGGCCTGAACTTCAGCATCCGTTTGGGCCGCATGGCAGGCGCCATTTGCTCGCGGGCCAGGGACAGGACCACGCCTACGGCACACAGTGACATCAGCAGTGCCGAGCCGCCATAGGAAATAAAAGGCAGCGGAACGCCGATGACTGGCATCAGGCCGGTGACCACTGACATGTTCACTGTGGCCTGTCCCAACAGCCAGACCATGATGGTGCCGGCAAGGACGCGGTGGAACATGTCTTCCTGTGCCACCACCACACGGTAGATCGCGGCGCCAAGGATGGCGAAGAGGACCAGGACGACGACGGTTCCCACCAGGCCGAGTTCCTCGCCGATGATGGCGAAGATGAAGTCGTTGTGGGCTTCGGGGATCCAGCTGTACTTTTGCCGGCTCTGCCCCAGGCCCACCCCAAGCCAGCCGCCGGAGGCAAGGCCGTACATGCCGTTGGTTGCCTGGTAGTTCGCGTCAATGCCGTCGGCACAGGACTGCCCGGTCCACCAGGAAGTGATGCGGCACATGCGGTTGGAACTGGTGACGGCCATGACGGCAGTGCCGGCGGCCGCGATGATGCCTGCAATGCCGAAGAGGTAGAGCGGAACGCCGGCGAAGAACAGCGCAGCGGCCATGATCATCATGATGATCATGGCCGTGCCAAGGTCGTTGCCCACCAGGATCAGGACAATGACGATGGCCGCCATGGGTATGGCGGGTACCAGCACGTGCTGCCACCGGCTCAACAGCTTGCCTTTCCTCGCCAGCACCGTCGCCAGCCACAGTGCCAGGGCAAGTTTGGCCGCCTCTGACGGCTGGAACGTGATGCCGCCAAGATCGATCCAGTTCCGGTTGCCGTTGATCTCGGTACCCACCACCTGGACCAGGCCCAGGAGCAGCACGGCTGCCCCGACGGCGGGCCATGCGAGGCGCTTCAGCCAGACGACATTGATGCGTGAGAGCACGAACATGGTGAAGATGCCGATTGCGGCGAAGACGCCCTGTTTGAGGGCGTCGCCATAGGGGGACTTCCCGGCGGCAATGGATTCAACGCTTGAGGCTGAAAGGACCATCATGATGCCAATGGCCGTCAGGGCCAGGGTGGCGCCAAGAATGAGGTAGTAGGTGGACCCGTTCCGGGACTTGCCGGTGCCCTCCAGCGCCGACCAGAACCGGCGGTACAAGGTGCGCAGCTGTGCACCGGCAGCGGCGGGCTGCCGGACGGCGGTTGAGCCGGGCCGCGGTTGGCCGCCCTTCGGCGTGGCACCCTGTTGCCGGGTGGGCGTGCTGACCATTGTTACTCCTCGCCGGTCTGGGCCTGCCCTTCCACCAGCTCGCGGACAGCGTCGATGAAAGTACCACCACGGTGAGCGTAGGAAGAGAACTGATCCATGGAAGCAGCTGCCGGAGCCATGAGCACGGTGTCGCCGGATTCGGCGAGCCGGGCCGCTGAAGCAACAGCCCAGGCCATTACCTGTTCGCCGTTGCCGGGGGTACCGGCAGGGGTGCCACCGGGCGCCGAAGCAGTCTCCACTCCTTCAGTGTCACCTGCCCCCGGTTCGATCACCGGGACATCTGGCGCGTGTCGCTGCAGGGCTTCCCGAAGGTGCGAGGTGTCGGTGCCGATCAGGACAACCGCCTTGAGCCGTGCTGCGTGGTCACGGACCAGGTCGTCGTAGCTCACGCCCTTGGACAGGCCGCCGGCGATCCAGACCACCTTGCTGAAGGCCGACAGGGACGCCGACGCGGCATGGGGGTTGGTGGCTTTGGAATCGTTGACCCACAGGACACCGTTCATCCGGGCGACGGGCTGGATGCGGTGGTCGCCGGGCACGTAGTCGAGGATGCCCTGGCGGACGGCCTTGGCGTCCACGCCGTACGCGCGCACCAGGCCGGCAGCTGCAAGGGCGTTGGCCACCATGTGTCGGGGGGCCAGCGGGCCGAGGTCGGCCATCGAGGCAAGCTCCGCTGCGCTGTCCCGGCGTTCTTCGATGAAGGCCCGGTCCACCAGGAGCCCATCGACGACACCGAGCATGCTGATGGCGGGCGTCAGGGTGGTGAAGGCAACGGCGCGGCAGCCTTCCACGACGTCGGCGTTTTCCACCATGCGCTCGGTTTCCACCTGCTCGGCGTTGTAGATGCAGGCTTTCTGGGTGCGCTCGTAGACCTTTGCCTTGTCGGCCAGGTAGGAATCGTAGGAGCCGTGCCAGTCGACGTGGTCTTCGGCCACGTTGAGGCACACGCTGGCCACGGGCGAGACCGACTCAGCCCAGTGCAGCTGGAAGCTGGAAAGTTCGACGGCGAAGACGTCGTACTCCACAGGGTCACGAAGGGCATCGAGGATGGGCGTGCCCACGTTGCCGACGGCGATGGCCTTCAGGCCCGCGGCCCGCAGCATCGATTCTGTGAGGCCCACAGTGGTGGTCTTGCCGTTGGTGCCGGTGATGGCCAGCCAGTCCGCCGTCTTCCGGCCTTCCCTGACCCTTACCCGCCAGGCAAGTTCGACGTCGCCCCAGACCGGAATGTGCGCCCGTGCCGCTGCGGCAAGCAGCGCCTGGTCGGGCCGCCAGCCCGGCGAGGTCACGATCAGTTCCGGAAGTTCGCCATCGATCCTTGGCAGGTGGGCCACCGCGTCCGGGCCCAGCAGGACATCGGCGGCGCCCACGATCTTCAGGGTGTCGGCATGTGCGCGGGCTGTGTCGCTGGTGGCGGCATCCACCACCACCACGCGGGCACCGAGCTCGATCAGGGTGTCCGCGGCGGCAAATCCGGACACGCCGATACCCGTCACGGCGACGCGCAGGCCGGCCCAGTCAGAGTCCCAGGAAACGAGGTTTGCCAGGCGCGGGGAAAAAGTCACAGCAGTACAACCCATTCAGCGTAGAAAATGCCAAGGCCCGCAGCGACGAAAAGTCCGCCCAGAATCCAGAACCTGACCACGACGGTCACTTCGGCCCAGCCCTTCAGCTCGAAGTGGTGCTGCAGAGGCGCCATCTTGAACACGCGTTTCCCGCCGGTTGCCTTGAAGTAGCCCACCTGGATGATGACGGACAGCGTGATCAGCACGAAGAGGCCACCCACGATGCCAAGCAGCAGTTCGGTGCGGGACAAGATGGCAAATCCGGCCACGGCCCCGCCGATGGCCAGCGATCCGGTGTCGCCCATGAAGATTTTTGCCGGTGACGTGTTCCACCACAGGAAGCCCACCAGCGCGGCGCTGAGGATGGCGGCCAGGAGGGCCAGGTCCAGGGGGTCCCTGACCAGGTAGCAGCCGCTGCCGGCTTCCCGGGGGGAACCGCAGGCCTGGTTGCTCTGCCAGATGCCCATGAGGGTGTAGGCGCCGAACACCATGATGGAAGCTCCGGCGGCGAGGCCGTCCAGTCCGTCGGTGAGGTTGACGCCGTTGGTGGCGGCGGTGACGATCAGGTTGGACCAGATCACGAACAGCACCGCGCCCAGGACGGTGCCGCCAAAGGCAAGGTCGAGCCAGGGCACGTCCCGGACCAGCGAGATCTTTGTTGACGCAGGGGTCAGCCCGGCGTTGTTGGGGAAGTTCAAAGCGAGGATGGCGAAGATGATGCCGACGGCTGCCTGGAGGATGAGCTTTGCCTTGGCGTTCAGGCCAAGGCTCCGCTGCCGGGAAATCTTGATGAAATCATCCAGGAAGCCCACCAGGCCCATGCCCACCATGAGGAACAGCAGGATGAGGGCCGAGGCCGAGGGACCGGGGGAATCAGGGTTCATCATCAGCATGATGAGGTGGGTGAGCCCATAGCTCAGCAGGACCGCAGCCACCACCACGGTGCCACCCATGGTGGGCGTTCCGCGCTTGGTGTGGTGCGATGTGGGGCCGTCGTCACGGATGAACTGGCCGTAGCCGCGGCGCACCAGCAAGCGGATGAACAGCGGGGTGCCCACCAGGGCAAAGAGGAGGGCAAGGCCTGCGCCGATCAGCAGAGCAATCACAGCAGAGTGCTCCTTTCGTCGGCAGGGGTCGGGGCTGGGGGTAATGCTATCCGATCGCCCAAGTGGCGAAGTCCCACGCTGTTGGAGGACTTGAACAGCACCAGGTCACCTGGCTGGAGTTCCGCGTCAAGGACGTCGTAGGCCTCATCGAGCGTTTCCGCGAAGAGGCATTCGTCGCCCCAGGATCCCTCCTGCACTGCGGAGACGTAGAGGGCCCGCGCTTCCCGGCCCACCACCAGCAGCCGCGAGATGTTGAGCCGCACTACCTGGGTTCCCACGGCGGTGTGCTCGCGGATGGAGTCGTTGCCCAGTTCCAGCATGGCACCGAGCACGGCCCAGGTTCGGCGTCCCCGGCCAAGATCGGCGAGGGTGCGCAGGGCGGCGCGCATTGATTCCGGGTTGGCGTTGTAGGCATCGTTAATGATGGTGACGCCGTCCGGCCGCTCCGTGCGTTCCATGCGCCAACGGCTGGCGGCAGCCTGGTTGCCCAGGGACTGGGCGATGTGGTCTCCCGGGACGCCCGCAGCCCAGGCGGCCGCTGCGGCTGCCAGCAGGTTACCCGTGTGGTGCGCTCCAATGAGCCTGCTGCTGACGTGCCGGGGCGCGGCCCCGTCGGGCAGCAGGAGGTCGAATTCGGGGCCGCCTCCGGTGTTGGTGTCGGCGTTCAGGGCCTGCACCTGTGCGTCCGGGCGGCCTTCCGCGGAAAACCCGAGGACCGTGGCATGGGTGCGGTTGCGCATGGCTGCGACGCGTTCGTCGTCAAGGTTGATGATGGCGGTCCCCCCGGCCGTGAGGCCCTCCACCATTTCCCCCTTGGCCAGTGCAATGTTTTCCACGCCGCCGAACTCGCCGGCGTGGGCGGTACCCACTGCGAGGACGACGCCGATGTCCGGTTTGACCATCTCTGCGAGGTAGCGGATGTGGCCGATGCCGGTGGCCCCCATCTCGATAACCAGGTAGCGGGTGTCGTTGCCTGCCCGGAAGACCGTGAGCGGGACGCCTACCTCGCCGTTGTAGGAACCTTTGGGTGCCACGGTGTTGCCCTGCGTCGCCAGGATGCCGGCAAGCAGGTCCTTGGTGGTGGTCTTGCCGGCCGAACCGGTAATGCCGACGACCGTCAGCTGGCTGCCGGCTTCAGCACGGGCGGCGCGGATGCGGCGGACTGCTTCGGCGGCGAGGGCCCCCATCGCCAGGACGGCGTCGGCCACCACGATTGACGGGCGGGCAGTACCGTCGGGGCCGGCCACGGGACGCTCGACCAGGGCCAGGACCGCACCGGCAGCGAAGGCCGCGTCAATGAAATCGTGGCCATCGGCATGCTCGCCCGGCTTCGCGACGTACAGCGAACCCTGGGTGGCTTCGCGTGAATCCGTCACCACCGAGAGGGGCGTAATTCCGGGATCGGCGTCCAGGCGCCCGCTGGTGATTTCGGCGATTTCCGCCGCAGTAAATGCAATCATCTCGGTCTAGGACTCTATCCGGTCGTCGTGGAGAACGTTGAATCCCCTGCCTGTCAAGGCGGTCCGCAGCTCCACCCTGTCGTCCAGTGCGATATTCACGCCCTTCACTTCCTGCCATACTTCGTGGCCGCGGCCCGCCACAAGGATGGTGTCCTGTGGACGTGCAAGGGCTACAGCGTGCCGGATGGCCTCCGCCCGCGGGAAGACCTCCTGCAGCTCGGAGCCAAGGGACTCGTTGTCGAGGGCTGCACGGGCGCCTGCCATGACATCGGCGCGGATCGCCGCAGCATCCTCGTCATGGGGGTCGTCATCGGTGATGATCACGGTGTCGGCGAGGCGGGCGGCGATGGCTCCCATGGCCGGCCGTTTGCCCTGGTCCCGCTGCCCTGTGGCACCGAAGACAACGATCAGGCGCGAATCCGGTTCCGGTGAGCGGACTGCTTCCAGCGCGCGCGCCAGGGCATCGGTGTTGTGGGCGAAATCCACTACGGCGGCCGGCCGGTCGGAGACCAGCTGCATCCGTCCGGGCACCGCTACCGTGAAGGGGTCCGCAGTGTCCAGCGCAGCCTGCAGGGCAGCAGTATCGACGCCGGAGGCCAGGACCATGAGGACGGCCAGGGCGGCATTGGCGACATTGAAGCTGCCGGGCAGCCCGGTGTGGACCTCGAGAATGGCGCCGCCGGGTCCGCTGAGCGTGAACCCGGTCCCCAGGCCCCGTGGCGAAGCAGCAGTGACGGTCCAGTCCGCCGGGCCCGATCCCGTGGTGCTGAGCGTGGTGACCGGCACCTGGGCGGTGCCGGCCAGCCGCCGGCCCCACTCGTCGTCGACCGTTACAACTGCCCGCCGGGCACGGGCCGGCGTGAAAAGCTCTGCCTTGGTGGCGAAGTACTCCTCCATGGTGTTGTGGAGGTCCAGGTGGTCCTGGGTGAGGTTGGTGAACCCCGCGACGTCGAAGAGGAGCCCATCCACCCGCTGGTATGAAATGGCGTGCGAGGACACTTCCATGGCTGCAGCGTCGAGCCCACGCTCGCGCATCAGGGCAATAAGGCCGTGCACCTCGGTCGACTCCGGAGTAGTCAGGAGGCTTGGAATCGGCTCCCCGCCGGCCAGGATCTCGATGGTGCCGATCAGCCCGGTCTTCCGGCCCAGGGCGCGCAGCAGCGAGGTGATGAAGTAGGTGGTGGTGGTTTTGCCGTTGGTACCCGTGACACCGAAAAGCTGCAACGGGTCCCCGTCTGAGGGCTGGCTCCCATAGATCATGGCCGAGAGCGGCCCCACCACGTTGCGGGGTTTCTCGACGACGAGCACGGGTACCGGCGTTTCCGCCGAGAGCGCGAGCAGGCGCGCTCCGGCGTCGTCCGTCAAAACGGCCACAGCCCCGGCGCCGATGGCGTCAGTGGCAAAGTCGGCCCCGTGCCTGCTGGCACCGGGCAACGCCACGTAGAGGTCTCCGGGCTCCACGGTGCGCGAGTTGAGGGATATGCCGGTGATCTCCATGTCGGCGGCCGGAGCGGGTATCGCCACGCCGAGGGCCTGCCCGACGGCGGCCAGCGGAACGGGCGCTACGGCTGCAGGGCGGAAGCGGCCTGCTTTCTCATCCCGGGCAGCGTCGCTGCCGGGCGTGGTGAACTCTGACAAGGGGATCTCCGATGGTGCTAGTTCGTGCCCGGCATGGTTCTCCCCGGGCACTGTGATGCGCTGGATGCTGCTGGTACTTCCGGCCTGGAAGAGCTGCTACTTGGCGTACTGGGGCAGCCTGGCCGGCTCGCCGGTTGAAGGCTGGACGTTGTAGGTCCGCAGCGCCTGGCTCATCACGGACCGGAAAACCGGCCCGTTGGTGATGCCGTAAATGCTGCCCTTCGGCCGCTGGAGCACCACCTCCACAATAAACCGCGGATCATCCATTGGTGCCATTCCCACGATGGAGGCGGTGTAGCCGCAGTAGCCGGGCTTGCCGTCGTCGCAGGGCGATTCGGACGTACCGGTCTTGGCCCCCACCCGGTAACCGTCGATGCCGGCATCCTTGATTTCGCCCTCGGTGACGGCACTTTCCAGGATGTCCTGGACCTGCTGGGCCGTGCTGTCCGAAACGACCTGCCGGGACGGCTGGGCGGGCACTTTCTCCTCGGTGCCGTCCGGCGAAATGTAGGAATCGATCAACCGCGGCTGCAGCATGACGC
Source organism: Pseudarthrobacter sp. CC12 (assembly GCF_039907755.1). NCBI lineage: Bacteria > Bacillati > Actinomycetota > Actinomycetes > Micrococcales > Micrococcaceae > Pseudarthrobacter > Pseudarthrobacter sp. CC12. Next base: position 59,351 of record NZ_JARDJH010000015.1, on the reverse strand, counting down.
CGTTGTTGGCGATGCTTTGGTAGGCGCGGACCGTCTGGAGCGTGGATTGGGATACGCCCTGCCCAAACAGGACGGTGTACTGCTGGCGCCCGTCCCACTGGTCCGAGGGTGTCAGGATGCCCGATGCGGTGGCGGGCAGCCCGATATCCGGGGCTTCGCCAATGCCGAACTTCTTCAACCAGTCGTAGCGCTGTTCCTTGCTGAGCCGCTGGCCCGCCATCACGGTCCCGGTATTCATGGAGTACCCAATGATTCCGGCCAGCGTCCGTTCCTCCGTGCCATGGGTGAACGCGTCGCTGAACGTCTGGCCGTCAACCGTGTAGGTGGGTGGAATGGTGAACGTATCCAGCGGCTTGGCCAGGCCCTCATCGATCACGGCTGCTGCCGTCATCATCTTCTCAACCGAACCTGGCTCATATGCCGCGGTCACGGAACGGACTCCGCGGTCCTTGGCGGCCACAGCGCCAGGGTTGTTGGGGTCGGGGGCGTTCGTGTCGGCCAGGGCCAGCAGGTTTCCCGTCTTGGCATCCATCACGATGATGACGCCCCACTCAGCGCTCAGTTTGTCTGCCTGGCTCTGGATGGCCTGCTGGGCAAAGTACTGGAGATCGGAGTTGAGGGTGAGTTTGACATCCTTGCCGTTCTGGGGCGGCGTCAGCTCGTCCAAACCAACCGGGATGCGGAGCCCGTCAGCGCCGATCTCGAACAGTCTCTTGCCGTCCGTTCCCTTCAGCTTGTCATCCTGCGTCTGCTCAATGCCGGCCTGCCCGGTGGTCCCGTCCTGGAGGAATCCCACTACTCCTCCGGCCACGGCGCCGTTAGGGTATACGCGCTTGCTGACGCCCTCGGCGACGATGCCTGGAACCTGGAGCTTGGAGATCCGGTCCTCGACGTCTGGCTTCACGTCCTTGGCCACAATGTAATACGGCTGCGTTCCGGTGACCGCGTCGCGGACGGCATTTGTGTCCATGCCCAGGGCCGCCGCAAGTTCGGAAATGGCTTGGTCGCGGCTGACGTCCACGAGCTTTTCGTGCCCGTCAGTTTGGTCAAGCCGCTTGTAGGACTCGGTCTTGGTGTTGACCCGCTGGTCAACCACGATGTTGTAGCGGATCACACTGTTGGCCAGGACGGTGCCCCGCGAGTCCAGGATGCTGCCGCGCTCGGCGGGCAGGATGGCCGAGGTCATGCGGCTGTTCAGGGCAGCTTCGGCCATGCCGCCGACATCCAGCCCCTGGACCAGGAAGAGCTTGCCGCCCACCACCAGCAGGAGCGTGAGCATAATACCCAGTCCCAGGCGCAATCGCTTTGTGGCGTTGGGAACCTTGCTTTTTACTGCTTTGCCGGTCGTCTTCGCCACCGTGAATTTCCTTGCTGCTCGACGCTGCTGCCTGGCCTGCGTGCCAGCCTACTGGCCGGGGACCTTTTGCTGGGGAACCGGCACCGAGCCGCCGTGAAGTTCAGGGGCCGGAGTCGCTGCCGCCTTTGCGGCTGCGGCCTGGGCAGCGGCCTGGGCCTGTGCTGCCGCCTGGGCCGCTTCCGCCGCGGGGGCGGAGGAAGTGCGGCCTGCAACGGGAGCTGGTGCGTTGCCGGCGGCGGCGTCCTTGGCGGACGGTACGATCAGCTGCCCTGCGACGGCCGGCGCGGGGATCACCGCTCCCGCGGGTCCCTTGACTGCGGGGGTGGCTTTTCCAGTTACCGAGAGCGTGGAGAGGTCAATCTGGCCCTTGACGGTGGAGGCGACCATTCCGAGCTCGGTGGCCTTGGCAGCGAGGTTCTGGGGAGCTTCGAAGCTCTGCACCTGCTGGGTCAGGTCCTGGTTGGTCTTTGTCAGCGAGCTCTGCTTGGCGCGCAGCTCCACCAGCTGATACTGGGCGGTGGACACAGAGATGTTCAGGACCAGCACTGCCACCAGGGCCACTGCGAGCATGGCGAAGCACAGCACGACGAAGGGCGCACGGCGCTTCCGCGGGGCCGAGCGGACCACGGAGAGCGGCGTGCGGGCCTTCTGTCCCCCGCCGGGTTTGCCCGCCGGCCTGGTGGCGGGCGCCGAGCTACCGGAAACAACGGGAAAGTTCTTGACGGCGGCGGTGCTCATGCAGCTCTCCTGGCTCTGATTCGTTCTGCCGCACGAAGCCTGGCGGAGGCAGCACGCGGGTTTTCGGCGATTTCGACGGCGGTGGGCACCTCGGTGCCTTTGGTCAGGGTCTTGAGTTCGGGTTTGTGTTCCTCCAGTTCCACCGGAAAACCGAGCGGAGCCGAAGACTTGGAGCGGGACTGGAAGACGCCTTTGACGATCTTGTCTTCCAGCGAGTGGTAGGACATGACCACGATGCGTCCGCCCAGGGCCAGGGATTCGACGGCGGCAGGAACGGCCCGTTCCAGGACGTCGAGTTCTTCGTTGACCTCGATCCGCAAAGCCTGGAAGGTCCGCTTGGCGGGATGTCCACCCGACTTGGCAGCGGAGGCCGGCACCACGGAACGGATCTGTTCCACGAGTTCGCCGGTGGTGGTGAATTCCTTCACGGCACGCGCCGCCACGATCCTGTTGGCGATCCGGCCGGCGAACTTCTCCTCGCCCCATTTGCGGATGATCCGGACCAGGTCTTCTTCGCTGTAGGTATTGACCACGTCCGCGGCGGTTTGGCCACGGCTGGTATCCATTCGCATGTCCAGTGGCGCGTCGAAGGAGTAGGCGAATCCCCGCTCACGTTCGTCAAGCTGCAGGGAGGAGACACCCAGATCCATGAGGATTCCATGTACCTCGGCCACGCCGAGGTCGGCCAGGACATCCTGGATCTCGTCATACACCGCGTGGACCAGGTCAGTCCGGGCTGCGAACGGTGCCAGCCGCTCCCCGGCGAGTGCCAGGGCTTCCTCGTCGCGGTCAATGCCGATGAGGTGGAGGTCAGGGAACCGCTGGAGCATGGCCTCCGAGTGGCCGCCCATGCCCAGCGTGGCGTCGACGGCAATGGGGGTTTCGCCGCGCAGTCTCGCCGCCTCGAATCCAGGTGCCAACAAATTGATGCACCGGTCGCGAAGGACCGGTACGTGGCGTTCGGACGTGGGCCTGGGTTGATCGGTCACGCCTTGTCCTTTCCCGCCGTCGTTGTCCCCTGCTGTTCCTGGGATCAGATCCCCATCCGCGCCTACCGTCCTGCCCGCCTGGCTCCGGGGAAGGTGAGCCAGGTTGGCAGCCGATGGGCCGGCTGGAGATCTCATCCAAGAAACGTCCCTGCCGCTCCCTCCGGGATTCAGAGAATGCCCGGGATGGGATCGTCAGTTTCGGAAAAGGCTGTTTCCTTCTCCGCGAGGTATTCATTCCAAGCCTGGGCGTCCCAGATCTCGGCGCGGGTACCGGCGCCGATGACGGCAAGTTCCCTTCCGAGTCCTGCATACTCCCGGAGCGCCGGTGGAATAGTCACGCGCCCCTGCTTGTCAGGTACCTCGTCCGAGGCTCCAGAGAGAAAAACGCGGATGTAGTCACGTGCCTGCTTGGAGGAGATTGGAGCCTCCCGCATCTGCTCGTGGACCCGCGCAAATTCCTTCTCGCTGAAGACGTAGATGCAACGTTCCTGGCCCCTCGTGAGCACCAGGCCGCTGGCAAGTTCATCGCGGAACTTAGCGGGGAGAATGATCCGTCCCTTTTCATCCAGACGCGGCGAGTGAGTGCCCAGAAACACTGGCCCACCGCCTGTCCGCCGTCAGGAACTGCACATCCCCTATGTTGCAACCACCCTCTTATGTCCTCCACATTACTCCACTTTCCACCACAGTCAACGCAAAACCGCCCCCGACGAGGGCAAATATTGGGAATCATCCCGCGAAATGCCGCGGATTCGAGGCGGTGGTGGGAAGTGGAGGAATTTCCCGCCAGCGGCGCCCGCGGATTGCGGCGGGACGCAGGGGCAGGCGGTATTCGCAGGAAATTACCCCTTAAATGCGAAAAGACCCGCCGGAGCGGGTCTTTTCGCATCAATCCCCATGGTCAGGGGAGCGAAATGGAGGAGCCTGGAGCCGGAACGAGGCCAGCCCCGTGCCGGGGGTTAGGGTTCACCCCTGCGACGTTCATCCCAGCGCTCTTCCAGGCTGCTCATGAAAGAACTGCGCTGCTTGCCGGTCTTTCCGCCCCCCGCCTTGGATCCGGGTTTGCCGCGGGAGCTGCGCATAGTGGCGAAGTAAACCCCGCCGCCCATCACCACAAATCCCAGCACACCCACAAGGATGCTCTGCAGCGTGACGCCCACCAGCAGCAGGAACACGCCGGCCAGCGCAGCGAGGACGCCGATGACCACATGCCTGGTTGACCATGAACGCCCGGGATCCGAACCCATGGAGTTCGCGAATTTCGGGTCGTCCTCGTGAAGCTGCTTCTCAAGCTGCTCAAGCAGCTTCTGTTCGTGCTCCGACAGCGGCATCACGACCTCCTTTTGTAGGCCAACGTCCGGGCTGATCCCAGCCACTACTTCTACTCCGTAGAACGCCTGCCATTGCTGGAAAGTTCCCGCCTGGCCGGCCTTGGCCAACAGGGGAACCCAGCATGCGGTCGCGGGAGCGGGAGCATGTCCAAGAGGGTCCGGCAGTAAGTCCATTCACTCGAAACTATGTATCTATAAGGATAGATTGTCGAGGGCTGATCTGAAAGACGGCAATGACTTCGGCGGACCCCGTCAGGCGGGCCGTTCGGTACTGCCGTCCGGCCGGTTTCCGGGCTCCATCAGACGGGCGGGAAGGACCGATTTGTCGCCGAATTTAAGCGCCACTTGGTCGAGTACCTGCTCGGCCACGCGCCAGTTGTCATCCCTGCGGTCGATGCTCAGCTGAAGCGAGGTCCGTGCTGCTTCCTCAAGCTGTTCAGCCCTGACTCCCACCAGCCGCACGGCCATGGCCCTGGTTCCGACGGACTCGAGGAGCTGGAGTGCCACGGCGTAGAGCAGCTGGGCGCTGTCCACCGGGGTCTGGACCGTCCGGCTGCGGGTGATGGTGGAGAAATCGGCGAAGCGCAGTTTCAGGGCCACAGTGCGGGCCACCATTCCGGAACTCCGCAGGCGGCCGGCGGTGCGGTGGGAAAGGCGAAGCAGCTCCCGTCGAAGGAGCGCATCGTCGTCGGTATCTGTGGCAAAGGTCTCTTCCGCGCCGATGCTCTTTTCAAGCCGCACCGGCGTCACCGGTCGGGGATCGATGCCCCAGGCGAGCTGGTGGACGTGCTCCCCCGTTGCGCCGAGGACCTTCTTCAACGACGACACCGGAGTTGCGGCCACGTCAGCCACGGTACTGATTCCCATCTTCGCCAGCACCTCCTTGGTCTTGGCGCCCACCCCCCAGAGGGCACCCACGGGCAGGCTGTGCAGGTACGGCACCGTCTGGTCAGGGCCGATGAGCAGCAACCCGTCCGGCTTGCACCGGGTGGACGCGATCTTGGCCACGAACTTGGTCTCCGCAATGCCCACCGAGGCGGTGATGCCGAGCTCGGCTGCCACCCGGCGTCGGATCAGCTCCCCGATGCCGCGGGGCGGTCCCAGCCTGCGGAGCGCACCTGTGACGTCAAGGAAGGCCTCGTCAACGCTGAGCGGCTCGACCAATCCGGTGATGGATTCAAAGATGGCCATCAGCTGCCCTGAGACTTCGTAATAGAGCTTGTGCCGCGGCTCGATCACCACGGCCTGAGGGCACATCCGCAGCGCCACAGCCATGGGCATCGCAGATTTAACGCCGAAGTCCCGGGCCTCGTAGGAGCCGGAGAGGACTACTGAACGCTCACCAGGGAAGCCGACGATCACCGGCTTGCCACGCAGTTCGGGCCGCGTCCGCAGCTCCACCGAAACGAAGAAGGCATCCATGTCGACGTGCATGATGCAGGTACGCCGGCGGCCCTGAAGGCGCTCGGCGGATACCTGGTTCATACCTGCTGGCCCCACGGCTGCAATCCTATCCGTTTGTCAGGGCGGGACCGGTTTGTCGGGAGCGCATTGCATGCTGGCTAAACTGGAGGCTGGTTCCGCCAACAACACCAGGAGGAAAGTCTTCGTGACGGCTATTGGATACTTGAAGCCAGCTGGCCTGGCCGCGCTTGCCGCTGTTGGGGCGCTGGTCCTGGCCGGATGCAGCCAGACACCGTCCGGACAAGCCCAGCCGTCCCCGTCCGTCTCCGCCTCCCAATCCGCCCTTACGGCTTCACCCAGCCCCTCGGCGTCGCCCAATACGTCCGCCACCGTGGGCGCCGTGGTGGCGGGCTTCCCGCAGCAGCTGCTCCCGCTCATGACGGGGGCGACGGTGGTATCCAGCAGCTTTGACAAGGCTTCCACTCCAGCAACGGCGGCACTTGTGGGCACTGTGACGGCTCCCACCGCAGCCGTTATCGACTTCTACACCAAGGCTCTGGAAGGCCAGGGCTTCAAGGCCGTCCCCGGAGACAAGGTGGGCGGCGTGGCCTCCAAGGATTTCGTCCGCGGTGACAACGAGACTGTCAACCTCTCCGTGGTTGAAGCCGCGGGCGTGTCCACCTTCACCATCGGTGCCAACGTGGCAGCTGAGTCAGCCAAGTGACGGCCGCCGAGCAGCTGAGGAACGAACAGGCCGACTTTGTGGCGGGGGTGGCCGGTGAACTCACCGGCTTCCTGACGGCACGGCAATCCGTGATGTCCGGCATCTCCCCCGACATCGAACCCATCATGGGCTCGATCTCCAACCTGGTGACCGGCGGGAAGCGCCTCCGCGCCCTCATGTGCTACTGGGGCTGGCGGGGCGCCGGCGGCGAGGCGGGTGCGGGGCAGGTGGTGACGGCCGGCGCAGCGCTGGAGCTGTTCCAGGCGGCCGCCCTGATCCACGACGACATTATCGACCGTTCAGACACCCGGCGGGGCGGCCCCAGCGTGCACCGCCGTTTCAGCCAGCTGCACACCTCGCAGGGCTGGGCCCTGGACAGCGAACGGTTTGGCCAGGCGGCTGCCATCCTCGCGGGCGACCTTTGCCTGTCCTTCAGTGAGGAGGCGTTCACTGACATCGGCGAGCGGGCCGCCTCCGGAAGCAGGGCGCGGCTGATCTTCAACCTCATGCGGGCCGAGGTCATGGCGGGCCAGTACCTGGACATCCTGGAGGAGGTGGCTGGTCCGGTCCGGGACCGGGCCGGTGCCGTTGGAAGGGCACAGTCGATCATCCGGTTCAAGAGCGCAAAGTACTCCACGGAACACCCCCTGGCCCTGGGCGGGGCCCTGGCGGGCGCCACCAACGATCTGCTCCGGGGCTACTCAGCGTTTGCCCTGCCGCTGGGCGAGGCATTCCAGCTGCGGGACGACGTCCTGGGTGTGTTCGGCGATCCGTTGACCACCGGCAAGCCCGCGGGCGATGACCTGCGCGAGGGGAAGCGGACGGTCCTGGTGGCACTGGCCCTGGACCAGGCGTCCCCGGAGGAGTCGGCCTTTATTGATGCAAGCCTCGGCAGCCCCGATTTGTCTGACGCTGACATCCTGGAAATCCGGCGGATCATCGAGGATTCCGGTGCACTGCAGGCCACCGAAGTCCTCATCAGCGAATTCGGTGCGGCAGCTTTCGAGGCTCTCGACGGGCTTGAATTGGAAGACTTGCCTAAAACCGCCCTCCGGCGGCTGGCTGAGGCAACGGTCAGCCGAGCCTCCTGAAGGAGGCTGTTACCAGGCCAGGGTTTGGGCCCGGCGCCGGATTTCCGTCTTGCGGCCTTCCCGCAGGGCGTCGATGGGACGGCCGCGGAGGGATTCGTCCTCGGTGAACAGCCACACGATAAGGTCTTCATCCGAGTAGCCGGCATCGGCCAGCACCACGATGGTTCCCTTTAAGCTGTCCACCACCTGGCCGTCCTGGATGAACTCCGCGGGCACCGACCGGATTTTCCGCTCGCCCACGCGCAGGGCCGCCAGGGAACGCTCGTCAATCAGGCTGTGCACCTTGGTGACTGAAACATCCAGTAAACGGGCGACGTCGGGCAGCGGCAGCCATTGGCCCACCAGGTTTTCTACATTACTCACGGATCAAGGTTGCCACGCCGGCCGCCCCGGCGCCTAGTCGGGGCAATGGAATGCGCCCCTGGCCTGCGGACACTCCCGAAAAGAAGCCTTTACCCGAATTCCGAAACTTCTTGTGCTATCCGCAAATTCATGAGAGATTCACACACATCACAGTTGTAACACTATTAACTTAAGTCACAGTAGTATCAAGATTGACAGCGGCATCCCCGTCCGCATCCGCACCCGCAGTTGAGAAGAGGATTCTTTCCGATGACGATGTCCCGCTCGCGCAAGCAGCCCCCCAAGCCGAGTCTGCCCATGATTGCCGCTACCACAGCGGCGCTGCCAGCGGTCGTCCTGTCATCATTGGCCCTCGCCGAGCCGGCCACGGCCCAGCAGCCCGTGAGGAACATTCCCAGCAGCCTCGCGGCAGCAATGCAGGCCCAGGCCGAAGCGAAAGCGGCCGGTGCCATCATTCCTGCCGCCGTTGTCTCCACCACCATTCCCGCAGCGTTCCAGCCCGCGCAGCCGGCAGCACCCGCGGAGTACACGATCGTCCGCGGGGATACCGTCAGCGGGATCGCCGGCCGTTTCGGGCTGGCTACCGGTGACATCCTGAAGCTGAACAACCTGCAGGCCAACACCATCATCTACCCGGGCCAGAAGCTCAAGCTGTCCGGCTCGGCGGAGCCTGCCGCTCCCGCTCCCGCACCGGCCGCGGCCCCTGCAGCGCCGGCACCCGCGGGCGGGGCAACCTACACGGTTAAGGCCGGCGATACCCTGGGGGCCATCGCCGCAAAGCACAACGTGTCCCTTTCGGACGTCTTTGCCTGGAACAACCTGTCCATGCGCTCCATCATCTATCCGGGACAGAAGGTCAAGGTGGGCGGCGGCGACGCCGCTCCTGCCCCCGCAGCCCCGGCACCGGCAGCCCCGGCCGCGCCGGCACCTGCGCTGGCAAACACCTCTGCTCCGGCAACAGGGTCCTACACCATCAAGGCCGGCGATACACTCTCCGCCATTGCGTCCCGGCACGGCGTCAAACTGTCGGACCTCCTCGCAGCCAACAAGCTGGGAATGACCACCGTCATCTACCCGGGCAGTAAGCTGGTCATTCCCGGGGGCGCCAGCCAGCCGGCTGCACAGCCCGCGGCAGCACCCCAGCCGGCTGCCGCACCCCTGGTGCCAAGCTCCTTCCTGGGATTCAGCTACCCGGCCGCTGTTGTCAGCTCAGCCAACGAAAACAAAGCACTCCTGAACGCTTCTCCCGTTCCTTCCCGGGATGAAATGAAGAACATCGTTGCCGACACTGCACGCCGCATGGGTGTGGATCCCTCGCTGGCCCTGGCTTTCGCATACCAGGAATCCGGTTTCAACCAGCGGTCCGTCTCGCCGGCCAATGCGATCGGCACCATGCAGGTCATTCCCAGCTCCGGACAGTGGGCCTCAGACCTGGTGGGACGGAAACTGAACCTTCTGGACCCGTATGACAATGCCACGGCCGGCGTGGCCATCATCCGGCAACTGCTGGCCACCAGCAAAGACCAGGACACCGCCATTGCTGGTTACTACCAGGGCCAATACTCCGTAAGCAAGTACGGCATGTACGACGACACCAAGGCGTACCTCGCGGCCATCAAGGCACACCAGAAGAACTTCAGTTGAGCTTCGGCCACTGACAGCTGCAAGTCTGCGGGTCCGAACCGTTACCGGTTCGGACCCGCTTTCATTTCGGACGCGTTTTGCTGCGGGACTAGGATCGTAAGGTGCAGGAACACGTGTCAGACCCAGTTGTAGGGACGCTGGTGGACAACCGCTATGCAGTCACTTCCAGGCTTGCCCGTGGCGGGATGTCCACCGTCTACCTGGCGGTGGACCAAAGGCTGGACCGTGAGGTGGCGCTGAAGGTGCTCCATCCCCACCTCGCTGCCGACGAAAACTTTTTGGGCAGGCTGGGCCGTGAAGCCAAAGCTGCTGCCCGGCTGTCCCACCCGCACGTGGTGGGAGTCCTCGACCAGGGCAACGACGGCAATACCGCCTACCTGGTCATGGAATACATCAAAGGCCATACCCTCAGGGACCTCCTCAGGGAGAGGGGCGCCCTGACACCCCGCCTGGCGCTGGCCCTGATCGATCCGGTGGTGGAGGGCCTGGCCGCCGCCCACGCGGCCGGCTTCATCCACCGCGACGTTAAACCGGAAAACGTCCTGATCGCCGACGACGGCCGGATCAAGATCGGTGACTTTGGCCTGGCCCGTGCCGTCACCAGCTCAACCAGCACCGGCGCCTTGATTGGAACAGTGGCGTACATCTCGCCTGAACTGGTCCTGGGCAAGCCGGCGGATGCCCGCAGTGATGTCTATGCCGTAGGCATCATGCTGTACGAAATGTTGACCGGGCGGCAGCCCTTCGAGGGTGAAGTACCCATCCAGGTGGCGTACCAGCACGTCAACGACGTGGTGGGACCGCCCTCGGACCTGGTCCCGCGGTTGGCCGGCGAGGTGGACGAACTGGTGCAGTGGTGCACCGCCAACGATCCGGAGAACCGGCCCGTGGACGGCAATGCGCTGCTCCAGGAACTGCGCCACATCCGCACCAACCTCACCGACGCGGAACTGGACCTGCAGCCCCCGGCAGCCGCGGCGGCTGCCGTTATGCACCAGACCGAGGTCCTTGGCCGCGCCGGCAACCCGACAACCCTGATGCCCCCCTCCCGGCCGGCTGCACCCGCCTACCCGCCGCGGCAGTACCAGCAGGCGGAGGCCAACCCGACGGAGCAGGTGGCCTACCACCAGCGTCCGGGACTTACGCTGCCCGACGACGAGGCCGGCAGCGGCTGGTCTCCCCCGCCGCCGCGGCTGGGCAAGCGGGCACAACGGAAAGTGGACCGGGAAAGCGAGAAACTCCGCGCCGCAGCGGCCGCCACACCGGTGCGAACGCTGCGGGAGGGAAATCCGCGCCGGCGCGGCCTCGTGTGGGTCGTGATCCTTTTCCTCGCGGCCCTCCTGGCAACGGGCGCGGGATGGTTTTTCGGCATGGGTCCCGGTGCAGCCGCCGCGGTTCCCGCGGTGGCCAACAAGACCGTGGCCCAGGCCCAGCAGCTCCTGGACACGGTGGGCTTCCACTCCACCACGAGCGACGTCTTCGATGACGACGTGCCCACGGGACTCGTGGTGGGCAGCGAGCCGGCGGCGGGAACGGAAATACGGAAGTTCCAGCCGGTCTCCCTGCTGGTGTCCAAGGGTCCGCAGCTTTTCCCCCTGCCGGACCTCACCCACGGGAACCTGGACGACGCGAAGATGGCCCTCAACGGGGCGGGGATGGCGCTGGGGACGGTCACGGAAAAGTTCGACGACCAGGCAGCGGCCGGAAGCGTCCTGTCCCAGGATCCAGCCGCCGGCACTCCCGCCCGCCACGGGACACCGGTGGGGATCACCGTTTCCAAAGGTCCGCAGCCACTTCCGGTGCCGTCGGTAGTGGGAAAGAAGGGGGACGATGCCGTTGCGGCCATTGAGGCAGCAGGCCTAACGGCAAAGGTGGCACCGGACCGGGTGTTCGACCGGAATGTTCCGGAGGGCGCCGTCGTCAGCCAAACCCCGGCTGACGGGACGCTCATCCGGGGCGGAACCGTTACCCTGACCCTTTCCAAGGGTCCCAAAATGGTGGCGGTCCCCAGCTTTATCGGCAAGCAGGCCGCCGAGGCGGAACAGGCCCTGAAGAAGCTGGGATTCGAAGTCCGCCGGAACAACATCCTGGGCGGCTTCTTCGGCACAGTCCGGGACCAGTCGCCGGTGAACCGGGAAGTCCCGGAGGGCTCCGTGGTCACCATCACCGTGGTGTAGTCCGGTGGGCCGGCCATGCCGGCCCACCGGGACGCGCGGGCTCCGTCCCTAGTGCTTGGCCAGGGCGCCGGCCACCAGGAAGGCCATCTCGAGTGACTGCATGTGGTTCAAACGTGGATCGCAGACAGATTCGTAACGGTCCAGGAAAGCATCCTGGTCGATCGGGTCGGCGCCGCCCAGGCACTCTGCCACGTCGTCTCCGGTCATCTCCACATGCAGGCCCCCCGGTACCGTGCCCAGTCCGTGGTGCACTTCGAAGAAGCCTCGCACTTCGTCGATGACGTCGTCGAAGTTGCGCGTCTTGTAGCCGTTGGGCGAGGTGACCGTGTTGCCGTGCATGGGGTCGGTGACCCACAGGACCTGTGCCCCGGAGGCGGTGACTTTCTCGACGACGGCGGGCAGCTTCCCGCGGATGTTGCCCGCGCCCATGCGCGTGATGAAGGTCAGGCGGCCGGGTTCGCGTTCCGGGTCCAGTTTGTCGATGAGGCGCAGGGCGTCGTCCCCGGTGGTGGAGGGCCCCAGCTTCACACCGATCGGGTTGCGGACGCGGGAGAGGAAGTCGACGTGGGCGTCCTCGAGCCCGCGGGTCCGCTCCCCGATCCACAGGAAGTGGGCGGAGGTGTCGTAGGGGAAGCCTGTGCGGGAATCGATGCGGGTCAGTGCCCGCTCGTAGTCCAGCAGCAGGGCTTCATGGCTTGCGAAGAACTCCACGCGCTTGAGGGCTTCGAAGTCCGCACCGCAGGAGGCCATGAACTTGATGGCACGGTCAATGTCCCGGGCCAGGGATTCGTAACGGGCATGCGCCGGGTTTTCGGTGAAACCCTTGTTCCACTGGTGAACCGAGCGGAGGTCCGCGAAGCCGCCCTGGGTGAAGGCCCTGATCAGGTTCAGCGTGGAAGCGGAGGTGTGGTAGGCCCGGAGCATCCGGGAGGCGTCATGGCCGCGGGACTCGGGAGTGAACTCATAGCCGTTCACAATGTCCCCGCGGTACGCCGGCAGGGTCACGCCGTTGCGGGTCTCGTCATTGGATGAACGCGGCTTGGCGAACTGGCCGGCCATCCGGCCCATCTTGATGACCGGCATCGCGGCGCCGTAGGTGAGCACCACTGCCATCTGGAGGATGGTCTTGACGCGGGCGCTGATCTTGTCCGCCGTAGCGGCATCGAAGGTCTCCGCGCAGTCGCCGCCCTGCAGCAGGAACGCCTTGCCCTGGGCGGCGGCGGCCAGCCGCTCGCGCAGGACATCCACTTCACCTGCAAACACCAGGGGCGGAAGGATCGACAATTCCTTCACGGAAGCCTCGAACACATCCCGGTCCTGCCAGCTGGGTTGCTGGGAGATGGGGAGGTCCCGCCAGTGGTCCAGTCCGGGATAGTTGGCCGCTCCGCTCTGGGCGGTGCTGGACAGAGAAAAGGCTGGTTTTGCAGATAGCTCAGTCACCCTCTAAGACTAGCGGCAGCGCGGCAGCGGCGGGCACCGGACCGTCACGCTGCCCACTGTCCCCGTCACAACTGCTGCCGGGCCTGCCAAAGGGTTCCGCTATCACCCGGCCTTGGTGCCGTCGTCGTCCTTGACCGCCGGCTGTGGAGCCGCTTCGCCGGCACCGGCCTCCTGGACGAACCCTGCGCCGGAGGCCGCAGGGGCGGCAAGGGGCTCGGCCGCCGCCTGGGGTTCCACGGGCTTGCCGGCAAGCCGCAGCTTCACCACGGCCGCATATTCATCCACGTACTCCTGGCCGGAGAGCCGCAGCAGCCTGGACATGATCTGGTCCGTTACCTGGCGCTGCACTGCCCGGTCCTCAGCCTGGTCCCGGTACTGGGTGAAATCCAGCGGTTCGCCAAAGATCATGCCAATCCTGCGGATATTGGGCAGCCGCTTGCCAATGGGCTGGACCTTGTCAGTGCCGATCATGGCAACCGGGATCACGGGGACCCCCGCCTGCAGCGCCAGCCTGGCAACCCCAACCTTTCCGCGGTACAACCGCCCGTCCGGGCTTCGCGTGCCCTCCGGGTAGATGCCCAGCAGGCCGCCGGCCTCCAGCACGTCCATCCCGGCATTCAGGGACGCTGCGGAAGCGGCGCCCCCTGAGCGGTCCATGGGCAACTGGTTGGTCAGGCGGAAGAACGCTGCCGTAAGCCGGCCCTTAATACCGGTTCCGGTGAAGTATTCCGACTTGGCAAGGAAGACCACCGGGCGCCGCACCATGAGCGGCATGAAGATCGAATCCGAGAACGACAGATGGTTGGAGGCGATGATGGCGGCCCCCTGCGCCGGGATGTTGTCCAGGCCCTTGACCCACGGCCTGAAAAGCAACTTGATCACTGGACCGAGGAAGATCCGTTTCATGACCCAATAGAACACGTGGTGAACCTCTCCGGAAGGCAGCCCCAGGCCCTGCGTCGGGCCTGGCCAGCGATTCAATGCAACCCTACTCTAGTGAGATTTGGCTGGAACAGTGACACGATGGACTCATGACTGAAAGCAGCACCCCGTCCCGTCCGGCCGCTTTCAGTTACCCGGGACATGGCGCCAATGCGCGCACCGGGGTCGCCATTTGCCACGGTTTTACCGGCAGTCCCCTGAGTGTCATGCCGTGGGCAGAGCACCTGGCGGACTTGGGATATGCAGTCTCCGTCCCCCTCCTGCCGGGGCACGGCACGGACTGGCGCCAGCTCGCGCGGACAGGCTGGCAGGACTGGTACCGCAGCTACGAGAAGGCCCTGCAGGATTTGGCGGACCGGACCGATTCCTGTTTCGCCGCGGGCCTGTCAATGGGCGGCGCCATCGCGCTGCTTGCGGCGTCCCGCCATCCGGTGGCCGGGGTCAGCGTGGTCAACCCTGGCCTGAGCTTCTACGACCGGCGGGTCCGGATCATTGGACTCCTTAAGTATGTCCAGCGCACCACCGTCCCCCTCCAGGAAGACCAGACCGGCGCCCCCGCCACCGACGACGGCGACTATTCGCTGACCCCGCTGGCCGCCGTGCATGAGCTCAAAAAACTGTTTGGCGCTGCCGTACGCTCCCTGCCAGCCGTGGACGTCCCCGTCCAGGTCTTCAAGTCGCGCACGGACGCTGTGGTCCCGCCGACGTCGCTGGCCTTGCTTCGGAAAGGGCTGGGCGGAAACCTCTCCGAGGTGGTGGACCTTGCCAGCAGCGGACATGTGGCTACTCTGGACGTTGACGCGCCCTCGATCTTCGCCAAGTCGGGCGAATTCGTCGCCGCCCATGCCCGCCGCACCAGTACCTTGGAGACGCCATGACCTCCGGACCGGACCACAGCCCGTTTTCCAGCGCCTTCAGCGGCGAAGGACCCCGCACCGGGGTGCTGCTGTCCCATGGGTTTACGGGAAGCCCCCATGGCCTGCGCGCCTGGGCGTCGGCGTTCGCCGATGCGGGCTTCGCTGTCCGGATGCCGCTGCTTCCGGGCCATGGCACCACGTGGCAGGACCTGGCACGCACCCGCTGGCAGCAATGGCACGGCGCCCTGGATGACGCCTTCCTGGAACTGGATGCCGAATGCGACCAGGTGTTCGCGGCAGGCCTGAGCATGGGCGGAGCCCTGGCGCTGCGCATCGCCGCCACGCGGTCCGTGGCCGGAGTGCTCCTGGTGAACCCGTGCCTGATGATCGACGATCCCCGCGCGCCGCTGGCCGGAATCCTGAAGCTGGTGCTCAAAAGCACCCCGTCCATCGGCAATGACATCCTCAAGGCCGGGATGGATGAGGGCGCGTATGCGCGCACGCCTGTGGCGGCCGCCCACGAACTGAACAAGATGGTCCGGGATACGGTCCGGCTCCTTCCCAGGGTCACCGCGCCCGTGCAGGTCTACCGCTCCACCGTGGACCACGTGGTGTCGGACGCCAGCATGAACGTCCTTCGGCGGGGGCTCACCCACGCTCCGCTGGAAGTGGTGCGGCTGGAGAACAGCTACCACGTGGCCACCCTCGACAACGACGCCGACCGCATCTTCGAAGGGTCCTTGGACTTCATCAAGCGGGTCCTGCGCGACTCAGCCGGCCGCCCGGCGGGACCGGGCCAGGAGGTCCGCAGTGAACAGGCCTGACTCCGACCAGCCGGACCAGGGCGCCAACCAGGACGACGCCGTGTGGCTGGACCTCGTGGCCCGCCTCGAGTCGGACACCGTGGCCATCCGGCCCGATGCCGTCCCGCGGGAACAAGCCCCCACCGGCACGGCGGCGGCTGCGCCCGATGCGCCGGCACAGCCCTCCTTCCGCGACTTTGACCCCCTCGGGCTGGCGGGGACTCCGCCTGCCGAAAAGCCTGCAGCTGAACGTGGGGCGGGGTCGCAGGCCGGCCCTGAGCCGGATGTGCCCGCAGCGGGGCCCAGGGACTATGACGTGGACGACGACGGCGGGGAGTTCGTTCCGGAGGAGCCGCCCAGCCTGGCCGGCACGGATCCCCTGACCATGCTCGCCTGGCTCGGGGCCGTGGGCGGACCAGTGGCACTGCTGCTCTCGGCCATGTTCTGGCGGTCGGCACCCCTGCTGGCCATCGTCGGCATCGTGGCCGTCTTCGTGCTGGCAACGGTGTACCTGATCATGAAGCTGCCACAGGAAAAGAACGGCGACGACGACGGCGCAAGGGTTTAGCGCCCCTGCTGCCAGCCAGCCGTCGTCGTCAGCCGTGGACGCGGCTGCTGACGCGGGACAGGTCGGCCGCTCCGATGAGGCCCGCGTTGGGGCCCAGGGCTGCCAGTTCGATCCCTGCCGCCGGGCGGAATCCCCGCCCTGTCAGGTTCCGCGCGAACGCCTTGCGGGCCGGCCCCACCAGCAGGTCACCGGCAGAGCACAGCCCGCCGCCGATGACGAACAGGCCCGGGTCCAGGGCCGCGGCCAGATTGGCCAGCCCGAGCCCGAGCCATTCACCGACCTCTTCAATCAGCTCCCTGGAGGCAGGGTCCCCCGCCAGGGCCAGTTCGGTCACGATGGCTCCGGTGATTGCTTCGGGATGTCCGTCCACGGCCGCCAGCAGGTCCTGGGCTACCGGCGAATTGGACCGGGCCAGTAGCCGGGCTTCCCGTCCCAGGGCGTTGCCGGAGGCGTACTGTTCCCAGCAGCCGCGGTTGCCGCATTCACAGCGGTGGCCGCCCGGCATGATGATTTGGTGGCCGAACTCCCCTGCGACGCCGAACCGGCCCCGTTCCACCCTGCCGTCCATCACCATGGCCCCGCCGATGCCGGTTCCCAGAGTGATGCAGACCAGGCGGTCCTCCCCCCGGCCGGCGCCGAAACGCCATTCCGCCCAGGCTGCCGCGTCGGCGTCGTTGGTCAGAAGCACCGGGCGCCGGAGGAGCCGCTGGAGGTTTTCACGCAGCGGCTCGTTGCGCCAGGCCAGGTGGGGGCTGAAGAGGACGGTGCCGCCGGCCAGGTCCATCCAGCCGGCAGCACCGATGCCAACAGACCAGATGCGGTGCCCCCGGCCCAGTTCCTCCACCAGTTCAACGATGACCTGCTCCACCGCCCGTGGATCGGTCCCGGGGGTGGAGCGGCGGGCCTCGCTGAGGATCCGGCCTTCGGCGTCCACCACGCCTGCGGCCACCTTGGTTCCGCCGATGTCGATCCCGATGGCCAGTCCCTTGCGGCCCAGTCGGAGGTGCCCGCCGACGCCCCCATGCAGTTGCCCGGCACGGTGGCTCGCGGGACGTCGGCGCCAGGGTGCCGGTCTTTTCAGGGGGCCGGCCTGATCGCCGGGCAACGGTCCGTACATAGTCCACCATTCTAGGCCGGGAGGCAGGATTGCCTTGACAAAAGCCGTGCTTCGCGGTGTCCATTGACGCATAAGTTACTGGCCAGTAGGTTTGTGTACTGCACTGTCCCGGCCGGGGTACTAGTCTTTAGGCAACCCCTGCGCGGGACTTCAGATATCAAAGGAGCTATAGTGCGCGAATTCAGTGTTCCGCCCCTGGTTGTTGTCCCACCCGAAACCAACATCACGGATCTGGTGTTGCGCCAGGCGGCCAAGCCCAGCAACCCGGCACTGTTTTCGCGCCTGGATGCTGCGGGCACTTGGCGCGACGTTCCCGCCACCGAGTTCCTCGCGGACGTCAAAGCGCTGGCCAAGGGGCTCATCGCCAACGGAGTGGGCGCCGGCGACCGGGTCGGCATCATGTCCCGTACCCGCTACGAATGGTCGCTGGTGGACTTCTCCATCTGGTTCGCGGGTGCCGTCTCAGTTCCCATTTACGAAACCTCCTCCCCCTCCCAGGTGGCCTGGAACCTCGGTGACTCCGGTGCCGTCGCAGCCTTCGGCGAATCCGCCCACCATGAAAATGTCATCCGGCAAGCGGTCACAGCCGAGGGGCTTACCGACGTGCAGCATGTCTGGCAACTGGAGGGCCAGGGACTGGACAGCCTCCGGGAGGCAGGGCGCGGCGTCAGTGACGAAGACCTCGAGGCACGCCGCAGCGCAGCCGGGCTGGAGGACGTGGCCACCATCATCTACACCTCCGGAACCACGGGACGCCCCAAGGGGTGCGAACTCACGCACGGCAACTTCGTGGAACTCTCGGACAATGCCCTGGCCATCATCGGCGAGATTGTCCATGAGAAGGCCAAGACCATCATGTTCCTGCCGCTGGCGCACGTGTTTGCCCGGTACATCTCGGTGCTGGCCATGGCTGCCGGAACCACGGTGGCCCACACCCCGGACATCAAGAACCTGCTGGCTGACCTGCAAAGCTACGAACCGACGTTCATCCTGGCGGTGCCCAGGGTGTTCGAGAAGGTCTACAACTCGGCCCTCACCAAGGCCGAAGACGGCGGCAAGGGCGCCATCTTCCACCGGGCCGCCGAAACTGCCATCGCCTACTCGAAGGCCAGGCAGGACGGACGCGTGGGGCTGGGCCTGAAGCTGCGGCACGCGTTGTTCGACAAGCTGGTCTACGGCAAGCTGCGGGCGGCCATGGGTGGGCACGTTGCCCACGCCGTGTCCGGTGGCGGTCCCCTGGGCGAGCGGCTGGGGCACTTCTTCCAGGGCATCGGCCTGCAGGTGCTGGAGGGATACGGGCTTACTGAAACCACCGCGCCCATCACCGTGAACACCCCGTCGCGGATCAAGATCGGCTCCGTGGGCAAGCCCCTCCCGGGCAACTCCGTCAGGATTGCCGACGACGGCGAGATCCTGGCCAAGGGCGTGTGCGTGATGCGGGGGTACTACAGGCGTGACGACCTGACCGCGGAAGCCTTCACCGACGGCTGGTTCCATACCGGGGACATTGGACAGCTCGATGACGAGGGGTTCGTCTGGATCACCGGCCGCAAGAAGGAAATCATCGTCACCGCGGGCGGCAAGAACGTCATCCCGGCCCTGCTTGAGGACCAGATCCGCGCCGACGCCCTTGTGTCGCAGGTCCTCGTGGTGGGCGACAACAGGCCTTTCATCGGCGCCCTGGTGACCCTCGACCAGGAGGCCCTGCCCGGCTGGCTCCAGCGCCACGGCCTCCCCGCGGACACCACCCTCGAGCAGGCAGCGGCCAACCCGGTGGTGAAGGCGGCAGTCCAGGATTTGGTTACCGCAGCAAACACCTCGGTCTCCCAGGCCGAGGCCATCAAGTCCTTCCGCATCGTCCCGGCCGACTTCACGGAAGCCTCCGGCCACCTCACCCCGTCCATGAAGGTGAAGCGGGCGCAGGTGATGAAGGACTTCGAAACGGTCATCGAGGAGATGTACTCGGCCCCGCGCCCCTGACGCCGGCAGCGATGAAAGGGTCTTTCCGCAAGGGAGGGCCCTTTCTCCTTTAACTGTCCGCCCCTGGCCGGGGATCGGGGACTACAGTGGTGGCATGGCTGCCAGCCGCAAACCGCTCGAAGACCTGCGTGAAACGCTCGGCCACCTGGCCGATCAGCTCAAGCTGCCCGGATCGGAGCGCGTGGACGATCTTGTGGGCGACCTCATGGGTGCCAGGCCCGGGCCGGCCCGGCCGCTGTCCGAGCTGCAGGCGGAGCTCGACGCGCTGGTTGGGCTGGAGACTGTGAAGGAACAGGTGCGCGCCCTCGTCGCACTGCTGCAGGTCCAGGCGCGCCGCAAAGCGCACGGCCTGCCGGAGGTGGCCACCTCCCAGCATCTGGTGTTCCTCGGAAACCCGGGCACCGGCAAGACCACCGTGGCGCGGCTCCTGGCCGAGATGTACCGGGCGGTGGGCCTGCTGCAGAAGGGCCACCTGGTGGAGGTGGACCGTTCGGGCCTGGTGGGGCAATACGTCGGGCAGACTGCCATCAAGACCGACCGGGTGATCAGGCGTGCCCTGGACGGAGTCCTGTTCATCGACGAAGCCTACGCGCTGGCCCCGGAAGACGGCAGGATGGACTTCGGCCCCGAAGCGATCGAGGTCCTGCTGAAGCGGATGGAGGACCACCGCCACCGCCTGGTGGTGATCGTTGCCGGGTACCCGCGGCTGATGGAGTCGTTCCTGCTCTCGAACCCCGGGCTGCGCTCCCGCTTCGCCCGCGAGATCACATTCCCCGACTACTCTGTTGAAGCACTCCAGACGATCTTCCACCAGATGCTGGCCCAGCACGAGTACATGCTGGAGCCGGGGGCGGACCAAATGCTGCGCCGCATCTTCACCGGGCTGCACGCGGGCGAGGACTCCGGCAACGCACGGTTCGCGCGCACGTTGTTTGAGCAGGCCCTGAACCGCCAGGCCCTGCGGCTCTCGCTCGACGAGGACCAAAGCCTCGAGTCGCTTGACCGGGAAGCTGTCATGACCCTTACGGCCGACGACATTGCCGGAGCCGCAATGGCCCTGGGTGAGGAGCCGGAGCTGGAAGCTGATCCGGTACCGGAACCGGGGCAGTCAAAGTGGTGGCGCTGGCTGGCCTGACCGGCCCCCGCCCCGGTTGCACGCAGCCCTGGATTCGCGGATAGAGCCCGTCATGGAACTGCTCCCCGAAGACTGCACTGGATTACCCGGTGCAGTCTTCGGGGAGCAGCCAACGAAGGGGATGATCCCTTCGGCGCCTTCGGGCCCCTCCTACTGTTCGATGACCAGCAGCAGGTCCCCGCCCTGGACCTGCTCTACCGCGGAGATGGCGAGGCGGGACACCTTGCCGGCCACCGGCGTCGTAATGGATGCTTCCATCTTCATTGCCTCGATGGTGGCCACGGTATCTCCTGCCTTGACCGTCTCCCCCGGCTTGACGGTGACAGTGACGGCTCCGGCGAAGGGAGCGGCCACCTGGCCAGGCTGGGCGGGATCGGCTTTCTCGGCGGCCTTGACGTTGCTGACCACGGAACGGTCGCGGACCACCACGGGGCGGGACTGGCCGTTGAGGGTGCACATGACGGTGCGCATGCCCTTCTCGTCCGGCTCCGACACCGCCTCGAGGGAGGCAATCAAGCGCACGCCACGCTCCAGCTGGATCTCGTGCTCGGTGCCGCGCTGCAGCCCGTAAAGATAATCACGGGTATCCAGGACCGAGATGTTCCCGTACGTCTCCACGCTCTTGAGGTAGTCCTTGGTGGGGCCCTCGAAGAGCAGCCGGTTCAGCGTGTGCTGCCGTGTCTTGGAGTCGGACTTGAGCGCTGCGCTGTCCTCGGCGCTGAGCTCCACGTCGCGGACCTTCACGCTCCTGCCCTGCAGGGCCTTGGTGCGGAACGGCTCCGGCCAGCCCCCGGGAGGGTCGCCGAGTTCGCCGGAAAGGAAGCCGATGACGGAGTCCGGGATGTCGTAGTTCTGCGGGTTCGCTTCGAAGTCGGCGGGATCGGCGTTGAGGCCCACCAGGTGCAGGGCGAGATCGCCAACCACCTTGGAGGACGGCGTGACCTTCACCAGGTGCCCCAGGATCCGGTCCGCCGCGGTGTACATGTCCTCGATCGCCTCGAACTGCTCCCCCAAGCCAAGGGCCATGGCCTGCTGGCGCAGGTTGGAAAGCTGGCCACCCGGGATCTCGTGTTTGTACACGCGGCCGGTAGGGCCTGGCAGGCCGGACTCGAACGGGGCATAGACGCGGCGGACCGCCTCCCAGTAGGGCTCGAGCGAGCTGACGGCGTCCAGGCTGAGGCCGGTGTCCCGCGGCGTGTGGGCCAAGGCAGCAACAAGGGCCGACGCCGACACCTGGCTGGTGGTTCCCGCGAGGGATGCGGAGGCCACGTCTACCGCGTCCACGCCGGCATCGACAGCGGACAGGAGCGTAGCCAGCTGGCCACCTGCGGTGTCGTGGGTGTGCAGGTGGACGGGCAGGTCGAAGCGCTCACGCAGCGCGGCGACCAGCTTGGCGGCGGCAGCGGGCCGGAGCAGCCCGGCCATGTCCTTGATGGCAAGGATGTGGGCTCCGGCGTCGACGATCTTCTGTGCCAGCCCGAGGTAGTAATCCAGGGTGTACAGCTTCTCTTCCGGGTCCAGCATGTCGCCGGTGTAGCAGAGGGCCACCTCTGCCACGGCGGTGCCGGTGGCCCGGACGGCGCGGATGGCCGGAGCCATCTGGCTGACATCGTTCAGGGCGTCAAAGATGCGGAAGATGTCGATGCCGGTGGCGGCCGCCTCGTTGACGAAGGCTTCGGTGACTTCTTCCGGGTAGGGCGTGTAGCCGACAGTGTTGCGGCCGCGCAGCAGCATCTGGATGCAGACGTTCGGCATGGCCTTGCGCAGGGCCGCGAGCCGGTCCCAGGGGTCCTCGCCCAGGAAGCGCAGCGCGACGTCGTAGGTGGCGCCGCCCCAGGCCTCGACGGACAGCAGCTGCGGCATGAGCGCCGTCACGGCGGGGCCGGCGGCGACGAGGTCGCGGGTGCGGACACGCGTTGCCAGCAGGGACTGGTGCGCGTCCCGGAAGGTGGTGTCGGTGACGGCAACGGCATTCTGTTCGCGCAGTGCCTTCGCGAAGCCTTCCGGGCCCAGCTCAAGGAGCTTCTGGCGTGAACCGGGTCCTGCTTGCAGGTCCTTGACGTCGGGCAGCTTTCGGGCGGGGTCCGAGTGCACCGCCAGGTCGCCGTTTGGCTTGTTGACAGTGACGTCGGCAAGCCAGGACAGGAGCTTGGTTCCGCGGTCGGCCGAAACCCGGGCCTTGAGCAGTTCCGGGCGCTGGTCGATGAAGTTGGTGGCCACATCCCCGGCGATGAAGTCAGGGTCATCAAGGACAGCCTGGAGGAAGGGGATGTTCGTGGAGACGCCGCGGATGCGGAACTCCGCCAGGGCGCGGCGGGCGCGGGCAACCGCGGCAGGATAATCCCGGCCGCGGCAGGTGAGCTTGACCAGCATGGAGTCGAAGTGAGGGCTGATCTCGGCGCCGGAGTAGACCGTGCCGCCGTCCAGGCGGACACCGGCTCCACCGGCCGAGCGGTAACCGGTGATCTTTCCAACGTCCGGGCGGAACCCGTTGGCGGGGTCCTCCGTGGTGATGCGGCTCTGGAGGGCAGCGCCGCGAAGCCGGACCGTGTCCTGGGACAGGCCAAGATCGGCAAGGGTCTCGCCGGCGGCGATCCGCATCTGGGCCTGGACCAGGTCCACGTCCGTGACTTCCTCGGTGACCGTGTGCTCCACCTGGATACGCGGGTTCATTTCGATGAAGACGTGCTGGCCCGCCCGCTCGCCTTCAGTGTCAACCAGGAACTCGACGGTACCGGCGTTGACGTAATTGAGCGCCTGTGCAAATTTCACCGCGTCCCGGTACAGGGCCTGGCGGATGTTGTCGTCCAGGTTAGGGGCAGGCGCGATCTCAATGACCTTCTGGTGCCGCCGCTGGATGGAACAGTCACGCTCAAAGAGGTGCATGACGTTGCCCTCTGCGTCCGCGAGGATCTGCACTTCGATGTGCCGCGGCCGCAGGACCGCCTGCTCCAGGAACATGGTGGGATCGCCGAAGGCAGCATCGGCTTCGCGCATGGCCGACTTCAGCGCTTCGGGGAGTGCCTCGCGGGTATCAACGCGGCGCATGCCGCGGCCACCGCCGCCGGCAACGGCCTTGGCGAAAATGGGGAACCCGATCTCATCGGCCGCAGCCAGGAGTTCGTCCAGGTCCTTGGACGGCTCGCTGGACTTAAGGACCGGCACGCCTGCCTCGCGGGCGGCCTTCAGCGCCGCCACCTTGTTGCCGGCAAGCTCCAGCACCTCGGCGGGCGGACCCACGAAAGTGATACCGGCCGCCTTCGCCGCACGTGCCAGCTCCGGGTTTTCCGAGAGGAAACCGTAGCCCGGGTAGATGGCGTCTGCGCCGGCCTCTTTCGCGACCCGCACCACCTCGGCCACGTCCAGGTATGCCCGGACGGGGTGACCTTCCTCGCCAATCAAGTAGGCTTCGTCCGCCTTCTGCCGATGGATCGAGTTACGGTCCTCCTGGGGAAAAACGGCAACGGTCTTTGCGCCCAGCTCATAGCCGGCGCGGAAGGCCCTGATCGCGATCTCGCCGCGGTTGGCCACCAGAACTTTGGAAAACATACTTCTCCTGCATCATTGCGGGTGGATCGATGAGTGGTCACAGTGTCTAGGACCTGCAAGGACAAACACAAATCTTTGTGGCCACGGTCACAGATTTTCCCGTCATGGACCGAACGCTTTGAGCCTGGCTGGCGGAAACCGCCCCGGCAGCACAGTCGGTGCCATGCCGACGCCCGATAAAGCAGGATTCGCCGACGCATCAACATATGATGAGTAGGGCGGCAGGACCGTCCGGCTTCGGCTCTGCCGAGGCAAACATTACCCCCAACACGGCATCCGGCGTTAGGTTTTGGTCTCTCAAGTGCAAGTAGTCAGCATCAGCAGCCTCAAGGGTGGAGTCGGCAAGACTTCCGTCACCACAGGATTGGCGTCTGCGGCGCTGGCCGCAGGAGTCCGCACGCTGGTGGTGGACCTCGATCCGCACGCCGATGCCACCACGGCCCTCGGCGTCCAGCCGGGCGACCAGCTGGATATCGGCAGAATGCTGAAGAGCCCGCGCCGGGCCAAGCTGGCCGAGAATGTGGTGCGCAGCAGCTGGGCCGACCGTGCCACGTCCAACGGTTCCGGACCTGCCGTCCTCGATGTCGCCGTCGGCTCTGCCTACACCGGAATCTATGACCGTCCGGACCTTGGCCGCCGCGATCTCCGCCGGCTGTCCTCCGTACTCGCCGGCGCAGACGATTACCAGCTTGTCCTGGTGGACTGCCCTCCCTCACTCAACGGCCTGACCCGCATGGCTTGGGCAGCAAGTGACAAGGTTGCCCTGGTCGCCGAGCCCGGCCTGTTCTCGGTGGCCGGTACCGAACGGACCATGCGAGCCATCCAGCTGTTCAGGCAGGAATTCGCGCCCAACCTTTCACCCGCAGGAATCGTGGCCAACAGGGTCCGGAGTGGTTCCTCGGAACACACCTACCGGCTGGCGGAGATGGAGTCGATGTTCGGCGAACTCCTGCTCAGCCCGCGAATTCCCGAGCAGGCCAACTGGCAGCAGATCCAGGGTGCCGCCCACCCCGTGCACAACTGGCCCGGCGATTCGGCCAAGTCCGCAGCCGCCCTGTTCGATGACCTGCTGTCCAACCTGATGGCTGCAGGATCCGGGCTGCGCAGCCGCGCCCGCTAGGAACACGTCCAACGAGTAAGGGCCACCCTCCATCAGGAGGGTGGCCCTTACTTCTTGAACTCTGTTTCAGCTGATTTTCCGCGCTGCCCGCCGCTTGCTCAGTTCGTCGTCCGGAAAGGACTGCTCGGCGGCGTGCTCACTGGGCAGCGAGGCAAGGCTTCCTTCGACCTCGCGCCATACACGTCCTACGGCGATGCCGAAGACGCCCTGGCCGCCTTGAACCAGGTCAATGACCTCGTCAGCTGAGGTGCATTCGTAGACGCTGGCACCGTCGCTCATAAGCGTGATCTGGGCCAGGTCCTCAACTCCACGTTCCCGCAGGTGTTCCACGGCGGTGCGGATCTGCTGCAGGGAGACACCGGTGTCCAGGAGCCGTTTGACCACCTTGAGCACCAGGATGTCGCGGAACCCGTAAAGCCGCTGGGACCCCGATCCTGCTGCGCCCCGGACAGCAGGCTCGACCAGGCCGGTGCGCGCCCAGTAGTCCAGCTGGCGGTAGGTGATACCGGCGGCCTTGCAGGCGGTGGGACCCCGGTAGCCGGCGTCCTCATCCAGTACCGGCAGGTCTTCGGTGAACAGGAGGCCCTGTGCACCGCTCACGGGCACAGCAACACCGGCCGTGGGCTGTTTAAGCCCGCCTGCTTCGCCTTTGGGACTCACCTGGATCCTCCTTGTCGTACGCTCCCCCGGAACTGGCACAGCAGCCGTGGCAGTAAGGCCATGGGTGTAATTTCTCCGCGGGGCGCACTTTCCAGTGTGACTTGCGCGGCTGCCGTAAGCAAGGGAACTTGATACCTCGACGTTAGGCCCGGCGGGCCCCGAGGTCAAAGACCTCGGCGCTTAGAAGAGGCGTGTCGAAACTTTCAGCCTCAACTTTAACCTTAACGTGACCTTAGCCGTCGAAATCCTCGGGTTCGACGTCATCCAGGAATTCCCGGAAGCGCCGCAGTTCACGCTCCTCATCGACGGTGGGACCCGGCTCGGCGTCTTCGCCCTCATCGTGCTCCGTAATGCGCACCCCAGCCTCGTCCATGACGGAATCGGCGCACCAGATCCGGCACTTGGCCCGCAAGGCAACCGCCAGCGCATCCGAGGCGCGGGAACTCACCGTGGTGCCATTTTCAAACTGCAGCTGGCCATAGAAGATGTTGTCCTCCACGGCGACGATGTTGACGCTGACCACGGAGTGGCCCAGCGACTCCACGACGTCCACAAGGAGGTCATGGGTCATGGGCCTCGGCGGCACCACGCCCTGCTGGGCCAGGGCGATGGCACTGGCTTCCGGCGTGCCAATCCAGATCGGGACGTGGCGTTCGCCGTGCATCTCCTTGAGCAGGACCAGGGGCTGGTTGGAAGGCAGTTCAATGCGAACGCCAACAATCTCGACTTCGATCATCAGATGTCCATGCGTGAGATATGGTCCTGCACCAGGGCCCGGTGCAAGGTGAGGCAAAGATCGCTGATCTCGCGCGCCGCCTCAGCCGCGCGTGCCTGTGATGCCGAGTCCTTGCGGGAGGCGAGGGGTGCGACAGCACGCTCCACCAGGCCGAATTCCCGTTCGGCTGCCGCCTGGAAGGGCCTGAGGTGACGGGGTTCCAGTCCGTGGCTTTCCAGCTGGACGCAGGCGCGGGCAACCTGCAGGGCATGCTCGTCGAACTGGCCGTTGCTGTGGCTGATGAGGCCGAAGCTCAGGAGCGACTGCAGCAGGGGGACGCTGGCACCGGACTCGGCGCGAAGCTGCTCCTCGCTCAGTTTGCGGCCCCGGTTCTGGAGTTCGGCAGCCAGTTCATCGGAAACAATGCGGGGGGAAACCACGACGCCGGGCGGGAGGTTCTCCGGCCGCTCGCCCCTGTCGATGGCGTCAAGGTAGTCCTTGATGACCTTCAGGGGCAGGTACTGGTCCCGCTGCAGGGCCAGCACGAAGCGCAGCCGCTCCACATCGCCGTCGGAGTACTGACGGTAGCCCGCAGGGGTGCGGCGGGGGTTGATCAGTCCCTTTTCCTCAAGGAACCTGATCTTCGACGCGGTCATGCCGGGGAAGTCGGCGCTCAACTGGGCGAGGACCTCACCAATGTTCAGGACCTGGGGGCCCCGGCGTTCCGGTTGTGCCATTGCCACAGGCAGCGGTCCCCGGTTCAGCTGCGGCCTGCAGCCGTGGCAGGGCTCAGATAGAAGGTGAGGCGGAACTTGCCGATCTGGACTTCGCTGCCGGACTTCAGTTCCACGCTGTCCACGCGGTCGTGGTTGACGTAGGTGCCGTTGAGGCTGTTCTTGTCCACCACTTCGAAGCTGCGGGCGGTGCGCCGGAACTCCACGTGGCGCCGCGATACCGTGACGTCATCCAGGAAGATGTCCGCATCCGGGTGGCGGCCCGCAGTAGTGACATCCGAATCCAGCAGGAACCGGGCACCGGCGTTGGGGCCGCTGTGGGCCACCAGCAGCGCCGAGCCGGCAGGCAGGGCCTCCACCGAGTTGCGCTCGTCGGAGGAGAGCCTCGGGGTGATGGTGGGTTCGTCAGTGACGGGGGTGAGGTGGATCGAGGTGGTCTCCGACGCCCTAGCCGCACCCGTGCCGTAATCCCCATCGGCAGGGTTGTGTCTGTGGCCAGCCATGGATTCCTCCTCTTAGACGTTGCGGGCATGGAACCTGCAACTAACGGTTAGTCTCCGGCCCTGCCCGGCAGGTCCGGCACCGGCTCCCGATCCGGGCTCTGACGTGCGGAGACGCCGTGCCCGCGACGCGGGGCCGGACCGGAAATACCGGTTAGCTTTAGCCTACCTGTTGTTCGTACTCGGATGCACTGAGCAGGGACTCAACGGCGTCAGCTTCGGCCAGTTTGATCTCGATGAGCCAGCCATCACCGTACGGATCGCTGTTGATCAGGGCCGAATCGCTGTCCAGGGACTCGTTGCGGGCCACAACTTCACCGGAAACCGGGGCGTAGATGTCGCTGACGCTCTTGGTGGACTCGACCTCGCCCACCACTTCGTTTGCCGTAATCTTCGTGCCAACCTCTGGCATCTGGGCGTAGACGACATCCCCAAGGGCGTCCTGGGCAAAATCGGTGATTCCCACGCGGACCACGCCGTCGGCATTCGGGGAGGTGACCCACTCGTGTTCGGCGGTGTAGGACAGGTCTTCGGGAATGTTGCTCATGGGAGGCCTTTCATCGGTGTACGCGCCTATGTCACAAGGGGCCCGGAAATCGGGCCGCCGCTGAAAGTATAGGCACATCTGCCAGGGCCGGCACCGGCGTTTCTGACAAGATGGGAGCCATGAGCGCAAGCACCGGTGCAGCATCCTTGGGACAGTGCAGGTAGGCCATGCCGGAACTGCCTGAAGTCGCCGGCCTCGCCGGGTTCCTTGACGAACAGCTGCGGGGCTGCGTGGTCACCAAACTCCAGGTCGTCTCCTTCGCCGTGCTCAAGACGGCGGATCCGCCCTTCGACGCCCTTGAAGGGCGCACGGTCTCCGGCGTCCGGCGCTTTGGGAAGTTCATCAGCATCGATACCGGCGGCATTTCCCTGGTGTTCCACCTGGCGCGCGCGGGCTGGGTGCGCTTCACCGACTCCCCCGCCGACAGCCAGCTTCGAATGGGCAAGGGCCTCATCGCAGTCCGGTGCGCGTTCTCAGGGCCCAACGGACCGCGCGGCCTGGATCTGACGGAGGCGGGCACAAAGAAGAGCCTGGCCGTCTACGTGGTGCGTGATCCGCAGGAAGTACCGGGTATCGCCTCGCTGGGTCCCGATCCTTTTACGGAAGCGTTCGACGCCGACATGCTGGCAGAGATCCTGGGCGGCAGTTCCCAGCAGATCAAGGGACTCCTGCGCAGCCAGAGCGTGATTGCGGGAATTGGCAACGCCTACAGCGACGAGATCCTTCACGCCGCCCGGATCTCACCGTTCGCCATCGCGAAGTCACTCGACCGGGAGAGCGTGCAGGTGCTGTACGAAGCCATCCACAGCGTCCTGGGCGAAGCCCTCAAGGAGGCTGCGGGCAAGCCGCCCAAGGATCTCAAGGACGTCAAACGAAGCCACATGCGGGTGCACGCCAGGGCCGGCCAGCCCTGCCCCGTGTGCGGCGACACTGTCCGGGAGGTGTCGTTCGCGGACACCGCACTGCAGTACTGCCCCACCTGCCAGACCAAGGGGAAGATCCTGGCTGACCGGAGGACGTCGAAGTTCCTGAAGTAGGAAGATTCGTCCTGGACGCCGCCCTCGGCTGACCAAAAAAGCGGAAAGCGCCGGAGAAATTCTCCGGCGCTTTCCGCTTTCTGGTCGGGCTGACAGGATTTGAACCTGCGACCCCTTGACCCCCAGTCAAGTGCGCTACCAAGCTGCGCTACAGCCCGCTGGTTCCGCCGTTCTCCGCTGAACCCAACCCGAAGGTTTTCATCAGCAGTCCGGCCGAACCACCTAGAAGAGCTTACACGATCCGAAGGGGTGCCAGTGACACTTTCCGGTGATCAGCCCCAAGGTGTGTCGCAATTAACGCTTGCGGCCACGCTTCTCGCGGACGCGCATGCTTACCTCGATCGGCGTGCCCTCGAAACCGAAGGTCTCCCGCAGGCGGCGGGTGATGAAGCGGCGGTAGCCCGGGTCCAGGAATCCGGTGGTGAAGAGCACGAACTTCGGCGGGCGGCTGGAGGCCTGGGTACCGAAGAGGATGCGGGGCTGCTTGCCGCCACGGACCGGGTGGGGGTGGGCGGCAACCAGCTCACCCAGGAAGGCGTTGAGGCGGCCGGTGGGAATGCGCCGGTCCCAGTTCTCCAGGGCCAGGTCCAGGGCCGGGACCAAGCGGTCCTTGTGCCACCCCGTCTTTGCGGAGATGTTGACCCGCGGCGCCCAGTCAACATGTGCCAGGTCCTGTTCGATCTCGCGTTCCAGGTAGCGGCGGCGTTCGTCGTCCAAGAGGTCCCACTTGTTGAAGGCCAGGACGAGGGCGCGGCCGGATTCGATAGCCAGCTGGAGGATGCGGACGTCCTGTTCACTGAGGACCTCGTCGACGGCAAGGAGCACGACGGCGACCTCCGCCTTCTCGAGCGCGGCCTGCGTCCGGAGGGAGGCGTAGTAGTCCGCGCCCTGCGCCATGTGCTGGCGGCGGCGGATTCCGGCGGTGTCCACGAAGCGCCAGGTGCGGCCGCCGAGTTCGATGAATTCGTCGACGGGATCACGGGTGGTGCCGGCGGTGTTGTCCACCACCACGCGTTCGGATCCGGCGAGCTTGTTCAGCAGTGAGGACTTGCCCACGTTCGGGCGGCCGATCAGTGCGATGCGCCGCGGACCGCCGGAGCGTTCCACGCCCTCAACGGTGGAGAACTCGGGCAGGACATCCATAACGTGGTCCAGGAGGTCGGCCACGCCGCGGCCGTGCAGGGCCGACACCGGGTAGGGCTCGCCGAAGCCAAGGCCCCACAGCGCGGCGCTGTCCGCTTCCTGGGCAAAGTCGTCCACTTTGTTCGCCACCATGATGACCGGCTTCTTGCTCCGGCGCAGCATCTTCATGACGCCTTCGTCCGTGGCGGTGGCGCCGACAGCGGAGTCCACCACGAACAGCACGGCGTCCGCGAGTTCCACTGCCATCTCGGCCTGCTCCGCGACCCTGGCGTGGATGCCGCGGGCGTCGTGTTCCCATCCCCCGGTGTCCACCAGGGTGAAGTTGCGTCCGTTCCAGTTCGCGGAGTACATCACGCGGTCGCGGGTGACGCCGGGGGTATCCTCAACCACTGCTTCGCGGCGGCCCAGGATGCGGTTCACCAGCGTGGACTTGCCCACGTTGGGACGGCCGATGATGGCCAGGACGGGGTCCAGCTTGAGGGGGCCTTCGAGGTCCTCGTCGCCGTACTCACCGCTCAGCAGGGCGGCGTCGTCCTCGTCCAGCTCATAGTCCTCCAGCCCGGCCCGGAGGGAGGCGGCGCGGAGCTCGGCCTCGTCGTCCCCAATCGCCGCCAGGCGCTCTGCAACCTGGTCGGTTCCGGTGGGGGTGTATTCGTCGTCGGCGCCGGAGTGGCCGGTAGCCTGGGTGGTGTCGCTCATTGCACTGTCCTTAGGGGTCATCTGCCGGCGTCCCCGGCTACTGCTGTCAAGTCTTGGTCGCCAGCGGACGGCAAGGGCTGCCCGCTGAGTTGAATGGTGTCCTGGACGTGCCCAGCCAGCGCTGCACGGATGTCCTGCGCGGCCCTGTCCATTGAAGCACGGCCGGTTTCGCCGGCGCGGCGGGCCAGGGTAAGGGCCGCTCCGAAGCTGACGTGGAAGCGGCGCCCGGGCCGTGGAACGAAGTCAAGGTGCTCATCGCCCTGCCGGGTGCCCAGGATGGCGACCGGCACCACGGGGGCTCCGGAATTCAGGGCCAGCCACGCCACTCCGCCGTTGATGTCCGAGGCTGCGCCGCTCCCCCGCGTACCTTCCGGGAGAATCCCAACGCAACGCCCGGCGTCGAGCACGTCCTTGCAGCGCTGCAGCGCGGCACGGTCGCCGCGGCGGTCCACGGGCAGCTGCCCGGAAGCGGTGAGCACCCGGCCGAGCAAGCCCTTGAACATCTCCTGCTTCACGAGGATGTGCATGGGCCGCGGCGCTGCACCGAACATCACCGGCCCATCAAGGAAGCTGATGTGGTTGCCCGCGAAGATCACCGGGCCGCCCGTGGGCACGTTGGTCCTGCCGGTCACCGTGGTCCGGTAGACCAGATGGTCCAGGACCCATCCCACCGGCCTGCTCCACGCCATGGTCAGCCCGGACGGCAGGCCGGTGCCGGCGTCAGTCACGGTTGAGGACCTTGGTGACAATCACGAGGGCTGCATCCACGGTTTGTTCGAAGTCCAGGTCCGAGGAGTCCAGAGTCACGACGCCGGAGGCAGCCTGGGTGAAGTTCACTACAGTGGAGTCCTTGGCGTCCCGGTGCGTGACCTGGGCAGCCAGCTGCTCGGCGTCCTGCGTCCCGCCCAGCTGGAGGCCGCGCCGGCGAAGCCGGGCTTCCTCGCTGGCGGTGAGGAGCATGCGCACCTCGGCCCCGGGCGCGACGACGGTGGTGATGTCCCTGCCTTCCACCACCATCCGGCGGTGGTGCTTTTCGATCAGGTCCCGCTGCCGCCGGATCAGTTCTGTCCGTGCGCCGAGGGTGGTGGCGACCGCACTGACGGCGGCTGAGATGGCCGGCTCCCGGATGGCGTCCGTGACGTCTACGCCCCCCACCCGGACATATTCCTCCAGCGGGCTGGTGCTCAGTTCAAGCACAAAGTCCCGGGATGCCTGCTCCACGGCAGCACCGTCCTCGAGGTCGATACCTTCAGTGACGCAGTACCAGGTCAGGGCCCGGTACATCGCACCGGTGTCCAGGTAGGCCAGCCGGAGCCTGCGGGCAACTTCCTTGCTCACGCTCGATTTTCCGGAGCCGGACGGCCCGTCGATGGCCACCACCAGCGGGCGGCCGATGCGCAGGGCGCGCATGGATTCGAGGAGTTCCTGTGTCATTACTGAAGTACCCGCCATCCGCGGTCGTTAAGGGCTTCGATCAAATGGTCGTGCTTGTTCGGCAACACGGAGATTTCCACCATACCTACGTTTTGGCCCGAAGAGTGGTCCAGCCGCATGTCCTCCAGGTTGACGCCGATCTCGCCGATTTCGGTAAGCAGCTGTGCGATCTGGCCGGGCTTGTCATCCACCAGGACGGTGAGCCACGCGTAGGCCTGCGGGGGCCCGCCGTGTTTCCCGGGGATCCGCGCCTGTCCGGCGTTCCCCTCGCTGATGAGCTGGGCGAGGTCCAGCCTGGCGCCGGGCGCGGCGGGATTCTCCAACGTGCCGATCAGCCGGTTCAGGTCGTCCCGGACACCGTAGAGGATCTCCACCACCTTGGCCGCGTTGCCGCCGAGGATCTGGACCCACAAGGTGGGGTCGCTGGCTGCGATCCTCGTGACGTCGCGCAGGCCGTTGCCCGCCAGGGACAGTGCGTGCAGCGGAGTTCCCTGCAGCCGGCTGGCCAGCAGCGAGGACATGACCTGGGGCAGGTGCGAGACCAGCGCCACAGCTTCATCGTGCTCGTCGGCGGTGAACTGCGAGACGACAGCCCCGAGGTCGGAGGCGAGCGATCGGGCCACCTGCAACGCGTGGCCGGAGGTTTCTTCCGAGGGGCAGAGCACCCACGGCATGGACGTGAACAGCTCGCCGCGTGCAGCTACCGGGCCGGACTTTTCGCGTCCTGCCATGGGATGCGTCCCTACGTAGCGGGACAGGTCGACGCCGGATTCCCGCAGCCGGGCCAGGATGTCCGCCTTCACACTGGCGATATCGATAACCACGGCATCCGGGTAGCTGGACAGCGCGGCAAGGACGACGCCGGCCGTGACGTCCGGCGGAGCGGCCACCACCACCAGCTGCGGCGACGCGTCGCCCAGTTCCGGCAGCGGGCGGCCGGCACCGATGTCCACGGCCACCGCCTGGTTGGTGGGCGACGGGTCCGACAGGAACACGGGTACGCCACGCCCCCGCAGGCCCAGCCCAATGCTGGTGCCCAGCAGTCCGGTGCCGATGACCACCACCGGGCCATCCAGGTGGCCGCGGCCCTGGCTTTTGAACGCGGACATGCCTTAGAGCCCTACGGATGCCAGCAGGTGGCCGACTTCCTGCTTGCCAAGGTTGCGGATGCTGCCCTGGCGCTGATCGCCGAGA
Source organism: Pseudarthrobacter sp. CC12 (assembly GCF_039907755.1). Classification (NCBI taxonomy): domain Bacteria; kingdom Bacillati; phylum Actinomycetota; class Actinomycetes; order Micrococcales; family Micrococcaceae; genus Pseudarthrobacter; species Pseudarthrobacter sp. CC12. The sequence continues at coordinate 25,359 of NZ_JARDJH010000015.1, read as the reverse complement.
CCGATGGGGCCCACCTTGACGCGGACCAGCCGCTGGACCGGGAAGCCAACAGCGTCGAACAGGCGCCGGACAATGCGGTTCTTGCCGGAGTGGAGCACAACCTCAATCAGCACGTGGCCCGGGGTGGAGTCCACCAGGCGGAAGGAGTCAACGGAAGCGAACCCGTCCTCCAGTTCGACGCCGGCCTTCAGCTGGGCGCCGACGCCCTGCGGGAACGGCCCACGCACCTGTACCAGGTAGGTCTTGGGTACCTCATAGGAAGGGTGGGTCAGCCGGTTGGCGAGTTCGCCGTCGTTGGTCAGCAGCAGCAGGCCTTCGGTGGCGACGTCGAGCCGGCCAACGTGGAAGAGGCGTTCGCCGGTATTCTTGTTGTTCTTCAGGAAGTCGCTGATGCAGGGCCGGCCTTCGGGGTCCTCCATGGTGGACACCACGCCCTTGGGCTTGTTGAACACCATGTAGACCAGGTTTTCGTCCAGCTGGATCCGCAGCCCGTCAACGTGGATGACGGCAGTCTTGGGGTCTACGCGGACACCGAGTTCGGTGACTACCTGGCCGTCGACTTCGACCCGGCCCTCGGCGATCATCTCCTCGCAGACGCGCCGGGAGGCAACCCCTGCGGAGGCCATCACCTTCTGGAGGCGGACGCCGTCGGCATCGTGGAGTTCGGACTGGGGAACGTTGCCCCGGGGGCCTTTCTTCCGGACGGGCTTTCGGACCGGACCCAGGTTCTGGCCGAAGCGTTCGCTGCCGAAGGCACGTGAGGCGGCTGCACCGGGTGCGCCGGTACGTGGCTTGGGCTTGGGGGCACCCGGCGTGCCGGGAGCCTTCTTGGCACCGGGCTTGCGGGCAGCCGGCTTGCGCGACGACGGCTTGGCGCCCCGGGCAGCCTCAGCTCCGCGTCCCTGCTGGTCCCCTGCCAGGTCGGGATCGATGAATCGCTCTTCGCGCGGCTTGGGCGCACGGTGCGGGCGGTCCCCACCGAATCCTGCGGCACGTTTGCCTGCTCCGCCGCGGGAGCCCCCGCTGAAGCTGCCGCCCTGTGCCGGGTTGCGCTGGGAACTGTTGCGTTCGTTCCCGCCGCGTCCCGAACTGTTACGTGGTGAACCCTGGCGTCCCGCCTGTGTCATGACCCGTCCTTCAATATGTTTTGGCCGGCTGAGATGTCCAAAAACAACCTTAGCCAGCCGCGCAGACTTCGTCTGCCCTGATAAATAACCCTTGCTGGATGGATGGTGCGGGCAGGGGTGTCCTGCCTACATCGTCCCGGCGTCGTAGAACTCTGCGATCCCGTCGAGCCCCGGAAGGTGCGGCGACAGTTGGGGCAGGTCCTCCACTGAACTGATCCCCATCCGTTCGAGGAAATACGAGGTAGTCCGGTAGAGGATTGCGCCGGACTCGGGATCCGTTCCCGCGTCCTCGACCAGCCCCCGTTGGGCCAGCGTCCGTACGACAGAGTCAACATTGACCCCGCGAATTGCAGACACGCGCGCCCGGGAAACGGGCTGGCGGTACGCGATGACTGCCAGTGTTTCCAATGCCGCCTGGGTAAGCCTGGCAGTCTGCCCCTCAAGCACGTACTTGCCCACAATGTCGGCAAATTCCGCGCGGGAGTAGATGCGCCAGCCACCGGCGATGTTCCGCAATTCAAAACCCCGGGGACTGGATCCGATACCAGCGCTGCTGGCACTCTCCACCTCCGGGGCTTTAACAGTATAGCCGTTATACTCGCGTTCCAGTTCTGCCAGCAGGGAGCGGACCGCGTGGACCGTCAGCCCTACTCCCGCCGCCAGCTCCTCCTCAGTGGCCGGCTCGTCCAGAACCATGAGGACCGCTTCCAGGGCAGCCTTGGCCCCGCCGGGAAGGTGGGCGAAGTCCGGCCCGTGGCCGGTGGCGTCCTGCTGCGGCGTGTCCTGTGACGGGTTCACAGTTGCTCCTCGAATTCTTCGCTTAGGTTTTCCGCCGACCAGTCCGGGCGGTCGGCCGTCCAGTGGACGGCGAGGTCCGCCAGCGGGGACAGCTGGTCGAATGAGACGGCCCGGTCCCGGAACAGTTCCAGGAGTGCCAGGAACCTGGCCACGACCACCAGGGTAGAACCGGCATCGGCAATCAGCGAGCGGAAGGTCAGCGGCGACTCCTCCCGCAGCCTGCGGCCCAGCACTTCGGCCTGTTCTTTGACGCTGACGTTGCTGCCGTGGAGGTGGCCGAGCGCTACCTGCGGTGGCTGCGCAGGCGACTTGGGCCTCAGGGCCGCCTCGGCCAGGGCAGCGAATTGGTGGGGTGTGTGCTTCCAGACGAGTTCGGGAAGCATGGCCGCAAAATGCTCTTCGAGGGCCACCTGGCGTGGAAAACGGCGCCCTTCCTGGTCCAGGGTTTCGCCCAGGATTCCCGCCACCTGCTTGAAGGCCTTGTACTGGAGCAACCGGGCAAAGAGCAGGTCCCTGGCCTCCAGCAGGGCGATGTCCTCGTCGTCCTCGACTTCACCTGCCGGGAGAAGCCGGGCCGCCTTGAGGTCGAGGAGGGTAGCGGCTATCACCAGGAACTCGCTTGCCTCGTCCAGGGCCCATTCTTCACCGAGCTGCTGCAGCTTGCGGATGTACTTGATGAACTCGTCCGTAACCGTGGCGATGGCTACTTCGGTGATGTCCAGCTGGTGCTTGGCAATCAGTCCCAGGAGGAGGTCGAACGGACCCGTGAAGTTGGCCAGTCGGACCTCGAAGCCGGGCTTGGATTCGGCCACGGCGTGCTTAGGGTGCGCCGCCGCGGGAGATCAGCTCCTTGGCGAGCCGGCGGTAGGCGTCGGCACCCACGTGGTTTCCGGCATAGCTGGTGATGGGCTCGGCAGCCACGGTGGCATCGGCAAACTTGATGGAGCGCTTGATCACGGTTTCGAAGACCTTGTCGCCGAACGCCTCCACCAGCCGGGTGATCACTTCGCGGCTGTGCAGGGTCCGGGCGTCGTACATGGTGGCCAGCACGCCGTCCACCTGAAGCCGGGGGTTCAGCCGGTCCTGCACCTTGTCGATCGTTTCCACGAGGAGTGCAACGGCACGCAGTGCGAAGAACTCGCAGATGAGCGGAATGATGACGCCGTGGGCCGCCGTGAGCGCGTTGACGGTCAGGAGCCCCAGGGAAGGCTGGCAGTCGATAAGCACGACGTCGTAGTCGTCTTCGACCTTCTTCAGCGCACGGTCCAGGACCTGTTCGCGCGCCACCTCATTGACCAGCTGCACCTCTGCCGCGGAAAGGTCGATGTTGGCCGGCAGCAGGTCGACGTTTTCGACACCGGTCTGGTGGATGGCGTCGCGGATATCCACCTTGCGGTCCATCAGGACGTTGTAAACGGTGAGGTCAAGCTCATGCGGGTTGACGCCGAGACCCGCGGACAACGCGCCCTGGGGGTCGAAGTCCACCAGCAGGACACGGCGGCCGTACTCGGCGAGCGCGGCGGCCAGGTTGATGGTGGAGGTCGTCTTCCCGACGCCGCCCTTCTGGTTAACCATGGCGATGACGCGGGCCGGACCGTGGGAGGGCAGCGGCGCAGGTTCCGGGAACTCGCGGTATGGGCGTCCAGTGGGGCCCATCACTGCGTTTTCCAGGTCGAATTCCGTGCCCTCCAGAGTTGCTGAACCCTGTTCGCTGCTCACGTATCTGTCCACACTTTCGATGACGGTGATTTCCTGCCGCTGGCGTACCAGCGCCGTTCGTTCTGCTCCCTAGGCTACAGCGCCCGACACGGTATTTGACGGAGCTTGACTTTCCGCGAATGTTGAGCCTTGACCCTCTAGCTGAGGTCGAAGGTTCGTCGCGGGGACAACGTAAAACCGCCCCCGCAGCGTGGCTGCGGGGGCGGTTCCGTGTCGTTGAGCGGGTGGGGCTACGCCTTGGCGGCTTCCCGTGCGCCCTCTTCCTTGGGTGCCATCCCGCCGTGGCCGGCGATCATGGTCTGCTCGTCGAAGGGAACCTCGCCGGAGAGGACGCGGGCAACCTGGCCGCCGTCGATCTCCTTGACCCAGGTGCCCACCAGGACGGTGGCCACGGCGTTGCCGGTGAAGTTGGTCAGTGCCCGTGCCTCGGACATGAAGCGGTCGATGCCGACGATGATGCCCACTCCTCCAAGCAGTTCGGGGCGGTGTGCCTGCAGGCCGGCTGCGAGGGTGGCCAGGCCGGCGCCGGTGACGCCTGCAGCCCCCTTGGAGGCGATGATCATGAAGACCAGCAGGGAGATCTGGGCACCGAGGTCCAGCGGGGTGCCCATGGCGTTGGCCACGAAAAGGGACGCCATGGTCAGGTAGATGGCGGTGCCGTCCAGGTTGAAGGAGTAGCCCGTGGGAACGGTGACGCCGACGACGGGCTTGGAGACGCCGAGGTGTTCCATCTTGGCGATCAGGCGGGGCAGCGCCGCTTCGGAAGACGAGGTGGAGAAGATGATGAGGTATTCGCGGGCCAGGTACTTCATCAGCTTGAAGATGTTCACGCCGGCAACAACCTGCAGCAGGCCGCCCAGGATGACGACGATAAACAGCGCACAGGTGATGTAGAAGGCGATCATCAGGGTGAACATGCTCACGATGGCCTGGACGCCGGTGGCTCCGACGACGGCGGCGATGGCGCCGAAGGCGCCAACCGGGGCGAGCCACATGATCATGATCAGGATGCGGAAGACAAGGGCCTGGGCGTGGCCGATGGCCTTGAGGATGGGGGTGCCCTGGGCGCCCATCTTCTGAAGTGCGAAGCCAACCAGGATTGCGGCCAGCAGGGTGGGCAGCACCGGAATGTCGCTGGGAATGATGCCCATCAGGAAGTCCACGGTGCTGTCCGTGGCGGCCTTCTTGTTGGGATCGTAGGGCGTCAGCTTCAGGCCTTCACCCGGGTGGATCAGGTTGCCCACCACCAGGCCGATGGCCAGCGCGAAGGTGGACATGATGATGAAGTAGCCCAGGGCGAGGCCGCCCACCTTGCCGACGGTGGCCGCCTTGGCGATGGAGCCGATGCCCAGGACGATGGTGCAGAAGATGACCGGCGCGATCATCATCTTGATGAGCTTGACGAAGCCGTCACCCAGGGGCTTGAGCGACTTGCCAACCTCCGGGAAGAGCAGGCCCACCACCGCGCCAAGGACGACGGCGGCGATGACGGCAATGTAGAGGTAGTGGGACTTGTCCAGTCCCTTGCGCCGCGGCGTCGCGGTCTCGAGCGACTCTCCTCGTTGAGAAGCCATGATGTGTCTCCTTGTGGATATTCTGATAGACGCTGCGGCGCAGTCTCTGGGCTCAACACGTCCGTACAATGTGATATCCATCATTGGGCACCCCGTGATCCAGCTCACCGTTGCGTTCATATTGGTCGCAGTAGTCCCGGGATTCAGATGGAGGCAGCATGATCCACCGCTGGAGTATCGCCCGCCGGCTCTTCCTGGCGAACCTGCTGATCGTCGTATCCTTCATTGCCATCGTGGGAACTGCAGCCTACGTGGATGCACGGGACCGTACGTATGACGAAGCGGGGCGCCGCATGGAGGGAGTGGCTGCCTCGATCGCCGCCAATCCCCTGGTGCTCCAGGCCGCTGCCACGCCGGACCCGTCCGCCCTGCTGCAGCCTTACGCCAAGGACGTCACCAGCGCCGCCCACATAGATTTCATCACCATCATGGCTCCGGACCGGACCCGCTGGACGCACCCCCGGGACGAGGAGCTGGGCCGGCCCTACATCGGCTCCATTGATGAAGCACTGCGCGGCCACACCTACACCGAAGTCACCGCCGGCACCCTTGGCCCTTCGGTCCGGACCATTGTTCCGGTCAAGGACGCGGGTGGAACGGTTAAGGCCCTGGTGGCGGCCGGGGTGACCGTCCGCAGCGTCGATGTTGCGTTTACCGGCCGCCTGCCAGTCCTGCTCGCCGTCGGCATTGCCTTGCTGGTGGGCGGATCCCTTGCGTCCTGGCTGCTGGGCAGGTACCTCCGCCGGGTGACGCGCGGCTGGGGGCCGGAGCAGCTGGCGCAGCTTTTCACCTACTACGAATCGGTCCTGCACTCGGTACGCGAAGGGCTGATCCTTATCGATGCCAGGAAGCGCGTGGTGATGTACAACGACCAGGCTGCCGAACTCCTTGGCCTGGCCGACACCGGCAGTAACGATCCCACCCAGCCCCCGTCGCTGGCGGACCTCCCGCTGGACAGCGAACTGCGCGCCCTGTTTGATTCCGGGCGCACCACCAAGGACGAGATGGTGCTGACCGGTTCGCGCGTGCTGGTGGTGAACCAGGGGCCGGCCCGTGGCCCCGAATCCCCCGGGGCGCGCGGGAAGGTTCCGGTCTACGGGACGGTGGCCACCCTCAGGGACCGGACGGAGATCGAGGCCCTCGGCAACGAACTGCAGACCATGCGCACGCTGTCCGACGCGCTGCGGGCCCAGACCCACGAACACGCCAACCGGCTTCACACCATGGTCTCGCTCCTGGAACTTGGCCGGACCGGGGAAGCACTCGATTTTGCCACCCGGGACCTGGCCTTGAGCCAGCAGCTGACGGACGACATGGTGAGCTCCATTGACGAACCCGTGGTGGGCGCACTGGTCATGGGCAAGGTGGCCGAGGCCCACGAGCGGGGCGTCCAGCTGGATGTCTCCACCCTGGGCTCCGGCGCGGCACCCGGGATTGCAGTGCAGGACCTGGTGACGATCCTGGGAAACCTGCTGGACAACGCCATCGATGCGGCCGCGGATGCGCCGCCGCCGCGGCGCGTGGTGCTGACGCTGGAGGCGGACGACGAGGGGCTGGACATCGCCGTGAATGATTCCGGGGCTCCCATCGACCCCGGGGATTCGGAAAAGATCTTCCGGCACGGATTCAGCACCAAGCCTGCAGGGGCGGGCGGCCGCGGCATTGGCCTGGCACTGGTCCGGCAGGCGGTGCAGCGTTTGGGCGGTACGCTGGCCACTAACGGCCGGCGCGGCGCCAAGTTCGAAGTATTCCTGCCTGCAGCGGTGTCCGCGGAGAAGGAGCACAGACAGTGAGCAGCATCCGGGTCCTCGTCGTCGAAGACGAGGCCATCGCTTCGGCGGCCCACGCCGCCTACGTGGGCCGGCTGGACGGTTTTGAGCTGGCGGGCACCGCCCCGGACGGCCAGTCCGCACTGCGGCTCCTGAACGAATTCGTTGCGGCGGGCAAGCCGGTGGAACTGGTCCTGCTGGACATGAACCTGCCCGACCTGCATGGCCTGGACATCGCCCGGCGGATGCGGTCGGCGGGGATCCTGGCGGACATCATCGCCATCACCGCCGTGCGTGAGCTGGCAATTGTCCGCAGCGCCGTTGCCATCGGTGTGGTCCAGTACCTGATCAAGCCGTTCACGTTCGCCACGTTCTCCGACAAGCTGGAGAACTACCGCCAGTTCCGGCAGCAACTGGCGGATCCGGGCAGCGGTCCCGGCAAGGGCGGCGCCTCGCAAAGCGAAGTGGACCAGGCGTTCGCCAGCCTGCGGGCGCCGTCGGAACTTCCGCTCCCGAAGGGCCTTTCCACCTCGACCCTCGGCTCGGTCCAGGAGTTCCTCCGGGGCCAGCCCGACGCAGTGTCCGCCACCGAGGTCATGGATTCGCTGGGCATGTCCCGGGTGACGGCGCGGCGCTACCTGGAGTATCTGGCCGACGCCGGCACGGTTTCCCGGACCGCCCGCTACGGAACCCCGGGACGGCCGGAAAACGAGTACCGCTGGAACGCCCGCTGACGAATTGCAGGGCTGGATTTCCCGGCGGTGCCGTCAGCCGGCGTCCGTCCCGCCCCGGAGGGCGCCGATCAGCTGGTCAATGACGCCCGGATCCTCGATGGTGGAGGGCACCGTATATTCGTCGCCGTCGGCGATCTGGCGCATGGTCGTGCGCAGGATCTTTCCGGACCGGGTCTTAGGCAGCGCGTCCACCACCGTCACATGCTTGAAGTCCGCCACGGCACCGATGTCCCGCCGAACCAGTGCCACCAGGTCCTTGGCCAGGACGTCTTCGGGGATGTCGACCCCGGATTTGAGCACCACGTAGCCGCTGGGGCGCTGGCCCTTGAGGGGGTCGGCGAGCCCGATCACGGCGCACTCGGCGACGGCAGGGTGCTGGCCGATCACCTGTTCCATGGCGCCGGTGGACAGCCGGTGGCCGGCAACGTTGATGATGTCGTCGGTGCGGCCCATGACGAACAGGTACCCGTCCTCATCGCGGTAGCCGGAATCGCCTGTGGCGTAGCAGCCGTCGAAAGCCTGGAGGTAGGACGAGATGAAACGTTCGTCGTTTCCCCACAGGGTGGCCAGGGTGCCCGGCGGAAGGGGCAGCCCCAGCACGATGTTGCCTTCGATCCCCGGTTCGACTTCCCCGCCCCCGCCGTCAAGGACCTGCAGCCGGAACCCTGGCATCGGAACGGTCGGGGAACCAGCCTTGATGGGCAGCGGCTCCAGTCCACGCGGATTGGCGCAAATGGCCCAGCCGGTCTCGGTTTGCCACCAATGGTCCACCACGGGCACGCCCAGGACCCGGGAGGCCCAGTGGAACGTGTCCGTGTCCAGCCGCTCGCCGGCGGCGAACAGCGTCCGCAGGCTGGAGACATCGTAGTTTCGCAGCAGCGATGCTTCAGGATCGGCCTTGCGGATGGCCCGCAGTGCCGTTGGTGCGGTGAACAGCACGTTGACCCGGTGGTCCTGCACCACGCGCCAGAACGCCCCGGCGTCGGGCGTGCCAACCGGCTTTCCTTCGTACATCACGGTGGTGGCCCCGGCCAGCAGCGGCCCATAGACGATGTAGGAATGCCCCACCACCCAGCCGACGTCCGACGCAGTCCACATGACGTCACCGGGGCCGATGTCGTAGATATTTTCCATGGTCCAGCGCAGGGCGACGGCGTGGCCGCCGTTGTCGCGAACCACCCCCTTGGGCGCGCCGGTGGTCCCGGAGGTGTACAGGATGTAGAGCGGGTCCGTGGCCTGCACGGCGACAGGGGCCACAGGCTCGGCCGAGTCCATGGCCGTGTCCCAGTCCAGCCAGCCGGCGTGGTCCGCAGCGGCCGACACGAAGCCGGCGCGTGCCTTGACCAGGACTGGGATGTCCGGCGCGCCGGCCAGCCCAAGGGCCTCGGCGACCGCCGGGAGGTACTCGATGCGCCGGGACGGTTCGATGCCGCCGGACGCGGTGACCACCGCAGCGGGCGCGGCATCGCGGATTCGCGCGGCAAGCTCCTTCGGTGCGAAGCCGCCAAAAACCACTGAGTGCACCGCACCAAGCCGGGCGGTGGCCAGCATGGCGATGGCAGCTTCCGGGATCATGGGCATGTAAATCACCACACGGTCTCCCTTGCCGACCCCGTGGCTCCGCAGCACGCCGGCAAAGCGTGCCACGAGGTCCGTCAGTTTCGCATACGTGTAGCGCTGCTGCGTTCCCAGCATGGCGGAGTCATGGATCAGGGCGTCCTGCCCTCCGCGGCCTTCTGCCACGTGCCGGTCCAGGGCGTTATAGCAGGTATTCAGGGCTCCGTCAGGGAACCAGCTGTACAGCGGCGCCCGGCTGGAGTCCAGGGCCCTGCCGGGCGGAGACGTCCAGGAGATTTTTTGCGCTGCCTCCAGCCAAAATTCTTCCGGCTGTTCGACACTGCGGCGGTAGCTGTCCCGGTAGCTGTTGGTGACCATGAGGTTATCCCGTCCACGACGTTGTGATGCTGCCCATGGTAGACGCCGGCAGGGCCAGCCGACAAGAGTTTTGTATACAGAGTCGTGCCCAGCTCCGCTATTTCTGAAAATTGCTGGCCTCTTTTCTTCGGCTGTGTATACACTGATGGTGTCACCGAGGAAAGAGGACACCATGCGAGCCAGCGACAAGGCCTACGCGGCACTGCGGGACGACATCATCGAATGGCGCCTTGCGCCCGGCACCGTCCTGGCCGAGGTGGAACAGTCCGAACGCCTTGGCGTCTCGCGCACACCGCTGCGGGAGGCGCTGGGCCGCCTCACGGCGGAAGGGCTCACGACGGCGGGCGGCCGCGGCGTCGTCGTCACCGACATCTCCCTGGAGGACATCGACGAACTGTTCGAACTGCGCCAAACCCTGGAGGGCAAGGCCGCGGCACTGGCTGCCCGGCGCGGGGATACCGCCACCTTTGAGCGCCTGCAGTGCGAACTGCTCAATGCCCCCGCGCTGATCAACGGCGGGGACCCCGCCCTGCATGATTACTACGAACTGGTGGGCAGGCTGGACACAGCCATCGACGCCGCCATCTCAAACTCCTACCTGGCCCAGGCCATGCGCAGCCTGCGCGTGCACCTGGTCCGGATCCGCCGGCTGGCCGCCGACGACGCCAACCGCCTGACCGCCGCGGCAGCCGAGCACGCCGCCATCGCGGAGGCCATCGCCGCCGGCAACCCGGCACTCGCCGAGGCGGCAACGATCGTCCACCTGCACCGCAGCCTCTCCCACGTCAAAGCGACCCACGCATCCCACCCGAAGGAGCACCATGGTTAAGGAACACCACGTCCGCGTCTACAAGAGCGAAGAAAACCTCCCCCGCGAGGACCAGCTTGCCTACAAGATCGCCCAGGTGGCGGCAGATCCCGTCGCCGTCACGGACGAAGTGACGGAGATGGTGATCAACCGCATCATCGACAACGCCTCGGTGGCCATCGCCTCACTGAACCGTGCTCCGATCGTCGCGGCCCGGGCCCAGGCCCTTACCCACGGTCCCAGCACCGGCGGCAAGGGCTCCAAGGTCTTCGGCATCGAGGAACGGGTTGCACCGGAATGGGCTGCCTGGGCAAACGGGGTAGCCGTCCGCGAACTCGACTACCACGACACTTTCCTGGCAGCCGAGTACTCCCACCCCGGTGACAACATTCCCCCGATCCTTGCCGTTGCCCAGCACGTTGGCGCCAGCGGCCACGACCTGGTCCGCGGCATCACCACCGGCTACGAGATCCAGGTCAACCTGGTCAAGGCGATCTGCCTGCACAAGCACAAGATCGACCACGTCGCGCACCTCGGTCCCTCGGCTGCCGCCGGTATCGGCACACTGCTGGGCCTCGACGTCGAAACCATCTTCCAGTCAGTGGGCCAGGCACTGCACACCACCACGGCGACCCGGCAGTCACGCAAGGGCGAGATCTCCACCTGGAAGGCCCACGCCCCGGCGCTCGCCGGCAAGATGGCCATCGAATCAGCCGACCGGGCCATGCGCGGCCAGACCTCACCGGTGCCGATCTACGAAGGCGAAGACGGCGTCATCGCCTGGTTGCTCGACGGTCCGGACGCGTCCTACCTGGTCCCGCTCCCCACCCCGGGCGAAGCCAAGCGTGCCATCCTGGACACCTACACCAAGGAACACTCCGCCGAGTACCAGGCGCAGGCCTGGATCGACCTGGCACGCAAGCTGCACCGTGAACATCCTGAGGTGACTGACCCGGCCAACGTCGAATCAGTCCTGATCAAGACCAGCCACCACACCCACTACGTGATCGGCTCCGGCGCCAACGACCCCCAGAAGTACAGCCCCACCGCCAGCCGGGAAACCTTGGACCACTCCATCCCGTACATCTTCACCGTTGCCCTGCAGGACGGCGCGTGGCACCACGTGGACTCCTACGCACCGGAACGCGCCGCACGGCCGGACACCGTGGAACTGTGGCACAAGGTGACCACGGAGGAGGACGCGGAGTGGACCCGGCGCTACCACTCCCTGGACATCGCAGAGAAGGCCTTCGGTGGTTCCGTGGAGATCACGCTGAAGGACGGTACGGTCATCACCGACCAGATCGCCGTCGCCGACGCCCACCCGCTGGGCGCCCGGCCGTTCGCCCGCGAACAGTACGTCAACAAGTTCCGCACCCTCGCCGCCGGGCTGGTGGAGGAGGCTGAAATCGAAAGGTTCCTCGCCGCCGTCGAACGCCTCCCCGAACTGGCCGCCGGCGAGCTGGACCAGCTGAACATCACTGCAGCGCCCGGGGTCATCGACCTGGCGGCGGCACCGAAGGGACTCTTCTGATGCTGTATTCGAAGACCACCCCCGAGCAGAAGCGGATCCGGTTCCGGGAACTGCTGTCCTCCGGCACCATCCAGCAGTTTCCGGGCGCGTTCAATCCGCTCTCCGCCCGGCTCATCGAGGAAAAGGGCTTCGCCGGGGTCTACATTTCCGGCGCGGTCCTTGCCAACGACCTTGGCCTGCCGGACATCGGCCTGACCACCCTGACCGAGGTAGCCACCCGGGCCGGGCAGATCGCCCGCATGACCGACCTGCCTTCGATCGTCGACGCCGACACCGGCTTCGGTGAGCCGATGAACGTGGCCCGCACGGTGCAGGAGCTGGAAAACGCCGGCCTGGCCGGCCTGCACATCGAGGACCAGTTCAACCCGAAGCGCTGCGGCCACCTGGACGGCAAGAACGTGGTGGACCTGGATACCGCCACCAAGCGGATCCGGGCCGCAGCGGATGCCCGCCGCGATCCGAACTTCCTCATCATGGCCCGCACCGACATCCGCGCCACCGATGGGCTGGAGGCGGCGCAGCAGCGGGCGAAAGCCCTGGTCGAAGCCGGCGCAGACGCGATCTTTCCCGAGGCCATGAAGGACCTCAGCGAGTTCAAGGCCATCAGGGACGCGGTGGATGTGCCGATCCTGGCCAACATGACCGAGTTCGGCAAGAGCGCACTGTTTACCGTGGATGAACTGGCCGGCGTGGGCGTCAACATGGTCATTTATCCGGTCACCCTGCTCCGTAGTGCCATGGGCGCTGCTGAGCGTACTCTGGAATCGATCAAATCCGACGGCACCCAGGAGGCACAGGTTCCAAGCATGCTGACCCGTGCCCGGCTCTACGACCTTGTTGACTACGAGGCCTACAACCACTTTGACACCGGGGTCTTCAACTTCCGGATCCCCGGAACCTGACATCCGCCCTGGCACCACACCGGAACGCCGGCACCTGCCGGACACCTGGCTTTAGGAACAAAGGAGTTTCAGCAATGGCTGAAAATGAGATCAAAAAGGGCCTCGCCGGCGTCGTGGTGGATTACACCGCCGTCTCCAAGGTCAACCCTGACACCAACTCCCTGCTCTACCGCGGGTACCCGGTCCAGGAGCTGGCCGCCCGGTGCAGCTTCGAGGAAGTGGCGTACCTGCTCTGGAACGGCGAATTGCCCACGACGGAGCAGTTGGCGGAGTTCACCGCGAGGGAACGCGCGGGCCGCGCCCTTGACCCGGTGGTCAAGCAGGTCATCGACGCCTTGCCGGTGACCTCGCACCCGATGGACGTCTGCCGGACCGCGGCCTCCGTGATGGGTGCCAGGCATCCGCAGGCAGAGGACTCCTCGCGCGAGGCCAACATGGCCAAGGCCGTTGACCTGTTCGCCGCCATGCCGGCAGTGGTGGCCTATGACCAGCGCCGCCGCCACGGCCAGGAGCTCGTGGAGCCGCGCGATGACCTGGGCTATTCGGCCAACTTCCTGTGGATGGCCTTCGGCGAGGAGCAGGTGCCGGAGGTGGTGGAGGCCTTCAACGTCTCGATGATCCTCTACGCCGAGCACTCCTTCAACGCATCCACGTTCACCGCCCGCGTCATCACCTCGACGCTTTCGGACCTGCATTCGGCAGTGACCGGAGCCATTGGTGCGCTCAAGGGACCGCTGCACGGCGGAGCGAACGAAGCTGTGATGCACACGTTCGACGAGATCGGCATCCGGCAGGAGGAGTCCCTCGAGGAGGCTGCGGCGCGGGCGAAGGCCTGGATGGAGGACGCCCTGGCGCAAAAGAAGAAGGTCATGGGCTTCGGCCACCGCGTCTACAAGCACGGCGATTCCCGGGTTCCCACCATGAAGGCCGCCCTGGACAAGATGATTGCCCACTACGGCCGCCCCGAACTGCTGGGCCTGTACAACGGCCTGGAAACTGCGATGGACGAGGCCAAGGCCATCAAACCGAACCTGGACTACCCGGCCGGGCCCACCTACCACCTGATGGGCTTCGACACCCCAACCTTCACTCCCCTGTTCGTGGCCAGCCGGATCACGGGCTGGACCGCGCACATCATGGAGCAGCTGGACGCCAACTCCCTGATCCGGCCGCTGAGCGAATACAACGGCGTGGAGGAACGGCACCTTCCCTAGCGCATGGCGTGGAACGCCCGACGGCGGGGCGGGCACTTTGGTGCCTGCCCCGCCGTCGGCGGTTTAGCTGTCCAGTGGGCGGCCCGCCTGGCCCAGGAGGCTGCGCGATGAGGCGACCGACTCATTGTCCGTGGCCATGGTGACCACCACGTTGACCTTCCGGCCTTCCAGCACCACCGGAAGCCAGTGGTCCGCGTCCTGCCACATCCGGTCCACGGGAAGGGTGTCCACGCGGAACCAGCCGGGGAGGATTTCGTCGCTGGGTTCCGGTTCGCCCTCCCAGGTGCGGGCAGTGAACAGGCTGGTTTCCATGTCCCACTCAGGCCGGGACGGGAAGACAAAGTGCACGCTGCCGGCATCACGGAGGTCTTCCTGCCGCAGGACCACACCGGTTTCTTCCAGGACTTCCCGCACCACGGCCTGCGCGTGCGACTCCCCCGGTTCCACATGGCCGCCAATGCCCACGATTTTGCCTTTGCCAAACCCTGTCTGCTTGAGCCCCAGAAGGACCTCGGAACCGTTCTCCCCATCACGGAGAAGGAAGCATAGGGTCACTGCGGCTGCGGTCATGGCTCCAGCTTAATGTCAGGGCGGGCGCCGGTGAGCGCGCCGGCCGTTCGCGTCCGCGGGTCCTAGCCCAGTGCCCGTGGGTGGGCCGCGGCGTAAATCTCGCGCAGCGTATCGGCGGTGACCAGGGTGTACACCTGGGTAGTGGTCACGGATGCGTGGCCCAGCAGTTCCTGCACCACGCGGACGTCCGCGCCGCCTTCCAGAAGGTGGGTGGCGAAGGAGTGGCGCAGCGTGTGCGGTGACACGTCGCGGGTGATGTTGGCTTTCTCCGCCGCCGCCTTCAGGATGGTCCAGGCACTCTGGCGGCTGATCCGCCCGCCGCGGGCATTGAGGAACAGCGCGGGCGTGCCCTTGCCTTTGGCGGCAAGCAGCGGACGCCCGCGGACCAGGTAGGCATCGAGTGCCCGGGCTCCGTAGGAGCCCAGCGGCACCAGGCGTTCCTTTGACCCCTTGCCGAACAGGCGGACGATCGCGGGCCCGGATCCCGGTTCGGCGAGGGAGATGTCGTCAACGTCCAGTCCCACCGCTTCGCTGATCCTGGCCCCGGTGGAGTATAGGAATTCAAGCAGGGCGCGGTCCCTCAGCCCGGTGGCGGTGTCAGTTCCTGCCGCTTCGAGGATGCGGGTCACTTCAGCGACGCTGATGGCTTTGGGGAGCCGCTTGCCGGCCATGGGCGGGTGTACCTCGCTGGCTGGATCCGCCGTGGTGTGGCCCTCCAGGGCCCAGAACTTGTGCAGGCCCCGGACGGCCACGACGGTCCGGGCGGCGGAACGCACGCCCAGGGCCGAGCCGCCGTCGGACCCGTCCGAGAGGGCACGGACGTACCCCGTCACATGGTGCCGGGTGATGTCACCGGGGCGTGTGCAGCCGGCTCCGGCGAGGTAGCGGGCGTACCTGGCCAGGTCCCGCCGGTAGGCTGCGAGCGTGTTCGCGGCCAGCCCGCGTTCGACGCCGAGGTGCTGGAGATAGTCGGTGATTCCACGGTCGATCGCGGCCGGGACGGGGTCCGGGGCGCCGCCTGCTGTTGCCCCGTCCGCTGAGGCGGCGTCCGGGGCCCGCTCGGCCTCCGGGACCGCTTCAGCCGATGGACCAGGCACCATCAGCGCTGGCTGGGGTGGGCGGGCCAGGGGGCGTCGGCGGGGCGGAGTCCCTCATAGCTGGAAGAACGGGCAGCGGCAGCGGCAAGGATCCCGACGACGGCGGAAGGGTTATGCAGGCGGCCGGCCAGGACGGAGGCCACGGCATCGTCCAGGCTGATCCAGTGGAATTCGATCTCCGCTTCCTCGTCCGTCCGCTCGTGGCGTTCGTGGTGCGGCACCTCGGTGAGGTCGCGGGCCAGGTAGATGCGGATGGCCTCGCTGGACGATCCGGGGGAATTGAAGACGTCGGCCAGGACGTTCCAGGTGCCTGCCGCCAGGTCCGCTTCTTCGGCGAGTTCCCGCGCCGCCCCCACCACGAAGTCCTCGCCTTCGACGTCCAGCAGGCCCGCGGGGACTTCCCAGAGGTCCATGCCAACGGGGTGCCGGTACTGCTTCAGCAGCAGGACCTGGCCTTCGTCATTCATGGGCAGGACAGCGACGGCGCCCGGGTGGTCGATGTAGTCGCGGGTGAGGGCGTCGCCGGACTCGGAGAGCTGGAAGGTGTCACTGACGACGTCCCAGATCCTGCCCTGGTAGACCTTCTCCGTGGACAAAAGACGGCGCGGGCTTGGTGCATCCGAAACCTGTTTGGCAGGGGTGGCTTCAGGTGTACCAGGCATCGCGCCGTCCTTTTTGCTCTGTTGACTACTTAGCGGTAACGCTACCCGATACTGCAGGCTCCTCCGCCGCGGGGGCAGCCGTGTCGGCAGTGGCCTGCTGGCCCGCGCCCTGGTGGTCCAGGGCAGCCTTGATCAGGCCGGTGAACAGCGGGTGCGGGCGGGTGGGCCGCGAGCTCAGCTCGGGGTGCGCCTGCGTTGCGACGTAGTACGGGTGGACGTCGGCAGGCAGCTCAACGAATTCGACGAGCTTGCCGTCCGGGGAGGTGCCGGAGAAAACCAGGCCCTTCCCGGCAATCTGCTCGCGGTACTTGTTGTTGACCTCGTAGCGGTGCCGGTGGCGTTCGCTGACCGTGGTCTTGCCGTAGGTGCCGGCGATGACCGAGCCCTCGGCCAGCTTGGCTTCGTAGAGTCCGAGGCGCATGGTGCCGCCGAGGTCGCCGCGGCCTTCGACGAACTCCAGCTGCTCTTCCATGGTGGCGATGACCGGGTACTTGGAATCCGGCTCGAACTCGCTTGAGGAGGCACCTTCCAGGCCCACCACGTTGCGGGCGTACTCGATGACCATGCACTGCAGGCCAAGGCACAGGCCCAGCACAGGCAGCTTGGTTTCGCGGGCGAACTTCAGGGCACCGAGCTTGCCTTCGAGGCCGCGGATGCCGAAGCCGCCCGGCACGCAGATGGCGTCCACGCCGTCGAGCGCCTTGATGGCACCCTCCCGGGTTTCGCACTCGTCTGAGGGAACCCACCGGATCTTGACCTTGGCCTCGTTGGCGAAGCCGCCGGCGCGGAGGGCCTCCGTGACCGAGAGATAGGCATCCGGAAGGTCGATGTACTTGCCCACCAGCGCGATTTCCACCTGGTGCTTGGGGTTGTGGACGGCCTCCAGGAGGCGGTCCCAGCTGGTCCAGTCCACGTCCTTGAACGGCAGGTCCAGGGCACGGACGATGTAGGAGTCCAGGCCCTGGGAGTGCAGCGTCTTGGGGATGTCGTAGATGCTGGGAGCGTCCGGGCAGCCGATGACTGCTTCGAGGTCGACGTCGCACATGCGGCCGATCTTGGCGCGCATGGCCTCGGGGATCTCGCGGTCGGACCGGATCACGATGGCTTCGGGCTGGATGCCGATGGAGCGCAGCGCTGCCACCGAGTGCTGCGTGGGCTTGGTCTTCAGTTCCTGCGACGGTCCGATGTACGGGACCAGCGAGACGTGCACGAAGAAGACGTTGCCGCGGCCAACATCCTGGCGGACCTGGCGGGCCGACTCGAGGAACGGCTGGGACTCGATGTCGCCAACGGTGCCGCCGATTTCGGTAATGATCACGTCCGGGGCGTTCTTGCCCTCGGCGGGCAGCCGCATGCGGCGCTTGATCTCGTCCGTGATGTGCGGAATGACCTGGACGGTGTCGCCGAGGTATTC
The DNA here is from genome assembly GCF_039907755.1 of Pseudarthrobacter sp. CC12. NCBI lineage: Bacteria > Bacillati > Actinomycetota > Actinomycetes > Micrococcales > Micrococcaceae > Pseudarthrobacter > Pseudarthrobacter sp. CC12. The sequence goes on along the minus strand of NZ_JARDJH010000015.1, from coordinate 7,502 downwards.
GCCGCGCCGTTCCTTGGCGATCACAGTGGAGTAGACCTGCCCGGTGGTCACGTTGGCCGAACCTTCGAGGTTTTCGTCAAGGAAGCGCTCGTAGTGCCCGATGTCCAGGTCCGTCTCGGCGCCGTCGTCCGTGACGAAGACCTCACCGTGCTGGAAGGGGTTCATCGTGCCCGGATCCACGTTCAGGTAGGGATCGAGCTTCTGCATCGTGACGGACAGGCCGCGGGCCCGGAGCAGGTGACCGAGGCTGGATGCCGTCAGTCCCTTGCCGAGGGAGGATGCCACACCGCCGGTGACGAAGATGTGCTTAGTCATCTTGGAGGAGCCCGGGAACCGGGAATTTACACGGGAATTTGATCGCTGCACCACGGAATTCGAGCCTATCATCAATTGCGCCGTCCCGTGGCTGTTCCCGTCAGGCCCGCTGCGGCAGGAGCTTGGCGTCGTCCAGCAATTCCTGGGCGTGCGCCCGGGCGGACTCGGAGTCCTCCTGGCCGGCCAGCATGCGGGCGAGTTCACGCACGCGTTCCGGGCCGTCAAGGAGGCGGACGTCACTGGAGGTGAATCCGGTGGCGGTGCCCCCGTCGGCTCCCCTGGTGGACGTCTTGGTCACGGTGATGTGCTGGTCCGCAAAGGCAGCAACCTGGGGAAGGTGGGTGACCACCAGAACCTGCACGTGCTGCGCCAGCATGGCCAGGCGGCGGCCGATCTCGACGGCGGCGCGTCCGCCCACACCGGCATCCACCTCGTCGAACACAAACGTGGGAACGGGGTCGACGGCCGCCAGCACCACTTCGATGGCCAGCATCACGCGGGACAACTCACCGCCGGACGCGCCCTTGCCCAGCGGACGGGCCGGGGCACCGGAGTGCGGCTGCAGCAGGAAGCTGATGTCGTCCGCACCGTGCGGACCCAGCTGCCCGGCGGGCTCGAGGTTGATCACCAGGGTGGCGTCTGCCATGGCCAGCGCCTTCAGCTCGGCGCTGACCCGGGAAGAAAGGTCCTTGGCCGCCTTGGTGCGGATCTTGCTGATGGCTGCGGACTGCTTGGTCAGTTCCGCTTCGGCGCGGACCACGTCCGCGTCCAGGGCCTCGATGCGGGAGGAGTCGTCCTGCAGTTCGTCGTACCGGACGCGCGCGGTTTCGGCCCACGCCAGCACCTCATCGATGGTGGGGGCATACTTGCGGACCAGCTTGGCCAATGCTGCCCGGCGGTCCTCGATTTCGGCGAGCCGTTCCGGCCCCTCGGTGTCCAGGCCGGCCTGGTAACTGGCCAGTTCGGTGGCGATGTCGTTGAGCAGGAAGCCAACTTCCGCCAGCCGGGCTGCCGCCGAGCCGAGTTCGGCGTCGTGCTCGGCCACATGCTCCAGGGTGCGTTTGGCGGAGTCCACCAGGGTGGTGGCGTCACCGGTTTCGCCGAAGTCCTCGGCGATGAGGGCCTGGTAGGCCGTGCTGGCCGCGATCCGGAGCTCCTCCACGTTGGCCAGCTTGACGGCCTCCGCCTTCAGGAGCTCGTCCTCCCCCGGCTGCGGATCCACCTCGTCTATTTCGGCGAGGGCTGCCTCCAGGGATTCTGCCTCGCGCAGCCTGTCCCGCGCGGCGCTCCGCAGGCTGTCCAGTTCTGCCTGGTTGGCCTTCCACCGGCTGTACAGCTCCTGGTACGCGGCCAGGGGGCCGGCGAGGTGGTCGCCGGCGAACTTGTCCAGGGCTTCCCGCTGGGCTGTGGCGCTTTTGAGCCGGATCTGGTCCGACTGGCCGTGCACCACCACCAATGATTCGCCGATTTCGGCCAGGACGCCCACCGGGGCAGCCCGCCCACCGAGGAAGGCGCGGCTGCGCCCGTCGGCACCCAGGCGGCGGGCCAGGATCAGCTCGGCGCCGCCGTCGAACTCTTCCGTGTCGGCGCCGGCGTCAAGGGCCCGGGCAATGGCCGGGTGCCCGGCGTCGAGCTTGAGCACCGCTTCCGCGGTGGCACTTTTCGCGCCGCTCCGAACGGCTCCGGCGTCAGAGCGCGCCCCCAGCAACAGTCCGACGGCGGTGACCACCATCGTCTTGCCCGCGCCGGTTTCACCGGTCACCACGCTCAGTCCCGGGCCGAGCGGGAGCGTTGCATCGGTGATGACGCCGAGGTCGCGGATTCTCAGTTCTTCAAGCATGGATTCACTTCGCAGTCGACGGATCGGGATCGCTGCCGGGGTTCTCCGCATTCGGGACCGGCAGCGGCGGCATGGGCCGGGGCGTCCGCACAATGGGGATGGGGCCGGTGTGCACGGCATCGGACTTGGGGACCGGGCCGCGCCAGCCGTGGATGGGCAGCTCGAACTTGCGGACCAGCCGTGCCGAAAAGGGCGTCTGGTGGGTGCGGGCCAGGCGGACCGGGGTGGCCGACTTGGTCACTTCCACCCGCGCGCCCGGCGGCAGGTCCACGGAGCGCCGGCCGTCGCACCACAGCACCCCCTGGGCGTCGGTGCGGCCCAGCACCTCGACGGCGAGCCTGGACCTGGGCGACACGACAAGGGGCTTGGCGAAGAGCGCGTGGGCACTGATCGGCACGATCACCAGAGCCTCCACCTCCGGCCAGACCACGGGTCCACCGGCGGAGAACGCGTAAGCCGTGGAGCCCGTGGGGGTGGCCAGCACAATGCCGTCGGAGCCAAAGGACGTCAGCGGGCGCTCGTCCACTTCCGTGACGACTTCCAGCATGCGTTCCCGGTTGGCTTTTTCGATGGCGGCTTCGTTTAAAGCCCAGGTGTGCCAAATCTTCTGGCCGCGGACCCAGACCTGGACATCGATGGTCATGCGCTCTTCGACGGTGTACTCCCGGCTGGCAATCCATTCGACGGTCTGGGCAAGGTCCGCCCGCTCACTTTCCGCCAGGAAGCCCACGTGGCCCAGGTTCACGCCCAGCAACGGCACATCCACCTCGCGCACCAGCTCCGCGGCGCGCAGGATGGTTCCATCGCCGCCAAGGACCATGACAAGTTCCACGTCGGGCAGCTGGACATGGTCGTGGAGCACCTCCACCGGCTGGGCCAGGTGGCCGAAGAACCGTTCCATGTCGCCCAGCTCGGACTCCTGCATCACCGGGACCATGCCGGACGCATGCAGCAGGGCGCAGGCTTCCCAGGCGGCCTTCAGTGACTCCTCGCGGCCGGTGTGGGCAAGGACCAGTACACGCCTGCTCATCAGGTTCCGCTCTCTAGTGGTTAGGCCAGATTTGTCCGAGCAAGGCAGCGGCTGCCGCCTCTCGCTCTTCGATCTTAGGCAAGTCTTGGGTGATCCTGCGTTTTATCCACAGGAAGTATTCGACGTTTCCGTCCTGCCCGGGCAGCGGACTGGCCGCCAGGCCGCACAGGTCCAGGCCGGCGTCGAGCGCTGCCCTGGCCACCTTCTCCACGGCCATCCGCCGCTCACGCTCCGAGGTGACCACGCCGGTGCGGCCCAGGCGGTCCTTGCCGATCTCGAATTGCGGCTTGACCATCAGCACCAGGTCGCCCCCGGGCCCGGTGCAGTCAGCCAGGGGCTGAACCACGAGGGTGAGGGAGATGAAGGAAAGGTCGGCGACGGTCAGGGCCGCGGGGCCGCCGATATCGGCGGGCGCCATGTACCGGACGTTCATGCCCTCGCGGACTTCCACGCGCGGGTCGTCCCGGAGGTGCGGCACCAGCTGGCCGTGCCCGACGTCGACCGCCACCACGTGCGCGGCCCCCCGCCTCAGCAGGACGTCCGTGAAGCCACCGGTGGAGGCACCGGCGTCAAGGCACCGTTTGCCTTGGGCCGAAACGCCGGGGAACGCGTCCAGGGCGCCGGCCAGCTTGTGCCCGGCACGGCTGGCGTAGGCGTCCTGCTCATCGTGCTCGACGGCCAGGTCCCTGCTCTCGTCAACCTGCAGGGATGCCTTGCCAAGGACCTGGCCACCGGAACTCACTTTGCCTTCGGCGATCAGCGAGGCTGCATGCGTTCGCGACCTGGCCAGCCCGCGGGCCACCAGGGCCTGGTCGAGGCGTACCGGCATCAGGCGGCCCCGCCATCCGGCCCAGTGCCTGGGAAAGCAACGTCTGCGGGATCGCTGTTGAGCGCGGCGAGCAGGTCATCGTGAAGCAGGTTGTAGACGGACTCGTGGTCCGCTGCGGGAAGCCCGGGCAGGTCCAGGAGCCGGGCGACGGACTGCGCCACCTGCGGATCCGTTAGGTCCTGCCGGTCGGCCTGCGGCCATTCCGGTGCCGGCTGGATTGTCGGGTCTTCCGGTTCAGTCAGCTCGGTCATGGAACCAGTCTAGTGATCCAGCCACACCAGCTTGGGCGCCTGCGGGGCTGCGGCGTCAGGCGTCGCGGCCCACCAGGCGGCACACGCCGCCCGCCACGAGTCCAGGTTGTCCTGGCCGCCAATGATGCCCACGGCTCCGTTGGCCACGCGCGCCGTTGACTGCCCGCAGGTGTAGGTGCCGTCGTCGTGCGTCACGTCCGGATATGGACGGTGAAGGTCGGCAAGGTTCGCAATGATGTATTCGGGGCGTTCCGCCGCCCTGGCCGCCAGGATGGTTTCGCGCGTGTCGACCCCGGTCAGGACCGCTACCGTGGCGAAACCGGCGTTATTGCCGCCCAGGATGTCCGTGTCCAGCCGGTCGCCAACCACCAGGGGACGCTCGGCCCCGAGGCGCTTGGCTGCCGAATGGAACAGCGGCGCCTCCGGCTTGCCCGCAACCCGGGGCTGCTGGCCGGTGGCTGCGGCGACTGCGGCGACCAGGGTGCCGTTTCCCGGCGCTATGCCGCGCGCCTGCGGGATGGACATGTCCGTGTTGGTTGCCACCCAGAGGGCACCGGCATTGACCACATAGGTGGCTTCGGCCAGGTCCTTCCATCCGATGGCGGGGCTGAACCCCTGGACCACGGCGACCGGGTCCTCATCCTGCCCGGCTACCGGTACCAGGCCCACCAGCTCAATTTCCCGGGCCAGGGCCGGGCTGCCAGTGATAAGGATCCTGGACCCGGGCGCGAGCATCGAGGCAAGCAGCTCGGCCGCCGCCTGGGACGAACTCACCACCTGGTTGTCCTCTGCGGGTGCACCAAGCTCACGGAGATGCGCTGCCACGTCCGCAGGTGACCGGGATGCGTTGTTGGTGACATAGCCCAGTCCGATGCCCAGCCCCGAAAGCTGCTTCAGCGACTCAACAGCTCCGGGAATGGCGTGGGGACCGGCGTAAACCACGCCGTCCAGGTCGGCAAGGAGTGCATCGAAGCGGGAAACCAGGGAAACATCGCTCATCTGTGTTCAGTCTTCCCGGCGCTCTTCGTCATGTCCTACGCCTGCGTTGTCCTCCGCATGGGCATCGTCATCGTTGGAGTCGTCAGCGTCGTCGCCGCCGGCGGGCACGGAGTGGAACTCGTCGTGTTCTACCGAGTCCTGGTCCGATTCTGCGTCGTCGGAAACGAAGTAGTCGGCATCCTGGTCGTCGATGCTGCTGTCTTGCGAGGACTTCGCCTCGGCTGCGCGGGCGCTCCTGGCAGCTGCTTCCGTGGAACCTGCTGCGGGCGTTTCGGCCCCAGCGCCCTTGGAGGCCCGGTCCAGCAACCGCCGGCGTTCTGCCTCTTCCCGGGCTTCCTCTTCCTCGTCCCAGCCGAGGTCGATGATTTCGGGTTCTTCGTCAGCGCCCAGGCCCAGGGCATTTTCTGCCACGACGGCCTGCCGGCTCCACTTCTGCGACTCGTCTTCGCGTCCCACCGCAGCCAGCGCATCGGCATAGGCGCGGAAGAGGCGCGGGCTGTAGGAGAACGCGCGGTTCATGTCCAGCTGCGGGATTTCAAGTTCGGCTACTGCCGCGTCAAGCTGGCCCAGGTCGGTGCGTGCCCCGGCAGCGACAATTGCCAGCTCTACCTTGCCGGGAGCATCCAGGTCCTGGGCTTCCTCCGAGCGGGCTACGTCGAGGGCGCGGTCCGGGCGGCCCAGGCCACGTTCGCAGTCGGCCATGACGGGCAGGTGAACGTTGGAGCCGCTGATACGGCGGAAGGTGCGGAACTCGCGCAGCGCCTCACCATAGTGGCCGGCTGCGTAGGCCGTGAGGCCCACGGCTTCGCGGACAGCGGCGAGCCTGCCCCCACGACGGCTGGCGGCGAGTGCGTGCTGGAATGCCAGCTCCGGCTCGTCGTCAATGAGGCGGCCGGCCATCACCAGGTGGCGTGCCACCCACTCTGAGCTTTTGGCTTCAAGTGTCTTGATCTGGTGCTGCGTGGCGCGGTCCAGTTCCTTGCCCGTGACGTCTTCATCAATTTCGGGGGAACGTTCCCGGTCCGGACGGTTGGCGCTGCGGAGGTCGGCAGCGTTGGGCACGCGGACAGGACGGTCTTCCTGCCGGTCGCGGCCAAAGCTGTGGGGTCCGGAGCCACGGCCTGACTCGGCGCGGGAATCACCACGGTCGAAGCTGCGGGGTGCGCGATCCTGCCGGTCCCCGAACGGCTTGCGGTTTTCACCGCCACCAAAACCACGGCGGTCACCCTCACCGTCACGGCGCGGACGGTCACCGAACGGCTTACGGTCACGATCACCGCCACCAAAACCGCGACGGTCACCCTCACCATCGCGGCGCGGACGGTCACCAAACGGCTTCCGATCACGATCACCGAACGGCTTACGCTCGCCACCACCGGCACCGCCACCAAAACCGCGACGGTCACCCTCACCCTCGCGACGCGGACGATCACCAAACGGCTTACGATCACGATCACCGAACGGCTTACGCTCGCCACCACCGGCACCGCCACCAAAACCGCGACGGTCACCCTCACCATCACGGCGCGGACGATCACCAAACGGCTTACGATCACGATCACCGAACGGCTTACGCTCGCCACCACCGGCACCGCCACCAAAACCACGGCGGTCACCCTCACCATCACGGCGCGGACGATCACCAAACGGCTTACGATCACGATCACCGAACGGCTTACGCTCGCCACCACCGGAAGAGCCGCCGCGCGAGAAATTGTTGCCATCGCGGTCGGAGCGGGACCGGAATCCACGCGGGTCGCCGCCGGAGTTGTTGTTGCCGCGGAACGCGCCCCGGTCGTTGCCTCGGTTGCCACCGTTATGCTCGGCCATTTGGATTCCTCCTGTTGTGAGCCGACCACTGGCGCAACTGCAGCCGCTCTTTTCGTTTCCTACGCAACCCGATATCAAGCGCTTCGAAGTCCGTACATCTTCATCAATTCTAGTGGAGCCACCAAATCCCCCCGGACAGAGCGGGCCCTGGGAGCGGTATCGTGGCCATCTTCACAACGGCGACAGCCTGCGGTAGCCGCTGCCCGCTGCAACCGAGCCGCCGGCCATGGGCTCCGCCCGCCGGACGTCGTTGGTGTCTCCTGGTGGTGTTTGGTGTTTAAATGTGGGAGGCCCCAACCGTGTGGTTGGGGCCTCGACCATTAATAGTTGTTCCGGCGGTGACCTACTCTCCCACACCCTCCCGGGTGCAGTACCATCGGCGCTGTGGGTCTTAGCTTCCGGGTTCGG
>NZ_JARDJH010000014.1:0-92697 GCF_039907755.1 Pseudarthrobacter sp. CC12 | reverse complement strand
CCATCGAGCCCACACTGCACTCAAAGGTAAGACACCGGCCAGCCGCGTCATCAACCTCTCAGGTCAATACAGCTAGCGTGGCCGCATGAGCCCGGAAGCGCGCAAGGACGCGCAAAGCATGGTGCAGCTGGCCGGCCTGACGAAGCGGTTCGGCCGGAACACGGCGCTCGACGACGTGACCCTCACCATTGGGTCCGGCGAGGTGTTCGGCTACCTGGGTCCGAACGGGGCAGGCAAGACGACCACCATCCGGCTGCTGATGGGAATGCTGCGGCCCACATCCGGAACGGCGTCCGTCCTGGGAATGGATACCTGGCGCGAATCCCGGGACGTCCACCGGGTGGTGGGCTACGTTCCCGGCGAGCCGGCGCTCTACGACCGCCTGACCGGCCACCAGCACGTGGCCTACTGCGCCCATCTGCGGCACCGGGACGACAGCGGGCGTGCGGCAGAGGTGGCGGACCGGCTGGAACTGGACCTGGGAAAACCGGCCCGCACGCTGTCACGCGGTAACCGGCAAAAGCTCGCCATCGTCCTCGCGGTCATGTCCAGGCCGCGGCTGCTCGTGCTGGACGAACCAACCAGCGGGATCGACCCGCTGGTGCAGCAGGTGTTCCACTCCATCCTGCGCGAGCACACGGCCGGCGGCGGGTCCGCCCTGTTCTCCTCCCATGTCCTGGGCGAGGTGGAGCGCGTCGCAGACCGGATCGGGGTGGTCCGGGGCGGCGAACTGGTGGCGGTGGAGCGGCTGCAGGACCTGGCCGCCCGCTCCCTGCACCGGGTGCGGGCCAGATTCGCCGGCGACGTATCCGTGGCCGAGTTTACCGGCGTCCCCGGGGTACGGGACGTGCTGGTGGACGGCCGGACCCTGAGCTGCAACGCCCCGCAATCGGCCCTGGACGCCCTGCTGAAACGGGTCAGCGCCCGGGAGGTGGAGGACTTCGAATGTTCCGAGGCCCCGCTGGAGGAGACGTTCCTGAGCTATTACGGGATGGACCGGGCGGACGGCAGCGCTGCGCCCGGCCCAGCGGAACGCGCGGCCGGAGCGGTGGGGCACCGTGCTGGCTAGCGTCCTGCTGAAAACGCTCCGGGACCAGGGCAGGCTGCTGGTCGCCTGGGCCGTCTCCCTGGCCCTTGTCGTGGCCATGTACGCAGCCGTCTGGCCCTCGGTGAAGTCCCAGCCCTCCATCAGCGCCTTCATCGAGCAGATGCCGGAGGCCTTCCGTTCCCTCTTTGCCACTTCCAGCGCGGACCTGTCCACCCCCACCGGGTACATCCAGGTGGAACTGCTGTCCTTCATGGGTCCCATCGCAGTCCTGATCTACGCCGTCAGCTCCGGTGCGGGAGCCATCGGCGGGGAAGAGGACCGCCACACCATGGACCTGCTGCTCGCCAACCCCGTGGGCCGGGGAAGGGTGGTGGTGGACAAGTTCCTCGCCATGGTGGCGGGCACGTTCCTGCTGGCGGCCGTCATGGGTCTGTCCCTGGTGCTTGAAGGCAACCTGGTGGACCTGGTCCTGCCGGCGGACAAGGTGGCAGCGGCCATGCTGCACCTGGCGCTCCTGGGCGTCGTGTTCGGGGCGCTCGCCCTGGCGTTGTCAGCGGCAACCGGTCGGACCGGGCTCAGCCGCGGCGTCCCTGCAGTGCTGGCGGTCCTGGCCTACATCGTCAATGCCCTGGCACCCATGGTGGACGTTTTTGACCGGATCCAGAAGGTCTCGCCGTTCTTCCAGTACATCGCCCACGACCCGCTCCGCAACGGCACCGCCTGGGACAGTGTGCTGGTATCTGCCGTGACCATCGCGGTGCTGGTGGCGCTCGCCGTCGCCGGATTCCGGCGCCGGGACGTCGCCGGCTGAGCCGGCCACGCCGCCGGCACTACTCCGCGGTGTCGCCGGCTGCGCCGCCGTCCATCCACGCCATGGCAGGGCCGACTGCTTCGACGGCCTGGGAGAGCGGGACGCCCGAGCCGTCGCGGCGGCCATGCTCCTGGGGCAGTGACCGCGCCACTCCTGCCGCGGAGGACGCCTTGGCCGGCCCGTGGCCCGCCCAGGCCAGCAGGAGCATGTCCTCGCCCTTGAGGAACCGGTGCGACCGGACCCCGGCAGTGGCGCGCCCCTTGGCCGGATATTCGGAGAACGCGGTGACTTTGGCCGTGCCCGGGGCAGTGCCCGGAAGGGCGCCGTTGGTCCCGGCGATGGTGACCACGACGGCGGCCTCATCCTGGGGCTGCACGGCACCAAAGAAGATCACCTGGTCACCGGCGGCGAGTTTGATTCCGGCCATGCCGCCGGCGGTGCGGCCCTGGGGGCGGACCACGGCGGCGGGGAACTTCAGCAGCTGGGCCTCCCGGGTGAGGAACACCAGTTCGGTGTCATCGCCGCCGGCGGGAGCGACTCCCACCACCACGTCCTTGTCCTTGAGGGTGATGACTTCCCAGTCTTCCCGGTTCAGCGGGTAGTCCGGCTGGACGCGTTTCACCACGCCCTGGGCGGTACCGACGGCCAGGACTTCATCCAGCCGCACGAACGCCACCAGGGTTTCACCCTTCACCAGGGTCAGGAACTCCTTGGCAGGGACGCCGCCGGCCAGGTTGGGCAGGCCGGCCACGGGCGGCAGGACCGGCATGTCCATGACCTGAAGCCGGAGCATCCGGCCCTGCGAGGTGACCGCCGCGATTTCGCCGCGGGCCGACGTCTTGACCACCGAGGTGTATACGTCGTGCCTGCTCCGGGGACCTGCCTCGGCGAGCGGTTCCTGGTTGCTGGTGCGTGCCACCTGCCCGGACGCGGTGAGGATGGCCCAGCAGGGGTCGTCAGCGATTTCCAGGGACAGCGGGGCAGCCTTGCCCTTCTTGGCCCCGGCAAGCTCGGCGTCGGCGACGGTGGGGGACACGGCCTCGGACTCCAGGAGCACGGTGCGGCGCGGGGTGCCGTGTTCCTCGGCGATCGCGCCGAGTTCGTCGGAGACCACCGTGCGGAGCAGTTCTTCGGAGTCCAGGATGGCCTGCAGTTCCGCGATCTCGCGGCGGAGTTCGTCCTGTTCTTTTTCCAGTTCGATCCGGGAGTACTTCGTTAGCTGCCGCAGGCGGAGTTCAAGGATGTAGTTTGCCTGGACCTCGGTGAGGTCGTAGATGGACATCAGCCGCTCACGGGCCGCCGCGGCCTCGTCCGAGGACCGGATGATCTGGATGACCTCGTCGATGTCCACGATGGCGATCAGGAGGCCCTCCACCAAGTGGAGGCGGTCCTTCTTCTTGCCCAGGCGGAAGACGGTCCGGCGGCGGACCACGTTGATCCGGTGGTTGACGTAGACGCTCAAAAGGTCCACCAGGCCCAGCGTCTGCGGCTGCCCGTCCACCAGCGTGACGTTGTTGATTCCGAAGGAGTCCTCCATCGGCGTGTACCGGTAAAGCTGCTGCAGGACCGCGTTCGGGTTGAAGCCGTTCTTCAACTCGATCACCAGGCGCAGCCCGTGCTTGCGGTCTGTCAGGTCCACGATGTCGCTGATGCCGGTCAGCTTCTTGGCGTTGACGGCGTCCTTGATCTTCTCGATCACCTTCTCCGGGCCCACCATGTACGGCAGTTCGGTGACCACCAGGCCGGTGCGGCGTGCCGAGAGCTGTTCGATCTCCACCTTGGCCCGGGTCTTGAAGGATCCACGCCCGGTGGCGTAGGCGTCGCGGATACCGTCCAGGCCCACGATCCGGCCGCCGCTGGGCAGGTCCGGGCCCGGGACGAACCGCATGAGGTCCTCCAGGGTGGCGTCGGGGTGCGCAATCAGGTGCCGGGCTGCGGAGATAACCTCCACCAGGTTGTGCGGGGCCATGTTGGTGGCCATGCCGACGGCGATGCCGGTGGCGCCGTTGACCAGCAGGTTGGGGAAAGCGGCGGGCAGGACGTCCGGCTGGGTCAGCTGGTTGTCATAGTTGGGGACGAAGTCCACCACGTCTTCGTCCAGGTGGTTGGTGAGCGTGAGGGCGGCCGCAGCCAGCCTGGCCTCGGTATACCGCGGTGCTGCCGGGCCGTCGTCGAGCGAGCCGAAGTTGCCGTGCCCGTCGATCAGCGGCAAGCGCAGGGAGAAGTCCTGCGCCATGCGGACCATGGCATCGTAGATGGCGGCGTCGCCGTGCGGGTGCAGCTTGCCCATGACCTCGCCCACCACGCGGGCGCTCTTGACGTGGCCGCGGTCAGGGCGCAGTCCCATGTCGCTCATCATGTACAGGATGCGGCGCTGGACCGGCTTAAGCCCGTCGCGGGCATCCGGCAGGGCCCGGGAGTAGATCACCGAGTACGCGTACTCCAGGAAGGAGCCCTGCATTTCGGACGTCACGTCGATATCGACGATGTTTTCCGTGTAGCTGTCGTCCACGATGGGTTTTGAACTTTGCCGGCGGGCCATGGGGTTTGGTGAATCCTTCTGCGGTTACTGCGCAGCCTTGGGGTGTGCTGCGATAGTTTTTGGCTAGGCTAAGCCTATGGTGGATCAGCCCGGGGACGGCGAATATCCGGAACATTGGGAAGCCGATGTCGTCCTGCGTGACGGCGGGACAGCGCATCTGCGGCCCATCCACCCGTCGGACGCGGACGCCGTCCAGGCCTTCCATACCGGGCAGTCGCAGAATTCAATCTACATGCGGTTCTTTGCGTTCAAGGCCCGGCTGTCCGCCAAGGAGCTTAAGCGGTTCACCGAGGTGGACTACAAGGACCGGGTGGCGTTCGTCATCACCATCGGCGGCGAAATCATCGGCATCGGCCGCTATGACCGGCTGAGCGATCCCACCGAGGCAGAGGTCGCGTTCAACATCGCGGACTCCCACCAGGGGAGGGGTATCGGCTCCATCCTGCTGGAGCACCTTGCCGCCGCAGCGCACGAAAACGGCATCCGGAAGTTCACCGCCGAGGTCCTGCCGGAGAACCGCAAGATGCTGATGGTCTTCTCCGACGCCGGCTACGACGTCAAGCGCCACTTCGACGACGGCGTCGTCAGCCTCGAGTTCAACATTGACCCCACCGAGAAATCCCGTGCCGTGATGGAATCCCGCGAGCACCGCGCTGAGGCGAGGAGCGTCCGGGAGTTGCTGGCGGCGTCGTCCGTTGCCGTGATCGGTGCCAGCCGCCGGTGGGGGACCGTGGGTTACCAGCTGCTGGAGCACATCATCGAGGGCGGTTTCCACGGCCCGGTGTACGCCATCAATCCCGAGGCGCTGGAACTGGCGGGCATGTTGTCCTACGGCAAGCTCTCCGAGGTGCCCCAGCCGGTCCAGCTGGCCATCATCGCGGTGCCCTACGAGGAGGTCGCCGGCGTGGTGGAGGAGTGTGCGGCGGCCGGCGTCAAGGGTGTGGTGATCGCCTCCGCAGGCTTTACGGACGACGGCGAGCGCGGCCTGCTGCGCCAGCGCGCCCTGGTGCGGCAGGCCAGGGCCAACGGGATGCGGGTGATCGGGCCGGCCTCGCTGGGCATCGCCAACACCCACCCGGACGTGTCCCTGAACGCCTCCATGGCCCCGACGATGCCCCTGCGCGGGAGCCTGGGCCTGTTCAGCCAGTCGGCGGCCATCGGCGTCTCGCTGTACGCCGCCTCGAGCCGGCGGAAGCTGGGCCTGTCCAGCCTCCTCTCGGCAGGCAACCGGGCTGACGTCTCCGGCAACGACATGATGCAGTACTGGGAGGACGACGCCGACACCTCGGCCGTGGGCCTGTACCTGGAGTCGATCGGCAACCCGCGCAAGTTCTCCCGCATCGCACGGCGGCTGGCACGCACCAAACCGGTCATCGTGGCCAAATCCGACACCATGGGGCTCCGCCTGCCGCCGGGGCATGCCGTCCGAACCACGCAGGCGCCGGCGGGAGCGCTCGACGCCATGCTGCGCCAGTCCGGGGTGATCCGCGTCGAAACCGTTGAACAGCTGGTGGACGTGGCACAGGTGGTATCAGCCCAGCCCCTCCCTGCCGGGCCCGACGTCGCCATCTTCAGCAACTCCCAGGCCCTGGGCAACGTGGTGGCGGACAGTGCGGCCGCGCATGGGCTGGGAGTGGCGCAGGTGGTCTCCGGACTCGACCTCGACGCCGGCCAGTCCGTGGCCCTGCCCCTGCTCCGGAAGGCCCTCCTGGATGCCCTGGCCTCCGACGCCGTGCACGCCGCGGTCGCCGCCCTGCTGCCCGCGCGCGGCCTGACCGTCGACGCCGTGGCTGAAGTCCTCGCGGAATGCTCCGCAGCAGCCGGGAAACCGGTAGTGGCGGCGTTCACTGGGATCCTGGACCCCACCATCACCGTGGAGGGCCTGGTGGGAACGGAAGGCTGCACCGTTCCCTGCTTCTCCAATCCCGGTGCAGCCGTGGCCGCCCTCGCTGCCGTGGTCCGCTACGCGGAATGGGCCGCGCGCGACCATGGGCACTTCGTGGAACCCGACGGCTGCGACCCCCGCCAGGCGGCGGCTGAACTTGATGGACTGCTGGCGGACGTCAGCGGCGAGCAACTCAAGCAACTGGACCCGGCGGCAACGACTTCACTGTTGGGCCATTACGGCATTTCCGTCCTGCCCTCGGCACCGTTCACCACCCCGGATGAAGCCGTTGCCGCCGCCGACTCGCTGGGCTGGCCGGTGGTGCTCAAGACCACCGAGCCCGCCCTCCGGCACAGGCTGGACCTTGGCGGCGTGCGGCTTGGCATCGAGGACGCCGAATCGCTGCGCCTGAACGTGCTGCAGATGCGGCGTGCGCTCGCCGCCTACGGAAACCCGGCGCTCGAGGTCCAGGCCATGGCCCCGGTGGGCCAGGCGTGCACTTTCCGGGCCATCGAGGACCCGCTGCTGGGTCCTGTCATCTCCTTTGGCCTTGCCGGTGACGCCGTGAACCTCCTGGACGACTGGGCCCACCGCGTTCCACCGCTCTCCGCAGCGAACGTCCACGACTTCATCCGCGCGCCCAGGGCGTCCCGGAAGCTCTTCGGCTACCAGGGCCTGCCTGCCGTCGACGTGCAGGCCCTGGAGGATCTTGCCGGCCGGCTGGCGTGGATGAAGGACAACCATCCGGAGATTGCGCTGGTGGAATTCAACCCTGTCCTGTGCGGCCCGGCGGGTGCCACCATCCTTGCCGCCGACGTGCGGATTGGCAACGCTGCGCAGCGCACGGACAGCGCGCGCCGGGCGATGCTGGGCTGAGGCGGTTAGCAAGTGACCGGACGATCTGTGAAAATGGGGGCATGAGCTTCCAGCCTTCCGCTTCGGCGCCCGAAACGCCCGGCAACGAAAACCAGGCAGTCCGCCAGCACAGCTCACACAACCACGGAGTCCAGGGCCAAAGCCTGGAGGACGCGCTGCAAAAGGCCGGCTTCTACCCGCGCCTGGTGTCGGACGTCGTTGACGATGCACTCGACGGACGGGACTGCGTAGCCCACCTGGTGCACCTGGAAACCCACTTCGACCGGGCAGAAGTGCGCCGCCACATTACGGTCCTGGTCCTGACCGCGGACATGCTGGTCATCACCCATGTGGACGACCAGCAATTGGACGAGGCAGGGGAGCAGATCGTGGCCCAGATCTCCACCGAGTCCGTTCCCGTTGCCCAGATCCGGTCTGTGGTGCTCAGCTACATGTACGCGCAGCCGCAGGATTACAAGCCCTCCGACCCCGTCCGGGAGCTGACGCTGTCCATCGCATGGTCGGGCGGCCAGCGGCTGGACATGGGCCCCGCCAGCTGCGGCGATCCGCAGTGCGAGGCCGACCATGGCTACACCGGAACCATTGCGCAGGAGGACATCGTGCTGCGCATCAGCGCCGAGGCGGACGGACTGCAGGCCGTACAGGACGCCAAGCTGTTTGCCCGGGCACTGCGTGCGGTCAACACCGGTTCCGCCGCTCCTGTATCGCACGCCCAGTCCATGGGGCCGCGGCCGCGGTCCGGGGTGTTCGGCAACCGGCTCAGCCGCGGGCACCAGCAGCGCTGATGCCCGACGACAGCCACCAAGCCGCAGTAACCACTGGACGCATTCCCGACCTTCCGCCTGCTCCCGCCTACGGGCACCGCTCCATCGCCGAGGTCCTGACCAGCGCAGCGGCAAGCCTTGGCGTGGACGGATTCAGCAACACCCTTGGACTCCCGGTTGCCTCACGGGTGTGCGTGGTCCTGGCGGACGGCTTGGGCCGGAACCTCCTCAAGCAGAAATCCGCGCACACACCCTTCCTGCGCTCTGTGCTGCAGGCCGGGCAGGGCGACGTCCCGGTGTGGCTGGACTCCGCCTTCCCTTCCACCACCGCAGCGGCCCTCTCCAGCTTTGGGACCGGGCTTCCCGCCGGCCAGCACGGCATGGTGGGCTACGATGTCCTGGACCCCGGCCAGGACAAGGTGGTCAACCTGCTGGGGAACTGGGATCCCGGCGTGGATCCGTCAGCGTGGCAGCCCTTTCCCACCGTGTTTGAACGGATTGCCGGCCAGGTGGACGTCAGCACCGTCAGCCTCTCCCAGTTCGACGGCTCGCCGATGACCCGGGCCGCCCTCCGCGGCGGCAGGTTTATTCCAGGGACAACAGCTCACGCCCGGACGGCCGCCGCTGCCGAAACCATGGCGGCACCCGGCCCGGCCCTCATGTATTTCTACGTCAACGACCTGGACAAGGCCGGCCACCGCTACGGCTGCCGCTCGGAACAGTGGGAGCACCAGCTCGAAGAGCTCGATGCCACAGTCAAGCGCCTGAACTCCACCCTTCCCGCGGGCACCACCATCCTGCTAACGGCAGACCACGGCATGCTCGACGTCGACGAACCGCAGCGGATCGACTTTTCCACCGACCCCGCGCTGGTGCAGGGCGTCCGCCACACGGCAGGGGAACCACGGATGGTGCACTTGTACCTCGAGGAAACCCACCTGTCGGACGGCGGCGCGGAGCGGCTGCTGGCGGCCTGGAAGGCGCGGTTCGGCACCCGGATCTGGGCCTTTACCCGCGGGGAGGCCATCGCGGGAGGACTCTTTGGTGCTGACGTCCGGCCCGCTGTTGAGGGCAGGATTGGTGACGTCATGATCGCGGCGCGGGACGCCGTCGCGCTTTACGACGGACGGCGCATGCGGCCAACTGCCATGGAGGTGGTGGGCCAGCACGGCTCGCTGACCAAGGCGGAGCGGGAAGTCCCGCTGCTGTGCTTCACTGCTGAAGGAAGGACGCGGCGGCGTGGCTGAGCTCATCTTTTTCTCCGGCACCATGGACTGCGGGAAGTCCACCCTGGCCCTGCAGATGGACTACAACCACCGGGCCCGCGGCCGTGGCGGCGTCCGGTTCAGCCGGAATGACCGCGCCGGCGAGTCCAGGATCTCGAGCCGCCTGGGTTTGGAGACGGATGCCGTGGAGGTCCTGGACAGCACCGACTTCTGGGAGGAAGTCATGCTGCGCCGCACCCGGGGCCAGCGGGTTGACTACCTGATCTGCGACGAAGCCCAGTTCTATACGCCCGAACAAGTGGAGCAGCTGGCCAAGGTAGTGGACGAGATCGACGTCGATGTCTTCGCGTTCGGCATCACCGCTGATTTCCGCACCCGGCTGTTCCCCGGTTCCCAGCGCCTGATCGAGCTCGCCGACCGGGTGCAGGTGCTCCAGGTGGAGGCGCTGTGCTGGTGCGGCCGACGGGCTACGCACAACGCCAGGACGGTCGACGGCGTGATGGTCACCGAAGGTGCGCAGGTGGTGGTGGGCGACGTGGACATGGTGATGGAAGCTGCTGCCCCTGAGGCCGGGCACGTACCCGTGGTGGGTTACGAGACGTTATGCCGCCGCCATTTCATGCGGCGCGTGACGGCGCACGGAGCGTCCTTGATGGCACAGCAGGACCAGTTGCTGCCATTCGAGGTCGATGCCTGCCTCTGGCACGGATCGGGCGGGCCGGGCGAGAGCCGCGGGCCGGGGAGTAGAGGTTGAGAGACTGAAGGGTTCGCTCTCGCGGTGGTTGGTGACGGTGCCCTTTTGTGGTGGCTCCTGGTGTCGCGTAAGGGGATCCCTCACCGGACAACTCACGACTCCGTGTCGCCCTCCGCATGAGTTTGCAATGAGGGGGTCGGCCCGCCCGTCTGCTCCGGCACGTCGCTTCGTGCTTGACCGTCCTGAACGAAGGTGATCTGAATTTGGCTTCCCCGCGATAGGACCGATCCCGCCGGAGGATCTTGGGAGGTCACCCAGAATAGCCCTGGCCACGTGCGCGAGCGAAGGCCTGGACCATCAGGGTCCCCGGCTGCGAGACCGAACCCAAGGTTCGCCGCAGTCTCCTGTGCGATATGTACAGGCTGCCCAACCAGATCGGGAACATTTAGCATCTGGCGTTCGACCACCTCGGCATCTCCTTTGCGCCCGAAAACTGGTACGGCAAACTGAACCGTCTATTCATCAGATTAGCGCCGCCCACGCTGGTCCGGTGCGTCCCGTAAGGGATCCTTCACTGCAACGCACCTGCGGTGTCGAGGCAGCTACTCGCTGTATTCCACATCCGCGAATGCCTTGACCTCTGCCCGAAGTTGCTCGGCGATAAGTGCGCCTTCAGCCTTCCAGGCCAATTCCTTGGTTCGTGAACTCCAACCGTTCTCATAAAGATTCTCGACATCCCAAGCGTCGTACCAGGCACGGAGTCGGTCAGTTAGGTTGTCTGACAGTCCGAAGTCTGCGGGCTCCATCGTGTATTTGCTCGGATTGCCGGGGGTGCTGTTCTCCCAAAGTGGCCACCGGTGCCCGTAGTCAGGGAACAGGCGGATGACTCGACGGGCGGCGTCGTCTGACATGGCCAAAGACTAGCCCAAAGTGGCCGTCCTAATGTCGGCTCTCCGGTCTCGATCAGTCTGTCCGTATGCCGATCCCCTACGGACCACCCGGGATTAGTGCAGCGTCCAGAGGTGGCAAGCCTTCGGGATCTTTCGTCGGGGTGCGACGCTGAGCCTTTCACCCTAGGGCTCACATCATTGCCGACGCGCTTGCCCATAGCTGACTTTCGGGACCGGTTTCGGTGGCGGGAGCACCACGATTAACAGTGTGGCGAAAGGGCCGATGAAGACGGAAATGAGGAACCATACGATCCTGCTGCGGTTTTTCTGTTCAGCCAACCCGGCATTTATTAAGGCGATGGCGAACCAAACTGCTCCACCGGTCGAATAGTCATTCATAGAGCTACTCAATCACAGCAGAATCTATGTGTTCGGATATGCCGGCTCGTCGGTACGCATCAAACAGGAGCCTCCGCTCGCTCGCGCCCATCTTGCAGGTACGCGCGGCTGACGTAACGGCCGTCGCTGTCCCGTAAGGGGGCCGCCCGCTAACTGTCCCGTAAGCCGGTCCCTTACCGCTATGACCTTGCTCTGACGTGCGGTGTTGCAGGCGCGCAGTTTGGGGTGTCCCGTATACCCGGCCCGCAAAAATGCCCGGTGAAGGTGCCCTAAACGCTACATACCATCGCACTGGTCTGGTCCTCCTCGAGACCCGTTAGCAGTTCCACGATGGACCCGCCGATGTTTGCTTGGGGGCCGCTTCAAAGGTACCGGGGGAGTCTGTCCCGTCTGCACGCCGGCGGGCCCTGGCTGAGGCGCTCAACATGGTTTCCCTGCTACGGATAGCGGCGCCAGGACCGATCTGTCACGGTTGGTATTGATCTAGGGAAGCAGACCCAAAATGCGTAGGGCTGTCCGGCGAAGTCGAAACACAGGGCTACGGTGCCCACCTGACCCCCGTGACCCCGTCGGCTGATTTACTCCGATGATGCCCGTGTAATTGTCAGACCCCCTTGTCATGATGGCTTTATGGGGACAGCAGCGGTGGCCAAGGCTTATGCGGACATCAGGTCTGCCCTCGCCGTGCTGAACGCGGAGGTTGACGGCCAAGGCTCCTTACCGTTTTCTGCGGTTGACCCTCTGGCTGGTTTGGCGGATGGGTGCCTGGATGTTCTGGCTGGTGCGCGGGAGGTGGAGGCCGGGTTCGCGGCGTTGAAGGCGAAGGCGGCGGTGAAGTATTCGGAGTCTGCTTGTGCCGTTGCGGGTCCGGATGTGCCGGTGGTGGCGCAGGAGATGGCGGTCGCGGCGGAGATCGGGTGTGTGTTGGTGTTGGGGCCGCGGGCCGCGGGGTCGTTCCTGGCCACCTCCCATGCCTTGACTGCCGGGTTGCCGCTGACGTTGGCGGCGTTGCGGGCCGGGACGGTTTCGTGGCAGCACGCGGTGGTGATGGCCGATGAAGCCGGTGGCCTGGATGCTGCCGGGGCGGCGGCGTTGGAGGCGCATTTCCTGGACCCTGGAGTGCCGGATGGTGCGCGGGGTTGCCCGGTCGGGGAGTTGCCGGCGCACCGGTTTCGGGCCAAGGCACGGACGTGGCGGGAACGCCACCATGCGGAGTCGATCGAGACGCGGCACGCCCAGGGGGTGGTGGAGCGGCGGGTGGAGTTCCGGCCTGACCGGGACGGGATGGCCTGGCTTAGCGCGTGCCTGCCCGCGGATAAGGCGGTGGCGGGCTGGAACCGGCTTACCGCCGAGGCCCGGTCCCTGCAGGGCCCGGACGAGACCCGGACCATGACCCAACTCCGCGCCGACCTGTTCGCGTCCGCGGTTCTGGGCAGCGGGATTCCCGCCAGCACGGACGCCAGTGGTACCGCGGCCGGCAGCGTTGAAGAAACCGATGTCCCGCCGACATCAATAAGGGCGCAGGTGCTGGTCACCGTTCCCGTGTTCTCGTTGCTGGGCGTGACCGGTGAACCGGCAATGCTGGACGGGTACGGGCCGATCCCGGCTTCGATGGCCAGGGACCTGGTTGCGGGCGGCAGTGAGTCGTTCCACCGGGTCCTGGTGGACCCGCGGGACGGGGCGCCGCTGGAAATCGGCAGGACCAGCTACCGCCTCACGAAAGCCATGCGAGCCTGGCTAAGGATGCGGGACGCCAAATGCCCGTTCCCCGGTTGCAGCAACCACTCCCTCGACAACGAGGCCGACCACCTCCTCGCCTGGGCCAACGGCGGCACCACCGGAATCCGCAACCTGGGACAGCCCTGCCCGAAACACCACAAACTCCGACACACCACCGGCTGGAAACCCACCCCCGCCACCAAGAACGAACCACCAGGCTGGACTTCACCCACAGGCCGGCACTACGCCGGCGAACACCAGGACTGGGAACCACCCCACTGGCCGAAGGGGTGGCCGTCCGGGTTATTGCCCGGGGCCGGCAACAGACATGGAGAACAGAGCCTTCTGGAAGATGCCCTCGTCCAGTACCTTGCCGTGTGATGCACCCGCTTGCAGCGGGCCGCCGGCTAAGCAACGCTGACAGCTACTGGTGCGTCCGGCGGTAGCGGATGTGGGTGGCCAGGGGAGAGTGGAGCACCTCAACGGGTTCGAAATCGAAGGACGCAATCCCATCGAAGATCCGCTCACCTGATCCGAGCAGCACTGGTGCGATGTCGAGGGTCAGTTCGTCAACCACCCCAGCCGCCAATGCCTGCCGGACCGTGGACGCCCCTCCCGCAATATCAACGCCCTTGCCGCCGGCCGCATCGAGCGCCGCAGCGTACGCCGCCTCGAAGCCGTCAGTGACGAAGTGGAAGGTTGTCCCTCCCTCCATCTGGATCGGATCATGCGGGTAATGCGTAAGGACGAACACCGGTGCATGGTAAGGCGGCTCGGGGCCCCACCATCCACTCCATTCCTCGTCCCAGTCCCCGCGGACCGGACCAAACATGTTCCGGCCCATCACGTAGGCGCCCCGCGGTCGCATCAGCCAATCAGCCGCGATCCCGTTGGCCTCATTGGCGCGGGGATCGCCGATGTGCCAGCCGTGGAGTTCCAGCCCCCGCTTGCCCAGCGGGTTCTCGCGGCTTTGGTCGGGCCCGGCGACGAACCCGTCCAGGGACATTGACATGTGGCAGGTGGTGTCCGGCACAGCGAACCTCCAGGGGTAGGTGCAGCTTCTGACCGATCGGGTGCGGGGAGCCTAACATGCAGCAGTGGCAGGAACTACCCCCGGGAACGGGACGAAGGAAAGGTCCTAATCGCTCCGTGTGCCGAACACGATTTCGTCCCAGGACGGGACACTGGAACGCTTGGGCCGGGCAGGGCGCTCCGGGGCTTCGGTCTCCGGCAACTGCCCGGTGGAGGGGGACGCATCGTTTTGCTTGGGTGCCGGACGGCGGGGATTGCTGCCCAGCAGTTCATCCAGGCCGGCCCCGCCGGAATTGCCGGATCCGGCAGCAGGCGCGGAACCGGAGGGCTTTTGTGGGGACGCCGCAATGGTGATTTCCCGGGTGTCGGTGCTGACGCCGTCGTGAAGCCGCAGGGCGTCGTCGTTGCCATCCCGGTGCGGCGGAAGCAGGCTCAGCCGGGACAACATCGACGGCCTCGCATCCCGGCGGCGGATGAACGAATCACCCTGCGCTGCCGGTGTTTCCTGCGGCCCGTCCTGTGGTTCGGTTTCTTCCGGTTCCGGCTCGGCCGGCGCCTCGGCGACCACCTCGGAAGGCCGTGGGTGGGCAGCCGGTACGCCGTGCGCCAGGAGCAGCGCCAGGGCGTCGTCCGAATCCTCGTCCACACCCAGCCGCTGGCCGCGCCGTGACCGGAGCATGTCCAGGAGCCCGTCGGATTCCTTCCCGGGGTCCTGGGCAGGACCCTGGCTGCCGGGAGATGCCTTTGCGCTGTCCGCGTCAGTTTCAAAATCGAACGGGCGGTCGGAAACCGCAGTGAGGCGGCGGGCCGGAACGGGGCCATCCAACGGTTCGAGTTCGCTCAACTGCTGGGCCCAGCGGTTGGTGTTCTGCAGCGACTTGCGTCCTGGGCTGAAGGTCCAGAGCGCAGGCGGCTCTTCCCCAATGCCGGTGGTCCCGCCGGGTTTTGCCTCAAAGTTTGCCGAGACTGTCCAGGTGCCGTCCTGGCGCCGCCAGGAGTCCCATTCCACGGTGGCGGGGTCGATGCCATGCGCAGAGAGGCGGTGGGCCACCATGTCGTCCAGGGTTGCCGGGTTGTCGCCAAACGCGGACCGGAATGCGTCATGGCCGGGGGAGGGTGCCGCGACTTCAACCTTCCGTGCCTGCTGTGCAACGTACTCGCGCTCAGCAAGGACCGGGCCCTCGTAGCGCTCCACTTTGGCCAGCGGCATGCCGGACAGTTCCGCTACGTCGGCAGCGGTGGCGCCGGCACGGATCCGGGCCTGGATGTCCCGTGGAGACATCGGAACGGCTGGCCGCTCCATCCGCGGTTTGGCCGTGGACCGGCTGGCCGTCCTGAGGGCTTCATCGATCGGCAGCTGGAACATCTCGCCGCCGGCCCCGCTCAACAGGAGATGTGTCCCGTCGTCGTGCACGCCTACAAGCCGTAGATCCTGCATACAAAATCCTCCACCCTGGCATTACTATCAATCGAAACTCTGCCACCCGGCAGCGCTGAATTGGCTCAAGGAACAGGGCGCGCCGTGATTTTCCGCCGGATCCGGGCCCGGACGTGGAGTGAAGGCAGCGTTATGGCGTGGCCAGGGCGGCCGTCAGCTTGTCCGGATGCCGGGTGGAAGCCAGCCAGTAGGGGGTTTGGTCGGCAGGGTCCGTGATTTCGATTTTCACCACGGGATCGATCCAGCCGCGGATGCAAAGGTAGGCCAGGCCGTTGAGCCGGGTGCCGCGTTCCGCCGTCGCTTCGCCGGCTTCAAAGTGCTGAACGCTTCCCACGAACCGGCGTTCGATGGTGGCCCGTCCAACCGTGAGGGCATCCGCCGTGACGGTAATGGCGGGGGTGGAAAGGACAAGGAGCGCCGTAATGATGGCCAGCAGTATCAATGCCGCTGTGTAGCCCGCCGCCATGCTGATAGGTGCGAAGACCAGGATGCCTGCTGCAGAAACACCGGCAGCGATGACCCAGATCCAGGCGTTGGGCCACAGCTTCTCCCGGTAGATGACGGGTGCCCCGGCGGAGGGTGTGCTGGGAACGGACGCGGGCGAGCTTGATTCGGGCATAGGCCAAGCTTTCCACCTTTGGCCCGCTATTTCACCTTGGGTGGGGCCGCCGGGAGGTCCGCCCGCCACGGGTTCCTTAGGACTGTTCCGTGGGCGCGGGTTAGAGTGAGTGACTGTGACTGATCATCCCGCCACGGTAGACATTGCCCCGGACACAGCATTGCCAGCGCCTGCTGTTCCCACCCTCCAGGTCCAGTTGAAAATGCTGGATCCGGACCTGGAAGCGCCGACCTACGCACATCCGGGTGACGCCGGCGCGGACCTGCGTGCCCGCGAAGGTGTTGTCCTGCTCCCCGGGGAGCGCAAGCTGGTTCCCACCGGCGTCGCGATTGCGCTGCCGGAGGGTTTCGTGGCGCTGATCCACCCCCGCTCGGGCCTCGCCACCAAGCACGGCCTGACCATTGTCAACGCTCCAGGCACCGTGGACGCGGGCTACCGGGGCGAGATCTCGGTGACCCTCCTGAATACCGACTTGTCCCAGCCGATAGCGCTGCGGCGCGGCGATAGAATTGCCCAAATGGTCATCCAGCGGGTTGAGTACGCCCAGTTCATTCCTGTCAGCGAATTGAGCGGTTCCGTGCGCGGCACGGGCGGCTTCGGGTCCACGGGCGGATTCACCGTTCCTGGGGCCTGACCCCGCAAACGCATCCGCTGCCACGCCAGCACGTACGACGGCGGGACCTCCACGGGTCCCACCGGCACCATCCAGAACTGGCACATTTCAGGAATAAGGAGTCACCCATGGTCTTTGGGCTCGGCAGGAAAGCAAAGAACGAAGAACCGGCGCAGCCGGCTGAAGAACTGACGATTGCAGAGGACGGGGAAGGCGAACCGGGCACCGCTGCCCGCCGCCAGGACGGCCCCTTCGACGAGGCCGAAATCAGCAGCCGTGACGGCTTCGTTGACCTGGGCGCCCTGCTGATCACCCCGAGCGAGGGCCTCCAGCTCCGCCTTGAGGTGGAAGAAGCCACCCAGCGGGTGGTGGCAGTCACCCTGGACCTGAACGGCTCCAGCCTCCAGCTTCAGGCCTTCGCCGCCCCCAAGACGGAAACACTGTGGGACGAGATCCGGGAACAGATCGGCCAGTCGGTGGGCGCGCAGGGCGGACAGGTTGAGGAAGTGGAAGGCGCCTTCGGCACGGAACTGGTGGCCAAGCTGCCGGCCGGGCTGCCCGATGGCAGCCAGGGCTACCGCGTGGCCCGGTTCATCGGCGTGGACGGACCCCGCTGGTTCCTGCGCGGTGTCCTGGGTGGACCCGCGGCGCTGGAACGCCCGGCCGCCGAGCCGCTCGAGGCCCTGTTCCGGCAGGTCGTGGTGGTCCGCGGAGACAGCCCCATGCCGCCGCGCGACCTCTTGCAGCTGCGGCTGCCCAAGGATGCCTCAACCACTCCTCCGCCCGCCGCGACCACTTTGGAGGAGCCCGAACGTGGTCCCGAAATCACCCAGATCGGCTAAGTCCCCGGAGAACGGCAGCGCGCAGGCGGGACGCGGAATCACTCCTCTGGGCCAGTTGCCGGACCGGGGCAGGGTCCTGTGCCAGGGGCATATCGAATCAGTGACATTCGTCCCGGCCGACCGGACGGCCGAATTCAGCGCCATCGTCACGGAGGACGACGCTGTCCGTCCCGCCGGACCGGGGCAGGGCAGGCCCCCGAGGCTCCGTGTTGTCTGGCTGGGCCGCCGCCGGGTTCCGGGCATCGAAGCCGGTGCGGAAATCCGGGTTGAGGGGATGCTGGCCCGCGGCAAGGACATGCCCACCATCTTCAACCCCCGCTACGAGATTCTGTCCCGCCAGGAGAACGAATGACCGAGCACCAGCCCGAACAGCCAACCGGCCCCGAGAACCCCGGCAGGACCGGGCCGCAGGGCAGGCCGCAGGATGCCGGCCCCTCTCCGGTTGCAGGACTGGCCGCCGGGTACGCGGCCAAGGCCGGACTTCACCGCACCCATGACGGACAGGTGGACGTCCTCCGGAGCGCCGGGGGAGTGCAGGGCATTGCCGAGAGCATCGTTCCCGGCCTGGTCTTCCTGGTCGCCTTCACCGTCACACGTGAACTCAGCCTCTCCCTGGTGGCCGCTCTGGCTTCGGCCGCCATCTTCACCGTCGTCCGGCTGGTGCAGCGGCGTCCGCTGACCCAGGCGCTGGCGGGCGTGGCCGGCGTCGGTATTTCCGCGTGGCTGGCCAACACCACCGGCAAGGCAGAGGATTTCTACCTCCCCGGTTTCTTCACGAACGGAGCGTACATCCTGGCGATGGTTCTCTCCATTGCGGTCAAGTGGCCCGTGGCCGGCCTCCTCTTCGGCTTCATCCGCAACGAGGGCGTGGAGTGGCGCAAGGAACCGTCCCGGGTCAAGGCCTACCGCCTGGGCACGTGGATCATCGTGGCAGTCCTGGCCCTCCGGCTCATCGTCCAGGTGCCGCTCTACCTCATGGGCACGGACGGGCTGGCCGCACTGGCCACCACCCGCCTCATCATGGGCGCACCGTTGTACATCCTGGGCATCTGGGTGGCCTGGCTGGTAACCCGGCCGGCACCCAAAACCGCGCCGGCGGACTAACCGTCGAAGCCGTCGTCGTCCTGCGCGTGGCCGTGGCCGGCCGCGGCGGCCGGCTCGGCGTCGCCCACGGCCCGCTCCCCGGTGTCAATACTGCCCGGGGCGGAGGAGAGGAGCTCACGCAGCCTGTCCTCGGCCGCAATGGTGGTCACGAAGAAGAGCTCATCCCCGCCGTCGATGACGTCGTCCCGGCTGGGCGTGATGGGTGCCTGGTCGCGCAGGATCGCCACCAGGGTGGCGTCCTCGGGCCAGTGGATGTCTCCCACTGTCATGCCGATCACGTGGGAATCATGGGGAACGGTGAATTCCACCAGTGAAGCCACCCCGGTCTGCAGCGTCAGCAGGCGGACCAGGTCGCCGATCTCCACCGCCTCCTCCACCAGGGCGGTCATCAGCTGCGGCGTGTTGACGGCGACGTCGACGCCCCAGGAATCATTGAACATCCAGTCGTTCTTCGGGTTGTTGACCCGGCCCACGGTGCGGCCAACCCCAAACTCTGTCTTTGCGAGCAGGGACACCACCAGGTTGACCTTGTCGTCGCCGGTTGCGGAGACCACGACGTCGGCGTCCTCCACCTTGGCGCCCTGCAGGGTGGAGAGTTCGCAGGCGTCGCCCACCAGCCAGTGGGCGCCCCTGAGCCCGCTCCGGCCGATCACCTCGGGCTTGAGGTCGATCAGCAGGATCTCGTGCTTGTGCGCCAGCAGTTCCCGGGCAATGGATGATCCGACGCTGCCGGCGCCGACGATAACGACTTTCACTGGTACTCCTTGGCAGGGGCTTTGGCGAGGATCTGGGCGATCTGGGCGCTGCGGTCCACCTGCAGCATGGCGTGCACGGTGTCCCCGTCCTGGTACGCCGTTCCAGCGTCAGGGAGCAGGCCCTCGCCGAAGCGGGTCACATAGGCCACCCGGACGTCGGCAGCCTTTTCGATGCTGCTGATCCGGTGTCCAATCCAGCCGGCATCGAGGTCCAGTTCAGCCAGGACCAGCCGCCCGGAAGGTTCACGGAAATCACCGGCGAGGTGCTGTTCGGGAAGGATGCGGCGCAGCACCTGGTCCGCGCTCCAGCGGACGGCGGCCACCGTGGGGATGCCCAGGCGCTGGTAGATCTCGGCACGTCCCGGATCGTAGATCCGGGCGACGACGTGCGGGACGTGGAAGGTTTCGCGGGCCACCCGGGTGGCCAGGATGTTTGAGTTATCACCGCTGGAGACGGCAGCGAAGGCGTAGGCCTCGCCCACGCCAGCCTGCTTAAGGGTCTCCCGGTCAAAGCCCACACCGGTGACCTTCCGGCCGGTGAAGCCCTGGCGGAGCCGGCGGAACGCGCGGTCATCCTGGTCGATGATGGCCACGGAATGGCCGGCATCCTCCAGCGTGTGCGCCAGCGTTGCCCCCACCCGGCCACATCCCATGATCACGAAATGCGCCACCGTATCTCCTCTGTATCTGTGTCAGGATCGTGCAGCTAGAACTCTACCGGCATGGCACCTGTTAGGCCTGGCAGGCGCCCGTCATGACATCGACCGCGAATCAGACTAGCTTTGTGGGGTGTTGACAATACTGAACGCCGTCAAACGCGTCCTGGTGGGCAGGCCCTTCCGGAATGACCGCCTGGCCCATACCCTGCTCCCCAAGAAGATCGCCCTCCCGATTTTCGCCTCCGACGCCCTGTCGTCGGTGGCCTACGCACCGGACGAGATCCTGCTCACCCTGGCTTTGGCCGGCGTCAGCGCCGTGGCCATCTCGCCCTGGGTTGGCTTGGCCGTCATGGTGGTGCTGCTGACCGTGGTGGCCTCCTACCGGCAGAACGTGCACGCCTACCCGTCCGGCGGCGGCGACTACGAGATCGCCAATGTGAACATGGGAAAGTACGCCGGCCTGACCGTGGCCTCGGCCCTCCTGGTGGACTACGTCCTGACGGTTGCCGTGTCCATGTCCTCGGCTGCGGCCTACCTCACCACGGCTGTCCCGTCCCTGCACGGCCAGCAGGCAATCATTGCCACCATCGGCGTCGTGATCCTTGCCTTGGTGAACCTTCGCGGCATCAAGGAAGCGGGCAGCGTCTTCGCGGTCCCCACGTACATCTTCATGGCCTCGATCCTGGGCATGACGGCCGTGGGCATGTTCCAGGCCGCCACCGGGCAGTTGGGGCAGGCGCCGTCGGCCGCGTTCACCATCGTCCCGGCCGAGGGCTTCGACCAGGGCCTGGTGGGCCTGGCCGGTGCGTTCCTGCTGCTGCGGGCCTTCTCCTCCGGCGCCGCGGCGCTCACCGGCGTCGAAGCCATCAGCAACGGCGTCCCCAACTTCCGGCATCCCAAAAGCAGGAACGCCGCCACCACCCTGCTGCTGCTGGGCATGATCGGCGCCGCCATGCTGGCCGGGATCATCTACCTGGCCAACGCCACCAAGGTCCACATCGTCCTGGACCCGGCCAAGGAATTCCTGCTCAATGGGAACCCGCTGCCCGAGGGCTACATCCAGAACCCCGCCATCAGCCAGATTGCGCAAACGATCTTCGGCGCGGGCAGCATTCCCTTCTACATCGTGGTGGCCGCCACCGGCGTCATCCTGGTGTTCGCTTCCAACACTGCCTTCAACGGCTTCCCGGTCCTGGGCTCCATCCTCGCCCAGGACGGCTACCTGCCCCGCCAGCTCCGCACCCGCGGCGACAGGCTCGCGTTCAGCAACGGCGTACTGGCCCTGGCGGCAGGCGCGCTGATCCTGATCATCTCCTTCGATGCCGACGTCACCAAGCTGATCCAGCTCTACATCGTGGGCGTCTTTATCTCCTTCACCCTCAGCCAGCTCGGGATGATCCGGCACTGGGGCCGCGAACTGAAGCTGGCCAAGGACAAGGCCGTCCGGCGCAAGATGATCAAGTCGCGGACCATCAACAGCATCGGTTTCGGCATGACCGGACTGGTGCTGGTCATCGTCCTGATCACCAAGTTCCAGCAGGGCGCCTGGATCGCGCTGCTGGCCATGTTCATCCTCTTCCTGATCATGTGGAGCATCCGGGCCCACTACGACAATGTCGCCAAGGAGCTCGCGGTGGACGAGGACTCCTCACCGCGCGCCCTGCCCACCAGGGTCCACGCCGTCCTGCTGGTCTCGCACGTCCGGAAGCCCGTCCTGCGTGCCCTGGCATACGCCCGCGCGTCCCGCCCCTCCCGGCTGGACGCCATCACCGTGGACATCGACCCGGATGAGACGGCGCACACCATCGCCGACTGGGAAAAGCTTGAGATCCCGGTGCCGCTGACCGTCCTCGCCAGCCCGTACCGCGAGACCGTCACGCCGATCATGGACTACGTCAAGCAAATGCGCCTGGACTCCCCGCGGGACCTGGTGGTGGTGTACATCCCCGAGTACGTGGTGGGTAAGTGGTGGGAGCAGCTGGTGCACAACCAGACAGCCCTCCGCATCAAGACCCGGCTGCACTTCGAACCGGGCGTCATGGTGGCCAGCGTTCCCTGGCAGCTCAAATCCTCCGAAGAAGCCAAGAACCTCCAGGACGTCCAGTGAGCACCAGAACTTCCCGCGCCATGCAGCCGGCAGCTGCTCCGGCGGAAGGGGACCAGACCGGCCACACCGGCCAGGAGGCCGTGCTCGACGTCGGACCGGTAGCCCACGGCGGGCACTGCGTGGCGCGCCATGAGGGCCGCGTGGTCTTTGTCCGGCACGCCGTTCCGGGCGAGAAGGTCCGGGTCCGGCTGACCGATGCGGGCGACGATGCCAAATTCTGGCGCGCGGACGTCATCGAGGTTCTCGATCCATCCCCGGACCGGGTGGAGCACTTCTGGCACGTGGCAGATTCCCTGCGTGCCTGGGGCCACGGCCACCCGCCGGTGGGCGGTGCCGAATTCGGGCACATGGCCCTGGCCAAACAGCGCAGCCTGAAGGCGGACGTCCTCGCCGAGCAGCTCACCCGCCTTGCCGGCTTTGAGCAGGTGCCTTCCGCGTGGAACGGTGCCGTGGAGCCCGTGGGGGAAGCGGACGACGGCGGCACCGGCCTTGGATGGCGCACGCGGGCCAGTTTCTCGGTCACCCCCGGCGGCAGGCTGGGCATGCACGCGCACCGTTCCGACTACATTGTTCCGGTGCGGGAGATGCCGCTTGCCAGCGAAGCCATCAACGCCCTGCGCCTCTGGGACCTGGACCTGCAGGGCATCGACCGGGTGGAGGTGGCCGCTCCGGCCAACGGGTCCCGCCCCCTGGTACTCCTGGCCCCTTCGCCCGGGACCAAGGACAAGCGGCTGCGGGCCATCGCCGCCGCGCTGCCGGCCGACGCATCGGTGGCCGCCTTCGATCCGTTGGCCGGCACGGTCGTGCAGCTCCGGGGGCGCACCTGGGTGCAGGAATCCGCCGTCGGCCATGACTACCGGGTGACCGGCGAGGGTTTCTGGCAGATCCACCGCGACGCGCCCGGGACCCTTGTGGGGGCTGTCACAGAATTCCTGCATCAGGGGGACTACCTCAATCCCGGTGCGGTGGTGGCTGATCTCTACGCCGGTGCGGGACTCTTTACCGCCGTACTGGCGGACGCCGTAGGCGGGACGGGATCCGTCCTCTCGGTCGAGGGGGCCCCGGGCACAAGCCGCGACGCCCGGAAGAACCTGCATTCTTCGCCCCAGGTGGAAGTGGTCCAAGGGCGCGTGGAGCGGGTCCTGCGCCAGAAACCGCGGAATTTCGACGCGCTGGTCCTTGACCCGCCGCGCGCCGGTGCCGGGAAAGCCGTCGTCGGGCAACTCGTGGCCGCCCAGCCCCGGGCCATCGCCTACGTGTCCTGCGATCCGGCGTCGTTCGCACGTGACCTCGGTTACTTCCGCCGCTCCGGGTGGGGACTCGCCGGGCTCCGGGCCTTCGACCTGTATCTCCACACCCACCACCTCGAGACGGTCGCATTGCTGGCTCCGGCTCCGTGATGCCGCTGCGGTTATCGACTACGATTGCCGTAGTAGTCCCACGTCGCGCCCGAATTCTCGGCCGGCCGTGTGCAAATTTTCGGGCCCTTGAGCTACTTAGGGCTTCCTAACTAGCAGGCGGTCAACCGCGCGACAAAGATGAAACTGTTGCGAGAGGAGTCCTGCGATGAGCACTGTGGACAGCTTCGGTTCAAAAGGCAAACTTAATGTAGCCGGAACCGAGTACGAAATTTTCCGGTTGAACTCCGTTGAAGGTGCAGAAAACCTTCCGTTCAGCCTCAAGGTATTGCTTGAAAACCTGCTGAGGACCGAGGACGGCGCGAACATCACTGCCGATCACGTCCGCGCTTTGGCAGGCTGGGATCCGAATGCGGAGCCCGATACAGAAATCCAGTTCACGCCGGCGCGCGTGATCATGCAGGACTTCACCGGCGTTCCCTGCGTGGTCGACCTTGCCACCATGCGTGAGGCAGTCAAGGACCTGGGCGGCGATCCCAAGCGGGTCAACCCCCTGGCCCCCGCCGAGATGGTCATCGACCACTCCGTCCAGATCGACGCCTTCGGCAACTCCGGCGCACTGGAGCGCAACATGGAGATCGAATACCAGCGCAACGGTGAGCGTTACCAGTTCCTGCGCTGGGGCCAGACCGCGTTTGACGACTTCAAGGTTGTTCCCCCGGGAACCGGCATTGTGCACCAGGTCAACATCGAGTACCTGGCCCGCACGGTCATGACCCGCGAAGTGGACGGTGCGCTGCGCGCCTACCCCGACACCTGCGTTGGCACCGACTCGCACACCACCATGGTCAACGGCCTGGGCGTGCTGGGCTGGGGCGTCGGCGGCATCGAAGCCGAGGCAGCGATGCTCGGCCAGCCCGTCTCCATGCTCATCCCGCGCGTCGTGGGCTTCAAGCTCAGCGGCAGCATCCCCGCCGGCGCCACCGCAACCGACGTGGTGCTGACCATCACCGAAATGCTGCGCCAGCACGGCGTGGTGGGCAAGTTCGTCGAGTTCTACGGCGAAGGCGTCGCAGCAGTGCCGCTGGCCAACCGCGCCACCATCGGCAACATGAGCCCCGAGTTCGGTTCCACCGCCGCCATGTTCCCCATCGACGACGTCACCCTGGACTACCTGCGCCTCACTGGCCGGTCCGACGAGAACGTCGCCCTGGTCGAGGCCTACGCGAAGGAACAGGGCCTCTGGCACGACCCCTCCCGCGACATCAAGTTCTCCGAGTACCTCGAGCTGGACCTGTCGACCGTCGTTCCGTCGATCTCCGGCCCGAAGCGCCCGCAGGACCGCATCATCCTCACCGAATCCAAGGCGCAGTTCCGCGAGGACCTCCGCAACTACGTCAAGGTGGACCTCGCCGACGGCAGCCTGGACGAAGCGATCGACGAGAGCTTCCCGGCGTCCGACTCACCCTCGTTCACCGCCACGGCAACCCACCTCACCGAGGAAGCCCCGCACGCCCACGGACCGAAGTCCAACGGCCGCCCGACGAAGAAGGTGGCTGTCAAGACCGCTGACGGCCGCGAATTCGAGCTGGACCACGGTGCGGTGTCGATCGCCTCGATCACCTCCTGCACCAACACGTCCAACCCGTCCGTGATGCTGGCGGCAGCACTGCTGGCCCGCAACGCCGTCGAAAAGGGCCTCGCCGCCAAGCCGTGGGTCAAGACCTCCGTTGCCCCCGGTTCCAAGGTTGTCACCGACTACTACAACAAGTCGGGCCTGACCCCCTACCTGGAGAAGCTCGGCTTTTACATCGTGGGCTACGGCTGCGCCACCTGCATCGGCAACTCCGGCCCCCTCGACGCCGAAATCTCGGAGGCCATCCAGGCCAACGACCTCTCCGTCACCGCAGTCCTCTCCGGCAACCGCAACTTCGAAGGCCGGATCAACCCGGACGTCAAGATGAACTACCTGGCCTCCCCGCCGCTGGTCATCGCGTACGCCCTGGCCGGAACCATGGACTTCGACTTCGAGAACGACGCACTGGGCCAGGACGAAGCCGGCAACGACGTCTTCCTGAAGGACATCTGGCCCAACCCGGTCGAGGTCCAGCAGGTCATCGACTCCTCGATCGACAAGGGCATGTTTGCCCGCGGCTACGAGGGCGTCTTCGACGGCGACGACCGCTGGAAGGCCCTCGACACCCCGGCCGGCGACACTTTCGCCTGGGATGAGAAGTCCACCTACGTCCGGAAGCCCCCGTACTTCGACGGCATGAAGGCCCAGCCCGAACCCGTCAAGGACATCTCGGGTGCCCGCGTGCTCCTGAAGCTCGGCGATTCCGTCACCACCGACCACATCTCCCCGGCCGGTTCCTTCAAGTCCGACACCCGCGCCGGCCAGTACCTGCTGGCCAACGGCGTGGAGCGCAAGGACTTCAACTCCTACGGCTCCCGCCGTGGCAACCACGAAGTGATGATCCGCGGCACGTTCGCGAACATCCGCATCAAGAACCAGCTCCTGGACGGCGTTGAGGGTGGCTTCACCCGCGACTTCACCCAGGCCGACGGCCCGCAGGCATACGTCTACGACGCCGCGCAGAACTACCAGGCAGCCGGCACCCCGCTGGTGGTCCTGGCCGGCAAGGAATACGGTTCCGGATCATCGCGTGACTGGGCAGCCAAGGGCACCGCCCTGCTGGGCGTCAAGGCCGTCATCGCCGAGAGCTACGAGCGCATCCACCGCTCCAACCTCATCGGCATGGGTGTCCTGC
The DNA here is from genome assembly GCF_039907755.1 of Pseudarthrobacter sp. CC12. NCBI lineage: Bacteria > Bacillati > Actinomycetota > Actinomycetes > Micrococcales > Micrococcaceae > Pseudarthrobacter > Pseudarthrobacter sp. CC12. Next base: position 66,545 of record NZ_JARDJH010000014.1, on the reverse strand, counting down.
CGTTGCAGTACCCGGCCGGCGAGAACGCTGCCAGCCTGGGCCTGACCGGCACGGAAACCTTCTCGGTTGAGGGCGTCACCGCCCTCAATGAGGGCACCACGCCCAAGACCCTGAAGGTCACCGCCACCGCAGAGGACGGCTCCTCCAAGTCGTTCGATGCCGTGCTGCGCATCGATACCCCGGGTGAAGCGGACTACTACCGCAACGGCGGCATCCTGCAGTACGTGCTGCGCCAGATCTCCGCGAACTAGCGGGTTCCAACAGCAGCAACGATCCACCCCGAAGCCCCGGCCGGTCACCGACCAGCCGGGGCTTCGGCTTTGCATTCAAGCCAAGGCGTTAGAGTTAAACGGCACGTCTACCACCCGAAGGAGGGGTCATTGGGAATCTTGGACACCATCCGGAATCCACAGGACCTGAACGAGTTGACCGAGGAACAGCTGGAACAGCTGGCCTCGGAGATCAGGGATTTCCTGATCACGAACGTCTCCCAGACGGGCGGCCACCTCGGGCCCAACCTCGGCGTCGTGGAACTGACCCTTGCCGTGCACCGCACCTTCGAATCTCCCCGCGACAGCATCGTCTTTGACACGGGGCACCAGTCCTACGTCCACAAGCTGCTGACCGGCCGCCAGGACTTCAGCACGCTCCGCCAGGAAGGCGGCCTCTCCGGCTACCCGGACAGGGCGGAATCGGAACACGACATCGTGGAAAGCTCCCATGCGTCGTCGTCCTTGTCCTGGGCGGACGGTATCTCCCGCGCCCGCCAGCTCACGGGGGAAGGCGACCGGCACGTCGTCGCCATCATCGGCGACGGCGCCCTCACCGGCGGGATGGCCTGGGAAGCCATCAACAACATCGCGGCAGACAAGAAGCGCCGCGTGGTCATCGTCGTCAACGACAACGGCCGCTCCTACGCCCCCACCGTCGGCGGGTTCGCCGACTACCTGGCGTCCTTGCGCCCCACTATCGACTCCTTCCGCGCCGCCCCGGCCTACGAAGGCGCGCTCGACTGGTGGAAGAAGAAGCTGCAGGACGGCGGCCCCGTGGGGCAGTTCACCTACAAGAGCCTGCACGCCATGAAAAAGGGCATCAAGGACTGGTGGGCGCCGCAGGGCATGTTCGAGGACCTCGGCATGAAATACATCGGCCCGGTGGACGGCCACAACCTCCAGGCCATGGAGCACGCACTGTCCACCGCCAGGAACTACGGCGGTCCCGTGATCGTCCATGCCATGACGGAGAAGGGCCACGGCTACGCGCCCGCGCGTGCCCACGAAGCGGACCAATTCCATGCTGTGGGGATCATCGACCCCGAAACCGGCGAGCCCACCGGTACCGGCGGTGCCCAGTCCTGGACCTCGGTGTTTGCCGACGAGATCTCAGCCATCGCCGACGAACGCGACGACATCGTGGGCATCACCGGAGCCATGCTGATTCCCGTGGGCCTGCACAAGTTCGCCGCCAAGCACCCCAAGCGCGTCATCGACGTCGGCATCGCGGAACAGCACGCGCTGACCGCCGCCGCAGGCATGGCCTTCGGCGGCCTGCACCCGGTGGTGGCCGTCTACGCCACGTTCCTGAACCGGGCCTTCGACCAGCTGCTCATGGACGTGGCCCTCCACAAGGCAGGCGTCACCATCGTCCTCGACCGCGCCGGCGTCACCGGCCCGGATGGCGCCAGCCACCATGGCATGTGGGACATGGCCATGGTCCAGATCGTCCCCGGGCTACACCTCGCCGCGCCCCGCGACGCCACCCGGCTCCGGGAGGAACTGCGTGAAGCTGTGGCCATAAACGACGCGCCCAGCGTTGTCCGCTTCTCCAAGGGATCCGTTGGCCCCGCCGTCGAGGCAGTGGAACGGCTCAGCGACGGCGTGGACATCCTGGCCCGCCGGCCGTCAGGTTCCACCGAGAACGACGTACTGATCGTCAGCGTGGGCGCCATGGCCGAACTGGCCCTCGACGTCTCCAACCGGCTCGGCGCGCAGGGCATCAGCACCACCGTGGTGGACCCCCGCTGGGTCCTCCCCGTCCGCCGTTCGATCATCGCGTTGGCCTCGCACCACCGCCTGGTCATCTGCATCGAAGACGGCGTCCGCGCGGGCGGCGTCGGCTCCCGCATCCGGCAGGAGATGCGCGCTGCCGGCGTGGATACGGCACTGAACGAGGTAGGCCTGCCCGTGGAGTTCCTGGACCATGGCACCCGCAACCAAGTGCTGGAGCGGGTTGGGCTGACCGCCCAGCAGATCACGCACGACGTCGTCGCTCAGGTCCTGGGAACCAAGGTCCCCTTCGCGCGGCCCCTCCCCGGGCAGCAGCACCCCACCACCGGCAGCCTTCCGATCCTGTGAGGGACGAAGACGAGCTGAAGTATCCCGGGCCGGCGGGGGAGTCCGGACCAGTTCTGCACACCACCACTACGCGGGTTCCGAATGGGCTGGAGCCGGGCCAGCTGGTGGTCTCCAGGAACCGGAAATGGAACGGCAAAGCCCACTGGGTGGTTCCCGGGCGGTACCTCGGCGAGGACCGGCACGGATGGTGGATCTTCCAGGGCACCAACGAATTCTGCTCCCGTCCAGGCGCTGCGTTCTATACGCGCTCGGACGCTGTCCTGCTGGTGCCACGGCAGGGGGACTGGGTGGCCACGTTCTACGACTCCGCGCACCCCGGTGGAGTGCGGGTCTACATCGACCTCGCGGTAGGCCATGAGTGGACTCACATCCGGCCTGCCGTGACCGAGTTCCATGTGATCGACATGGATCTCGACGTCATCCGGACCGAGGCCCGCGGCGTCTTCATCGACGACCAGGACGAGTTTGCGGCGCACAGCGTCTCCATGCACTACCCCCAGCGGCTGATCGAGGATATCCAGGCTGCCGCAGACGGGCTCTACCACGCCGTGAAGGCACAGCACGCGCCATTCGACGGCACCGACGTCGAATGGTTTACCAAAGGACGCACCATATGAGCGGCATTGTCAGGGTCTACAAGCGCGACGACGACGGCGCCCTGCACTTCAGGGAGGCCTGGTTTGACGAGGAATACTCCCAGTTCGTCATGAACTTCGGTGCCGTGGGGCACCAGAGCAAGACCGAGGAAACCGATGTCCCCGACGCCGCCGCTGCCGACGGCCTCCTGGACGCCTTCGCAGCCCAGTGCGCCGAGGACGGCTACGCTGAGGTCCCCAACGAGGAGCAGTCCTGGGTGGTGGCCCAGTTCGCCCTCAAGACCAAGGACGGCACCGACCGTGACCGCCGCCTTGAACAGAAGGCCAAGGACGCCCTCGTCAGCCACCTGGCCTGGCGCGGCCTGGGAACGGTGGAACGCTCCGAATTCACCGACTACAAGCTCAGCATCTTCTGCCTGTGCCCGGATGTGAACAAGGCCGTCAGCGCCATCAAGGTCTGCGCCCGCAACGAGGACCTCGACTTCACCAAGCTCAGCATCGGGGCTGCCCCGTACAGCCAGCCGGACCATTACAAGCTCAAGCATTCCGCCAAGCCCGCCAGCAGCTTCAGCCTCTAGGAGACGTTCGTGACCAGTTACCGCCGTGTTGGAAAATCAGGGCTGACGGTCTCCACCGTAGGCCTGGGCTGCAACAACCTGGGCCGCGCCAACACCGCCACCGAGTCGCAGGACGCAACGGACGCCGTCGTGAACGCCGCGATCGACGCCGGCATTACCCTGTTCGACGTCGCAGACAACTACGGCAAGGAACCCGGGCTCAGCGAAACCATGCTCGGCAAGGCGCTCGGCCGCCGGCGCGGGGACGTCGTCGTCGCCACCAAGTTCGGAATGGACACCCGGGGCGCCAACGGCCCCGACTTCGGTGCCCGCGGCTCCCGGCGGTACATTATCCAGGCAGCCGAAGCGTCGCTGCGGCGCCTGGACACGGACTGGATCGACCTTTACCAGTTCCACACCCCGGACCCACTGACCCCCATCGACGAGACCCTGGCGGCGCTGGACACCCTGGTCCGCGGTGGCAAGGTCCGCTACATCGGCCACTCCAACCGCTCCGGGTGGCAGATCGCCCAGGCTGAATACGTGGCCCGCGAACTGGGGACTTCCCGGTTCATTTCCTCGCAGAACCACTACAACCTGCTGGACCGCCGGGCCGAACTGGAAGTGACCCCGGCCGCGGAGGAGTTCGGCCTGGGCGTCCTGCCCTACTTCCCGCTGGCCAACGGCTTGCTCACCGGCAAGTACTCCCCGGGCTACGCCCCCGAAGGGTCGCGGCTCAGCCACACCCGCACCAACATGGTGGACGACGCCGACTGGGACCAACTGGGCAGGTACAGCGCCTTCGCGAAAGAACGAGGCCTCACGGAGATCGAGGTGGCCTTCTCCTGGCTCGCCGCCCAGCCCTCGGTGGCCAGCGTCATCGCCGGCGCCACCCGGCCGGAGCAGGTCCGGCAAAACGCCGAAGCCGCGAACTGGACCCCCACCCCGGAGGACATCGCCACCCTCGACGACATCTTCCCCGCCGTGCCCAAGGTCGCGCTGTTCTAGGCCACGATGCCCGCCTACCTCCTTGATGTCGATACCGGCATCGACGACGCCCTTGCCCTTGCCTACCTTGCCGCGCTCCCGGACACGGAGTTCGTGGCGGTCACGGCCACCCCCGGCAACGTCGATGCCGACCAGGTGGCCCGGAATACCCTGGCACTGCTGGAGCTGTGCGGCAGGCCGGGCGTCGAGGTGGCCATCGGGGCGCGCGGGCCGCTGTCCATTCCGCTCACCACCACACCCGAAACCCATGGGCCGCAGGGGATCGGCTACGCGGTGCTGCCCGGGCCCGCCGGACAGGTCTCGGCGCGGAACGCCGTTGACCTGTGGATCGAACACGCCCGCGCCAGGCCGGGTGAGCTCACCGCCCTGATCACGGCGCCGCTGACCAACTTCGCCCTGGCACTGCGGCGGGAACCGGAGCTCCCCGACCTCCTTGCCAAGGTGGTGATCATGGGCGGGAGCTTCTACCACCAGGGCAACACCACCCCCACCGCCGAGTGGAACACCCATGTGGACCCCCATGCGGCCAAGGAGGTCTACGCCGCGTACCGGGGACGGCAGCCGGAGAAACTACCCATCGTCTGCTCCCTGGACACCACCGAGCGGATGGAACTGCACCCGGCCCACGTTGAGGCGCTGGCACGGGCGGCAGGCGCCGCGGCTCCGGAACTGGTCCTCCCGGGGGACCCGGAGGGGCTCCGCAGCACCTCCGGCAACACCCTGGTCAGGCACCTGTCCGATGCCTTGCGTTTCTATTTCGAGTTCCACCGGCACTACGACCAGGGCTACCTGGCCCACGTCCACGATTTCTTTGCGGCCGGGGTGGCCGCGGGCACGCTCGAGTACACCGCCCGCCCAGCCACCGTAGACGTCGAAACGGACTCCCCGCTCCTGATGGGAACCACCGTGGCCGACTTCCGCGGACTGTGGGGAGCACCCCCAAACGCGCGGGTCGTGTCCGGCAACAACCCGGAGCAGGCGTTCCGCGAACTCGTGTCCGCCGTCGGAAGCCTGGCCCGCCGCGTGGGCTGAGGAACGCCCCTCCGTGGGCAATCGCCGGTAGAATAGGCTCCGGACCGGCCCGGCGCAGTTGCCGCCGGATTCTGCCGAGGTGACATAGGCAGCCACACTCCGGCCCGGTACTGCCGGGCCCACCGCCTGCACCCAAAGGAACATTCCCCATGTCATCGCCCTCTTTGACGCTCCCGTCCCAGGAACGCCCCGCGGCACGCCGCAGGCTGCTGGAGATCCTTGGCGCCCTGGTCATCGCGGCCACCTACGTCTACCTGGTCCTCAACCAGCCGGCAGACATCACCGGCGGCCCGGGAAGCGCGTCGGCCCTGATCGCCCTCACCGGGTTCCTGGCAGGGGCGGTCCTGCTGATCATTGCCGTGCTGCCCACCCTGCCGGCGTCCACCCTGGTGCTGATCCCGGTCGCACTGGTCCTGAACATCGTGCTGGGACAATTCGTCGGCAGCACCCTTGTTCCCTTCTACCTCGACGCCATCGGCACCGTGCTGATCGCCGTCCTGGCCGGGCCGGCCGCCGGTGCCGCCACCGGCGCCCTCAGCAGCATCGTCTGGTCCTTCTTCAACCCCACGGTGCTGCCGTTCGCCGCTGGCGCCGCGCTCATCGGCTGCCTGGCCGGCCTCGCGGCACGCTACGGCCTCTTCCGCCGGTTCTACCTGGCACCAGTGGCGGGTTTCATCACCGGCATCATTGCCGGTGTGGTGTCCGCCCCCGTGGCAGCCTTCGTCTTCGGCGGAACGTCGGGCGTGGCCACCGGCGCCATCGTCAGCGCCTTCCGGGCCATGGGGGACACTCTCCTGGCGGCCATCACCAAGCAGGCACTGCTGTCCGACCCCATGGACAAGGCCATCGTGTTCACCATCGTGGCCATCCTGGTCTACGCGCTGCCCCGCCGGGCGCGCCAGCAGTTCCCCTTCATCCGGCGCCACCGGGTGCTCGCCGGCACCAACCCTGCTTCGACGCCGGAGGGAACCCGGGTGGACGCTACAGCGCCGGCGCCCGCCCACGGGAATGGGTCCGGGCCGGCCAACGATTCATCACTGAACGGCTGACCCGGGCACCGTGACGGCACCCCCGGCAGGCAACCCGGCAGCACCGGCAACGGCGGGGCGCGAGCGGCTCAACCCGCTGACCTCCTTCGCCGTCGCAGGCAGCACGGCAGTCATGACGACGGCGGCGGCAAGCTGGCCGTGGTCCCTCACCGTGGTTGCCGCGTGCATTGTCCTGTCACTGGCTGCGGGGACGGCACACCGCGTGCTGCCGGCGGCGGCGGCGGTCATGGTTCCGCTCGGCCTGTCCCTGCTGGTCCTGCACGGGCTGTTCTTCCCGGAAGGTAGGACAGTGCTGGCAGCGTGGGGGCCTGCACGCATCACGGCAGAGGGCCTGGACTTTGCCGGGCAACGCACCCTGCAACTGGCCGCCGTCGTCATGGCCCTGCTGGTGTTTTCCTTCAATGTCAGGGTCCCGGACCTGGTGGCCGCGTTGTCTGCCCGGGGCGTACAGGGCCGGTTCGCTTTCGTGCTGGCATCCACGCTGACCCTGCTTCCGGCCATCGCCCGGCGGGCACGCAGTATCCGGCAGGCCCAGGAATCGCGGGGCTTGGTCATCTCCCGGAGTCTGGTCTCCAGGGCGGCTGCGTTCCGGCTGCAGGCCATTCCGCTGGTCCTCTCCCTGATTGAGGATGCGGGTACCCGGGCTGCTGCCCTGGAGGCCCGTGGGCTGGGCAACGCCGGGCCGCGGACCAGTTACCGGATGGTGGCGGATTCCACGCTGCAGCGGGCGGCACGGTCCGTCCTGGTGCTCCTGGCACTGGCCGCCGTGGTTGTCCGTGTGGTCCTGGCAGGTACGGGTGGCTGAACACATGGTCACGGGCGGCTCCGGCATTCCCAACAGTGACGGCGAAGCCGGCAGTGCGTCCGCTCCCGTCCTGGCTGCCGGCATCAGGGACTTCACCTTCCACGAGGCGCCCGCCCCTGTCCTGCGGGATATCACTGTTTCGTGTCCACCGGGCTCGTTCACGGCCATCCTCGGCGCATCCGGAAGCGGCAAGTCAACCCTGGGCCGGCTGCTGTCCGGCTGGCTGCCACCGGGTGGGCACGGCACGCTGGCAGGCTTCCTCGAATTGGCCGGTACGCGGCTGGAGTTCGACGGCGGACCGGGGGACCCGCGGATTGATCCGGCCCAGTGGGGCCGGCACGTGGGGTTCGTGCCGCAGGACCCTGCCGCCGTCCTCTCCACAGTCCGGGCCACGGTGGCCGAGGAGCTCGCGTTTGGTTTGGAAAACACCGGCATGGACCGTGCCGGGATGGAAGCCGCCGTGGAGCGGACCGCCCGCCTGCTCGGACTTGGCAGCCTGCTGGGCCAGGACCCCGCGAGGCTGTCCGGCGGCCAACTGCGGCGGCTCGCCATCGGCTGCGCGGTCATCCCCGGGCCCCCGGTGCTGGTCATGGACGAGCCCTTCGCCTCCCTGGACGCGGCAGGGACCAGCGAGCTGGCGTCCTTGGTCCGTGAACTGATCAGGGGTGGGACCGCCGTCGTCATCCTCAGCCAGGCTGTTGACGCGCTGCTGCTGGAAGCCGGCACGTGGCTGGTCCTCGCGGATGGCAGGCTCGCCGGCGGCGGCCCTCCCGCGGCGATGCGCCCTGGCTCCCGGCTGCTGCCGCCAGCCATCCGGTGGCCCGGCGGCATCCAGCCCACAACGCCATCCACCGCCGCAACGTCCAGCCGCCCGGGGCAGATGCCGCCAGCGAAGCCTGCAGCGCTGGAGCTGCGGGACGTGTCCTTTGGCTACCCGGACGCTCCGGTATCCCGATTCAGGCGCCGGAGGCGGGAACCTGGCTGCCGGGCGATGGTGCTGGCCGAGGTCCACCTGGCAGTCCACCCGGGGGAAATCGTGGCTGTCACCGGGCCCAACGGTGCCGGCAAGTCCACCCTGCTGCGGCACTTCAACGGGCTGCTGCGCCCCACTTCAGGGACTGTCCTGGTCCGCGGCAGTGACATTGCCGGAGCTCCAGTGGGAAAAACAGCAGCGTCCGTGGGCCTGCTGTTCCAGCAGCCCCGCGACCAACTGTTCGAACGGACCGTGCTGCGGGAGGTCGGGTTCGGCCTGGACCGCCTGTATGGGCCGGCCCTGGCGGTGGAGCGCGCCGGCGCGGCACTCCAGGCTGTTGGCCTGGCGGATGCGGCCCGGGAGCATCCGGCCGAGCTTCCCGCGTCCGCCCAGCGGCTGCTGGCCCTGGCCACTGTCCTGGCCCGCCGGCCCGCCGTCCTGGCGCTGGATGAACCGACCGTTGCGCTGGACGGGAACGGGCTGGCCCTGCTGGACGCTGCCGTGCGCTCGGCAGCGGACTCGGGCGCCGCCGTCGTGCTGGTCACCCATGACCTGGGCTATGCACACGCGGCGGCGCACCGCATCCTGGCGCTCGACGGCGGCCGGCTGCACCCCGCCTGACCGCCGCTGCGCCTAGTCCCGGGACTTGCTCGACGCGATGCCGGGCTGCAGGAAACGCTTGCCGTTGACCCGCTCCGATGCACCCACCCGGTCCAGGTACGGCGTGATGCCGCCCAGGAACATGGGCCAGCCCGCGCCCAGGATCATGCACAGGTCGATGTCCTCGGGTCCGGCGACGACGCCTTCGTCCAGCATCAGGCCGATTTCCTCCGCCAGGGCATCCTGGACGCGGTGCAGCACCTGCTCCGCGGTGGACGGGCTGGAGCCAAAGGACAGCAGCTCAAGCGTGGACTGGGGGATGGTCCGGGAACCGTCCGGCGCGGTATCCCAGAGTGCCTTGACGTTGTTGTCGATGAGCTTCTTGAGGTTATCGGAGACCGGGAAGCGGTCACCGAAGGCGGCGTTCAGGGACTCCTGGACATGCTGCGCCACGGGCAGGCCCACCATGGCCAGCAGCGTGAACGGCGTCATGGGCAGCCCCATGGGCCGCAACGCGGCGTCCGCAACCTCCGCCGGGGTGCCCTCGTCGAAGGCCGCCGTCACTTCGCCCATGAGCCTCAGCAGGATGCGGTTGACCACGAAGGCGGCCGCATCCTTGACCAGCACACCGGTCTTCTTCAGGGCCTTGGCCAGCTCGAAGGCGGTCGCGAGCACGGCGTCGTCGGTCCGCGGGGCACGGACAATCTCCAGCAGCGGCATGACGGCCACCGGATTGAAGAAGTGGAAGCCCACCAGGCGCTCCGGGTGCTTGAGGTCCGCGGCCATCTCCGTCACCGAGAGCGATGACGTGTTGGTGGCCAGGATGCACTCCGGCGACACGATGGCCTCCAGTTCGGCGAAGACCTGCTTCTTGATGTGCAGTTCCTCGAAGACGGCCTCGATCACGAAGTCGGCGTCCGCGAAGGCTTCCTTTGACACCGAGCCGGTCACCAGCGCCTTGGTGCGGTTGGCGGCGTCCGGGCTGACGCGCTTCTTCGCCAGGAGTTTGTCCACCTCGCCATGGACGTAGGCCACACCCTTGTCCACCCGGGCCTGGTCGATGTCGGTCAGGACCACCGGTACTTTCAGCTGCCGCGCGAAGAGCAGTGCCAGCTGGCCGGCCATCAGGCCCGCGCCCACCACGCCCACCTTGGTGACAGGCCGGGCCAGTTTTCGGTCCGGAGCGCCGGCGGGCCGCTTGCCGCGCTTCTGCACCAGGTCGAGGAACGCGTAGACGGTGGACCGGAACTCATCGGTCTGCATCAGGTCGGCCAGGGTTTCGCATTCCAGGGCCGCGGATTCCGCCGCGGTCATGGTGCGGTTGGCTTCGAGAATGTCCAGGACCTTGGCGGGGGCCGGAGAGGCGTTGGAGGTCTTGCCCTCCACGAACTTCCGCCCCGCGGCCACGGCGGCGGTCCAGCGGGCGGCAGCCTCCGGTGAGGCGGGGTCGACGGCGTTGGGCCGCTCCGGGACCACGTCGCCGGAGATGACTCCCGCGGCCCAGGCCAGCGACTGCTCGAGGAAGTCGGCAGGCTCGAAGACGGCGTCGGCGATTCCCATGCCGAATGCCTGTGCACCGGTCAGTGTCCGGTTGTTGCTCAGCGGGTTCTCGATCATGACCTTGACCGCGTTTTCCGGACCCACCAGGCGGGGGAGGATGTACACGCCGCCCCAGCCCGGAACCAGGCCCAGGAAGCCTTCCGGCAGGGCCAGGGCGCCCGCCCCCGTGGAGACCGTTCGGTACGTGGACTGCAGCGCGATCTCCAGGCCGCCGCCCAGTGCGACGCCGTTAATGAAGGCGAAGCTCGGGACGCCCAGGTTGGCAAGGGTGGCGTAGACGTCGTGGCCCAGCTGCGCCATCCACAGTCCGTGTTCGCGCTTTTCGAGCGACTTCACGGCGGAGAGGTCCGCCCCGGCCACGAGGTAGTGCGGCTTGCCGGTGACGCCCACGCCCACGATTTCGCCGCCGGCTGCGCGTTCCCGCAGGCCTTCAAGCGCCGTGCCGAGCTCCACGAGGGTGTTGGGGCCAAGGGTGGTGGGCTTGGTGTGGTCCAGGCCGTTGTCGAGGGTGACCAGGGCAAAGGTTCCCGGGCTGGGCTTCCCTGCAGTTCCCGGCAGGGCGATGTCCTGGACGTAGGAGTGGGTCACGGTTTCGTTGGGGAAGAGGTCCGCCAACGTGCGGTAATCTGCGGCGCTCATGCCATGGCTCCTTCGGAAGCGGTAGCAGCGGTCTCCCCGGCGGGAGTCCCACTGTAGTCGGGGTGGTGCGGGTTCTCCCAGATCACAGTGCCGCCCATGCCAAGGCCCACGCACATGGTGGTGATCCCGTAGCGGACCGATGGGTCTTCCTCGAACTGGCGGGCCAGCTGGATCATCAGCCGGACGCCGGAGGACGCCAGGGGGTGGCCTACGGCGATGGCCCCGCCGTAGCGGTTAACCCGGGGGTCGTCGTCGGAGATGCCGTAGTGGTCCAGGAAACTGAGGACCTGGACGGCGAAGGCCTCGTTGATTTCGAACAGGCCAATGTCATCGATGGTCAGTCCGGCATTCCTCAGGGCTTTTTCGGTGGCCGGCACAGGTCCGATGCCCATGACCTCCGGCTCCACTCCTGCGTAAGCGTAGCTGACCAGCCTCATCTTGACCGGCAGGCCAAGTTCGGCGGCCGCATCAGCGGAGGCCAGGACGGCAGCGGTTGCGCCATCGTTCAAGCCGGCGGCGTTTCCGGCGGTGACCCGGCCGTGGGCGCGGAAGGGCGTGCGGAGGCCGGCGAGGTCGGCCAGGGTGGTGCCGGGCCGGGGCGGTTCGTCCTTGCTGTGGACCGTCCAGCCCTCTCCGGGCCTGCGGGCGGCAACGGGAACCAGGTCCGGCTGGATCCGGCCGTCCTGGTAGGCGGCGGCCAGCTTGTCCTGCGAGGCCACGGCGTAGGCGTCCGTGCGTTCCTTGGTGATGGCGGGGAACCGGTCGTGGAGGTTCTCCGCGGTGTTGCCCATGTTCAGGGCTGCCGGGTCCACCAGCCGTTCGGACATGAACCGGGGGTTTGGATCGGCGCCGGAGCCCATGGGGTGGTGTCCCATATGTTCCACTCCGCCGGCAACCACCACGTCGTAGGCGCCGAAGCCGATGCCGCCGGCCGTGGTGGTGACAGCGGTCATCGCGCCGGCGCACATGCGGTCGATGGCGAAGCCGGGAACAGTCCGTGGAAGGCCGGCCAGGAGTGCGGCGGTCCTGCCGAGGGTAAGGCCTTGGTCACCTGTTTGGGTGGTCGCGGCGATGGCCACCTCGTCGATCCGCCCGGCGGGCAGCGACGGGTTGCGGCGCAGCAGGCCGCGGATGCATTTCACGATCAGGTCATCGGCCCGGGTCCCGGCGTAAATCCCTTTCTCACCGGCCCTGCCGAAGGGTGTGCGGATGCCGTCCACAAAGACGACGTCGCGGACAGTGCGCGTAGATGCGCCGCTTCCGTGCTGGCTCACGTGTAACTCCTCATCGAGATGTGGCGCGCCGGGTGCATGCCGGAGTGCGGCAGCAGCCAAGCGTCGGTCACACCGATGTTACTCGTGAGTAACTTAGCCTGCAAGGGCCTGGTCCAGGAAGGTTACTGGCCGCCGGCAACTGCGACGGGTTTGGGTTCCTTGGGTGGCAATGGCTGCGGGTTCAGGAAGGCGCTGGAGATCAGCGGGGCGGTGAGTTCCACCTGCCACTTGCGCGCACCGAGGGCACGCAGCTCAGCAGCAATCGAGTCCTCGCTGACATCTGCAGGAGGCCGCCACGCCACCCGCCGCAGGTAATCGGGCGTCAGCAGGTTCTCCAGCGGCAGGTTCAGCTCCTCGGCTTTTGCCTGCAGCAGGGGCCTGGCCGTGCCCAGGCGGGCAGCCGCCTCCGGATCGCGGTCTGCCCAGACCCTCGGCGGCGGTGGGGCGTTGGTGGCCAGGTGCAGCGGTGGGAGTTCCTGCATGTCCCGTGCTGCGGCGATGCAGCGCAGCCAGCGCGGAGCCTCACGCTGGGCGGCGCGTCCATGGAATCCCTTGGTGCCCAGAAGCTGCGGGACAGTGGCCGGCATCGCCTTCGCGGCAGCCACCAGGGCCGAATCGGGAATGAGGCGGCCAGGCGCCACGTCGCGTTTTTGCGCCAGGGAGTCCCGTTCCAGCCACAATTCGCGGACCGCAGCCAGTTGGCGGCGGTCCCGGATCTGGTGCAGGCCGGAGGTTTTCCGCCAGGGGTCCACCCGGGGCGGAGCGATGCCGGCTTCGAGGATGGCGGCAAACTCCTGCTCGGCGTATTCCAGCTTCCCGTCGGCCTGGAGCAGCTCAATGAGTTCCTCACGCAGCTCGGTGAGGACCTCGACGTCCAGGGCGGCGTACCGGAGCCACGGTTCGGGCAGGGGGCGGGTGGACCAGTCGGCCGCTGAGTGCTCCTTGGCAAGCCCGAATCCCAGGAGCTGTTCGATGACCGCCGCCAGGCCCACCCGGGGCAGCCCGGCCAGGCGCGCGGCGAGTTCGGTATCGAAAAGCTTGTCCGGCCACATCCCGAGTTCGGACAGGCAGGGGAGGTCCTGGCTGGCAGCGTGCAGGATCCATTCGACCCCGCGCAGGGCGTCGTTGATGATGTCCAGGTTCCCGAACGGTTCGGGGTCGATCAGCCAGGTGCCTGCGCCCTCGCGCCGGATCTGGACCAGGAAGGCGCGCTGGCCGTAGCGGAACCCGGAGGCGCGTTCGGCGTCAACACCGGCCGGCCCGGTGCCGGCGGCGATGGCGGCGGCGCAGCGTTCCAGGCCAGACTGGGTTTCGATGACCAGGGGAACGCCGTCCCGGGGTGCGTCGAGATCGATGATTTCGGGGATGGGACTGTCAAAGCCCTCCACCGTGATGTGGGGCGCGGCAGCAGCAGCCGGGACGCCGGCTGTGGTGTTTTCCGGAATGTTTGGGGTCATGATGCCCCCAGTTTACCGGGCTGCCCCGAAACCGTTCGGCTGGCCCCGCCGCCGGGGCGGCAGGGCCGTGACGCCGTCGGGCAGCGGCGGCAGGCCCGCGAACGTGCACACCATGTCGGACCACGCTTCCAGGTGCGCCTGCACATCGGAGGAACCCGGCGTCCAGGAGGCCCGGAGCTCGATGTCGATGGACCCTGGCCGGCCGGCCAGGGTGCCGAAGCTTTCGGACAGGACGCGGGTGGCCGTGCCACCGGCCGCCCGGTACGGGGCCTTGTGGTTTTCCAGCGCTTCCACCAGCCACGTCCATGCCACGGTGCCCAGCATTTGGTCGTTGCCCATTTCCGGTTCCAGCTCGGCCCGGATGTAGGTCACGATGCGGAACTCGCCGTCCCAGACCGCTGAGCCGTCCGGGTCATGCAGGAGGATGAAACGTCCGGTGGCGAGTTCGGTCCCGTCCTCGTCCGCAGTTCCGGCCCCGGCTGGACCGCCGGCCGCGGCGAAAGCCAGGGCCGCCGGCCCGTGGACCGGCGTCGAAGGGGCACCGGTGCCGGGCGCCATGACTTCAGCGCCCAGCGCGACGGCGAAGGGGGCCAGCCGCGCGGGGGCAGGGATCTCGGCCAGGCGCAGTTCCTTCCGGCACCGGGCTTTCCTGAGGGTTCCCAAGGCGTGGAGAAAATCCGGGGGAACCTGGTCAAGTGCGTTCACCTTGGCAGATTACGGGGCGGGGCGCGGCAGGGGAGGAAGGCTCGCCGTCAACGGCCGGTCACCCTGCCCGGCCGTCCCGGTAATCCCGCAGCTCACGGCGGATGGCAGCGGCGAACGCATCAACATCCTCCTCCGTGGTGTCAAAGGAGCACATCCAGCGGACCTCCCCTGCTGCCTCATCCCAGTCGTAGAACCTGAAGGAAGTGCGCAGCCTGTCCGCCACGCCGGGCGGAAGGATGACGAAGACGCCGTTGGATTCGGTTTTCTGGGTGGGGCGGACGCCCTCGATGGTGTCGACGGCGGCACGCAGCCGGGCTGCCATGGCGTTCGCGTGCGAAGCGGAGCGCAGCCAGAGGCCCCCTTCGAGCAGGGCGATGAACTGGGCAGACATGAAACGCATCTTGGACGCCAGCTGCATATTCATCTTGCGGAGGTAGACCAGGCCGTGGGCTGCCTCGGGATTAAGGGCCACCACCACTTCGCCGAACAGGAGGCCGTTCTTGGTGCCGCCGAAGGAGAGGATGTCCACACCGGCGTCCTTGGTGAAGGCCCGCAGGGGAACGCCCAGGTGGGCGGCCGCGTTGGCGAGCCGGGCACCGTCCATGTGCAGCTTCATGCCCTTGGTATGGATGTGGTCGGCGATGGCGCGCACTTCCTCCGGGGTGTAGCACGTGCCCAGTTCCGTCGTCTGGGTGATGGACACTGCCAGCGGCTGGGCGCGGTGCTCGTCGCCCCAGCCCCAGGCCTCCCGGTCGATCAGCTCCGGGGTCAGCTTGCCGTCCGGGGTGGGGACCTGCAGCAGCTTCATGCCGCCGATGCGCTCGGGTGCCCCGTTTTCATCCATGTTGATGTGCGCGGTGGACGCACATACCACGGCGCCCCAGCGGGGGAGCAGGGACTGCAGGGACAGGACGTTGGCCCCGGTACCGTTGAAGACAGGGAAGCATTCGATGCCCGGGCCGAAGTGGTCCACCATGAGTTCCTGGAGCCGCGCGGTGTAGTCGTCCTCGCCGTAGGACACCTGGTGGCCCTCGTTGGCGGCGGCCAGGGCTGCCAGCACCTCGGGGTGGACGCCGGAGTAGTTGTCGGAGGCAAAGCCGCGCACGTTCGGATCGTGCAGCCGGAGCGCAGAGCCTGTTTCTGCTGTGGTGGTCATGGGGTTGTTCACGCTTTCAGTCTAGGTACAGTCACGGCCGCGCTCAGTCGGCCAGCCGGAGCCGGGCGCCGTTGAGTCCGGCCGCCGGGGTATCGAAGAGCCGGACGACGGCGGCAGCCAAGTCAGCCACGTCCGTGGCCCCGGGGAACTTCCGCTCGGGGTGGGCGCGGCGCAGTTCGTCGTCAACCAGTGCCTTGACCACCAGGATGGTGGCAGCGGCAAGGCTCCCGCCGTCCCCGGAGGCGCGGCGGAAGCCGTCCGCCATGGCCATGGTCCAGGCCTCCGCGGCCGCCTTGGCTGCCACATAGCTGGCCACCGCCGCGGTGGGTTTGTCCAGTGCGGTGGAGGACACCATGGCGAACCTGCCGGCAGGCGACGCGGCGATGTGTTCAAAAAAGACGCGTGAGACATTCCGGAGCGTGGTGACCGCCCCGCGTTCCAGGAAGTCCCAGTCTTCGTCGGACTGGTCGGCGATGCCCTTGGCTCCGCGCCAGCCGCCCACCAGGTGGATCACCGCGTCAACCGGCCCGAAGGTTCCGCCGAGCTGCTCCCGGAGCTGCCGGACGCCGTCGAAATCCGCGAGGTCGCACGTGAAGGGGGCGACGCCGTCGCCCGCCTTCTCCGCCGCCGCCGCGATCCGGGCCTGGTCCGATCCCACGGTGGCCACGCGGTGGCCCGCGGCAGCGAGGGCACGCGCAACGGCGACGCCGGACGGGCCGCTGCCGCCGGTGACCAGGACGCGGGCAGCGCCGGGGCCGGTCACAGGGCGGAGTGGCCGGTGATGCCGGCGGTCGACTCGATGACGGGGCGCATCTTCTTCTCCAATGCTTCGTAGAACATGGACAACGGGAATTCATCGTCCAGGACCTGGTCCGTGAGGCCGCGGGGCGTCCCCGCCAGCGGCAGCGCGTCCGGGCCCTTGGCCCACACGGAGGCCGGGTTGGGGGTGACGGTGGCCGATACCAGCTGGTAGGCCGCCAGCCAGTGGGCGGTCTTGGGCCGGTCGATGGAGCGCCAGTACAGATCGTCGATGCCGGCTCCGAGGGCGATCACGGCGTCGGCCACCTCATCCCAATCGATGGTAAGCCGTGTGTCCGTCCAGTGCAGCACATGCTGCTGGTGCAGCCAGGCGAACAGGAGCTGGCCACCGAGGCCGTCGTAGTTGCGGACGCGGCTGCCGGTGATGGCAAAGCGGAAAATGCGGTCAAAGATGATGGCGTACTGGACCAGCTTGGCGTGCCGGCGGGCTTCGGGGTCGGCGTCATCGTCTTTTTCGATCCGGACGGATTCGCGGAAGGCGGTGAGGTCGCAGCGCAGTTCCTCCAGCGAGTACAGGAAATAGGGCATCCGCTGCTTGATCATGAAGGGATCGAAGGGCAGGTCGCCGCGCATGTGCGTCCGGTCGTGGATCAGGTCCCACATGACGAAGGTCGCTTCGGTGAGGTCCTGGTCAACGAGCAGTTCCGCGGCGCCCGCCGGGAGTTCCAGGGAGGTGATCTCCGCGGCGGCCTTGAGTACCCGGCGGAACCGGGCAGCTTCCCGGTCGGCAAGGATGGCACCCCACGTGAAAGTGGGGGTCCGGCTGACAGCCACGGTCTCGGGGAAGAGCACGGCCGAGTTGGTGTCGTAGCCCGGGGTGAAGTCCACGAAGCGGATGGGGACGAACAGTTTGTTGGAGTACCCGCCGGCTTCCAGGCCCGCGATGAACTCCGGCCAGATCACCTCCACCAGCACGGCCTCCACCAGCCGGCTGCTGCTGCCGTTCTGGGTGTACATGGGGAACACCACCAGGTGCTGCAGGCCGTCGCGGCGCTGTTCCTGTGGCTGGAACGCCAGCAGCGAGGACAGGAAGTCCGGAACGGCGAATCCGCCCGCGGCCCATGCCCGGAAATCAGCGCACGCGGCCTCGAGGTAGGCGGCATCGTGCGGAAAGGCAGGGGAGAGGGCCGTGACGGCGTCCACGATGGTTTCCACGTGGCGTGCAGCTGTCGCGTGGTCGGCCGCCTCGGGAATTGATCCGTCCTGGACCTGGAGGGCCTGGAGGGCGGTGGCTGCGCCTTTGAGCCGCAGCCAGTCCTGGTTCTGCGCGGAAATACCGGTAACGGCGGTGGTCAGGGTCTCTGTCATCGTCGGCTGCCTTTCTGGTTGCTTGCTTCTCTGGCGAGCGTAGCAAGCAACCAGTAGGACTTATGCCCGGGCGGCCTTTGCATAAGCAGAACTTAGCCTAGTGCCGTTGCCTGCTGGATCGAGACCGTGCTTTGGCTGTGGGATCCGTGGATCCAGGGCTACGCCCCGTTAGCCCTGCGCCCCATGGTCTGCCCCCTGGTTTTCCGTCTCATCCTTGGTGACGAGCCGGAGGGAGACGGAGTTAATGCAGTAGCGCTGGTCCGTGGGGGTGCCGTAACCCTCGCCTTCGAATACGTGGCCCAGGTGCGAGTCGCACGAGGCGCACCGGACTTCGATCCTTTCCATGCCGAGGGTCCGGTCATGGATGTAGCGGACCTTGCCCTCGGCCAGGGGAGCCCAGAAGGACGGCCAGCCACAATGGGAATCGAACTTCTCGTTGCTCGTGAACAACTCAGCGCCGCAGGCGCGGCACTGGTACGTGCCCTCCGTGTGCGTATCCCAGTACTCTCCCGTGTAGGGCCGTTCCGTGCCGGCCTGCCGCAGGACGTGGTATTCCTCCGGGGTCAGTTCCTCACGCCACTGGGTATCGCTTTTCGCGACGGACCCGGCTTGGGCCGCAGCCTCCTGCGCGGTGCCCTGCCGTGTCCCGCCGTCGACGCCCGGTGCCTTGTTGCCGAAGATGCTGTTTCCAAAGATGCTCATAGTTTTACCAACGCCTAGGAGTCGCCGATAAATCCCGAACCTGCATAGAGGTGGAGCACGGGCACTCCGAGCTGGTCCTGGGCCTTGTTGGCCCAGTCGGTGTGGAAGGTGTCGGCCACGGCGTGCGGCCTGGTGATCACCACTGCCTGCGAGGCGCCCGTTTTCCGGACCTTGGCCACCAGGGCGTCCACTGCCTTTCCGTCCACCACCTGGCCGGTCACGTCCGAGCCCAGTCCCTGCAGCGCTGCGAGCGAAGCGGCCAGGGTCTCGCCGGCCTGGGCCCGCTCTGCGGCGGCGTCCGGGTTGCGTGCCGCCAGTTCGCGGAAAGCCTTGGCAACGTCCAGCATGGACAGGTTCTCGAGGAAGTCCACCAGCAGGTGGCGCTCTGTGTTCGCCGGCACCAGGACCACCAGGCGGCTGTCCGCGCCGTCCACCAGCCGTTCAATGTTCAGGCGGTCGTCCGCGCCGAGGGGTTCTTCAGTCAGGATGACGATGGGATCACTCATGGCCTTAGCCTAGTCCCGCCCGCGTGCCACATGCACTGACTGGCCATTCCGCCGGTTCCGGCCCACTTCCGGTTCCGCCTTGACCTTGCCGCGCCGTTCCCGTCCGGTTCCGGCCCACTTCCGGTTCCGCCTTGACCTTGCCGCGCCGTTCCCGTCCGGTTCCCGAATGCAGGCATCTGCGGCGGTGCCGGTAACAATAGTCACATGGCACCTTTCCGGCGAGCGCGCCCTGCAATGACTGCACCTTCCAGGGATACCGGCGGCGTGTCGCCGGGAGCCAAGTGGGCCATTGGGGGAGCCATCGCCGGGGGCTCGGTGGCGAGCCTGCTGGGGGCCGGCTCCTCGGCGCTCGCCGTGTACTTCGCGCGCCGGGTCATCACCCCTGCCCGTCAGCGGACGGCGGACAAGGAAGTCCTGGCCGTGATCCGCGACGGGCAAAAGCAGCAGGTGATCCTGGCCGCCAATGAGGACACCACGGTGGACGGGGTCTATGGATTCTTTTTCGACGGCGGGAAGGGGCATGCGCGCATCGGCCGCATCGTTTCCTACTCGCCGGCGGACCGGACGGTGCTGCGCGAGGTGGAAGCCGTCTACAGCGGGGATCTTTCCACTGCACGCTGGGGCTGGTGGAGCGGGGCCACCTACCCGGACCCGGCCGCCGCCGGAATTCCGGCCGAGGACGTCCTTGTCCCCGTTGAACGTGGTGAAGCCCCCGCCTGGCTGGTCCGGGCCAAGGGAACCGCGCGGACCTGGGCCATCATGGTGCACGGTCGCGGGGCAACCCGCCAGGAAGCGCTCCGGGCGGTGGGGCCGGCCCTGGAACTGGGCCTGACAAGCCTGCTGGTGTCCTACCGGAATGACGGGCTGGCGCCCTCGGCGGACGACGGACGGTACGGCCTGGGGTCCACTGAGTGGCAGGACATTGAAGCCGCCATCGGGTATGCCCTGGCCAACGGTGCCGAGGAAGTTGTCCTGTTCGGCTGGTCCATGGGAGGGGCCATCTGCCTGCAGACCGCCGATCTCTCCCGCTATCGCCACCTGATCCGGGCGATGGTGCTGGACGCGCCGGTCATTGACTGGGTGACGGTGCTGGCGCACCATGCGCAGTTGAACCGGATTCCGTCCCTGGTGGGCAAGTATGGGCAGCTGATGCTGGGCCACCCGCTGGGACGGCGGCTCACGGGTCTCTCGGCGCCAGTGGACCTCAAAGTCATGGACTGGGTCTCCCGCGCCGTGGAGCTGAGGACGCCCAGCCTGATCATCCACAGCGTCGACGACGAGTACGTGCCGTACGGACCCTCGGCACTGCTGGCCGAACGGAACCCGGAGATGGTCACGTTCGAGACGTTCAACCACGCCCGCCACACCAAGGAATGGAACGTGGACCCCGAGCGCTGGGAGCGGCTGGTGAAGGCGTGGCTGCGTCAGCAGCTCGCGCCGCGCCTCAACCCGGGATCCGGCCCGGACCCGGGCCTCTCTGCCGACACGCCGGCCAGGCCGACGCCTGCGGGAGCGTGAGATGCCCAAAAAACGCCCGGCAGGAGCTGTAACCGACCGCGGCAGGGAACTGGCCGCAAGCCTGGCGGCCCTGGTGGCGTCATCCCCTGGCCGGCCCGTCCAGGCCTCACACGCCCCCTTCGACGGCACCCTGCTGGGCGAAGTGCCCGTCAGCACGCCCGAAGACGTCCGTGCCGCCGTCGACACTGCACGGACGGCGCAGCAGCTCTGGGCGGGCTGCTCCCTGGCCGCACGCCGTGCCGTGGTGGCGCGGTTCGTGGCGCTGCTGCTGGACAGGGAGCAGGACATCCTTGACCTGGTGCAGGCAGAGAGCGGCAAGTCCCGGCTTAGCGCCTTCGAGGAGTTCGCGGACGTCATCCTCACAGCCCGCTATTACGAACGCACCGCCGGGCGGCACCTGGGCCCACGCCGGCGGAAGGGCGCGGCTCCGGTCCTGACCCGCACCACCGAATACCGCATTCCGAAGGGGGTGGTAGGGGTCATCAGCCCCTGGAACTATCCACTGACCCTTGCCGTTTCGGACGCCATCCCGGCCCTGCTCGCGGGCAACGGCATCGTCCTGAAACCTGACTCACAGACGCCCTTCACGGCGCTGCTGATGCTCAAACTCCTCCGGGAGGCAGGCCTTCCGGAGGACCTGTTCCGGATCGTCACCGGGCCGGGAACCTCCATAGGCCCTGCCCTGATCGGGCGGGTGGACTTCCTGATGTTCACCGGATCCTCCCAGACCGGAAAGACCGTCGCCAGGCAGTGCGCGGAACGGCTGATCGGCTTCTCCGCCGAACTGGGCGGGAAGAACCCCATGCTGGTACTGGCGGACGCCGACATAGCCAAGGCAGCAGCCGGTGCCGTGTACGCCTGCTTCTCCAACTCGGGGCAGCTTTGCGTCAGCATCGAGCGGATCTACGTGCACGCCGACGTCCATGACAGGTTCCTTGCGGCGTTCACCGCCAAGGTGGAGGGGATCCGCATGGGCGCCGGGCCGGACTGGGAGATTGGCATGGGGTCCCTCATCAGCGCGGCACAGGTGGAGCGGGTGGACCGCCATGTCCAGGATGCGCTCGCCAAAGGCGCGCAGCTGCTCACAGGCGGACGGCGCCGGCCGGACCTGGGCCCGTTGTTCTATGAGCCGACCGTCCTGACGGGCATCACGGATGACATGCTCCTGGCCAGGGAAGAGACCTTCGGGCCTGTGGTCGCCGTCTACCGTGCCGCAGACGACAATGCAGCAGTCGCCCAGGCCAACGATTCGGAATTCGGGCTCAACGCCAGCGTCTGGTCCGCCGGCCACGGCGAAGAGGTGGCCCGAAAGCTGCTGACCGGGACTGTCAACGTCAACGAAGGCTACGCCGCCACCTGGGCATCCCATGATGCTCCGATCGGGGGCATGAAGGACTCCGGTGCCGGCCGCCGCCACGGCCGGGAGGGCATCCTCAAATACACGGAACCGCAGACCATCTCCGTGCAGCGGCTGCTCCCGGTAGCCCCCGCCCCGGGAATGTCCAACCACGCCTACGCGCGGATCATGAAAGGCGCCATCACGCTGATGGGCCGCTTTCCCCGAAACCGCTGACACAGTCAGAAGAAAACCCAAGGAGAACTGGGATGGCCAAAGGAATCCGACTTGCCGGCGCAACGCTGCTGGTCACTGGAGGCGGAAGCGGGCTGGGCCGCCGCATGGCGCTCGGCGCCGCCAGGCGCGGGAGCCGGGTGGTGATCTGGGACGTGGATGCGGCAGCGGGCGCGGCGGTTCGCGACGAGATCCGGGCGGCCGGCGGCCAGGCCGACGCGCAGTACGTGGACGTGACTGACCGGGACGCGGTGAAAACTGCCGCGGCAGAGGCAGGCACGGTGGATGTGGTGGTCAACAATGCGGGCGTAGTCAGCGGACAGCGGCTCCTCGATGCCACGGAAGACGCCATCGAACGGACCATGAACGTCAACGTCCTGGCCCTGTACTGGGTCACGCGCGCGTTCCTGGGCGGGATGGTGGAGCGCCGGCGCGGCACCGTGGTCACCGTCGCCAGTGCCGCCGGCCTGGTGGGAGTCGCCCGGCAGACGGACTACTCCGCCAGCAAGTTCGCCGCCGTCGGCTTTAACGAGTCACTCCGCGCGGAGCTCCGGGCGGACCGCGCGGACGTCAACACGCTGGTGGTGTGCCCTTTTTACATCAACACCGGGATGTTCGACGGCGTCCGGACCCGCTGGCCCCTCCTGCTCCCCATCCTCGAGGAAGAGGACGTGGCAGCCAGGGTCCTCGACGCGATCGAGGCCGGGCACCGGAAGCTGGTCCTGCCGCCCCTCGTGAACCTGCTCCCGGTCCTGCGGGTGCTTCCGGTCGGCGTCTTTGACCGGCTCATGGACGTCCTGGGAGTCAACCGGACCATGGACCACTTCACCGGCCGCGCCCCGGGCCGGACCGGAGGACATTCGGGGTAGGCCCGCAGCTTTCTGCGGGGGCCCGTGACCCTGTGACAGGCCGGCGCAGAGGTCTATCCTGCTGCTCAAGGGGGGAAACCTGCGAAGAAATGGGGCCCCGAAATGCGCATGACAAGACGACAACTGTTACAGGCCGGCGCTGTGGCCGGGGCGGGACTCCTGGCCCCGCCCGGCATATCTGCAGCCGCGGCGCGCGGTCCTGCGGCCGGCCAGCAGGCCATGTTCACCCAGCAACTGCCCACCCTGGCCGAGCTGGGCGTCCTGGACATGCGGGGTGGGGGCCGTACCGCGCTGTGGGTCCGAAACGCCTCCCACCGGTTCCAGGAAAACATGGGCCCGGCGAATACCCTGGCCTACCAGGAGGCCGGCTCGTCGAGGACCTACCTTGGGCCCGTCATCATCGCCAGGAAAGGAGTTCCCTTTGAGCTGAAGGTCCGCAACGCAGCCGAATGCCATCCCCTGGCTTCCGCCATCGACAGCGAGCTGGTCCCCCGCGGCAGCAACGATGCGAAGCGGCCGCGGACGTCAGTACACCTGCACGGCGGCAACGTCAGCCCGCAGTCGGACGGCGGCCCGGACCAGGCCTTTGCGCCCGGCGACTCCTACACGTACCACTATGGCAACAACCAGGATGCTGCCGGG
Source organism: Pseudarthrobacter sp. CC12 (assembly GCF_039907755.1). Taxonomy (NCBI): domain Bacteria; kingdom Bacillati; phylum Actinomycetota; class Actinomycetes; order Micrococcales; family Micrococcaceae; genus Pseudarthrobacter; species Pseudarthrobacter sp. CC12. Next base: position 42,846 of record NZ_JARDJH010000014.1, on the reverse strand, counting down.
CTTTGGTACCACGACCACGCGCTTGGAATGACCAGATTAAACGTCTACGCAGGACTTGCCGGCAGCTACCTGCTCAGGGACGGGATCGACACCGGGGACGGCACGCAGCTTCCGCCACCGCCGTACGAGGTGCCGCTGATCATCCAGGACAAGATGTTCAACCCCGACGGTACGCTCGCCTACCCGCCAAACCCGGACCTCAAGGGCCCGGACGGGGCCCCGCGCCCTTGGGCGCCCGAGTTCTTCGGGGACGTGGCGACGGTCAACGGCAAAGTCCGGCCGAACCTCGACGTCGCCCGAGGCCGGTACCGCTTCCGCGTCTTCAACGGCTCCAACGCCCGGTTCTACGACTTCACGTTCGACGCCGGCGGCCCGGCACTGGCCTTCTACCAGATCGGGTCCGACGGCGGGCTCCTCAACGCGCCCGTCCGGCTGGACCGGCTGGTGATTGGCCCGGGGGAACGGGCGGATCTCGTAGTGGACTTTGCCGGGCTCCGGGCCGGATCGCGGGTGGTCCTGCGCAACAGCGCCCGGGTGCCGTACCCGGACGGGCCGGAATCCGTGGCGGGCGGCGCCATCCCGCTCCCGCAGGTCATGCAGTTCACCGTCACGTCCCGGACCGGCTATACCGTGCCCCTGCCTGCCCGGCTGCGGGACAAGGGCGGGGAAGTCACCAGCCTTCGGGAGGCAGCGCCGGCGAAAATCCGTCGGATGGCGCTCGTGGAAGTAGCCAACCCGGACGGCGTTCCTGTGATGGCCCTGCTGAACAACAGGATGTTCGACAGCCCGGACACCACCGAGGTGGAGAGCGACACGCTGGAACAGTGGGAGCTCATCAACACCACCGAGGACGCCCACCCGATCCACCTGCACTTCACCCAGTTCCAGGTGCTCAACCGGCAAAAATTCCATGCGGACGCCTACCTGGAGGAGACCGGCTATATTGATCCCGCCACCGGCCTGGTCACGCCGGGACGGGGCAAAGCGGTGGAAGTCGAGCGTTTCCTTATTGGCCGGCCCAGGGACGCGGCCGCCAACGAGCAGGGCTGGAAGGACACCGTGGTGGCGCTCCCGGGCGAAGTCACCAGGATCCGGGTTCCCTTCGGTGCGGGGGCGGCAGGCGGAAAGCCCCTGGCGATTGGCTCATCGTTCAAGGGCGACTATGTGTGGCACTGCCACATCCTGGAGCACGAGGACAACGACATGATGCAGCGCTACACCATCAAGTAGCTGCCCGTACCAGGACCGGGTGGTCATGACCGGGGATTGCCGGCGGCCAGGGAGCTGATGGGCGCGGTGACGGCGCCCGTCAGCCTGGCCAGGTCAGCCGGGGCCAGCTCAATATCCAGGCCGCGGCGGCCTCCGGACACCAACAGGGTGTCCAGTGCCGCGGCGCTGGAATCCAGGACAGTGGGGGAGGGCTGCCTCTGGCCGAGAGGGGAAATCCCGCCCAGTACGTAGCCGGTGCGCCGCTGGGCCGCCGCAGGATCGGCCATGGCGGCCCTCTTGGCGCCCAGCGCCGCCGCCATGGCCTTCAGGTCAAGGGTGCCGCTCACCGGGACGATGCCCACCGCGAGCCTGCCCTCCACGTCCACCACCAGGGTCTTGAAGACCCGGGACGGGTCGATCCCCAGGGCTTCGGCGGCCTCCGTGCCATAGCTCGCTGCCGAGGGGTCATGGGTATACGGATGCAGCACAAAGGGAACCCCGGCCGCGGTCAGTGCCGCTGTGGCCGGGGTTCCCTGGGAGTTGTTCCTGCGTGCCATGCAGCGTAGTCAGGCCCGGCTGCTGGATGCTGCGGCGACCTTGCGCTTGATCCGGCCCAGCATGGCCGTCATTCCCCGCATGCGCAGGGGGGTAATGGCGCGGGTGAGGCCCAGCAGTTCCGGCATGTCGTCGGGCACGGACAGGATCTCCGCCGCCGTCAGGCCATCCAGCCCCTCGTGCAGCACACCGGCAAAACCACGGGTGGTGGGTGCCTCGGGCGGCGCCTTGAAGAACAGGCGGACCGCGCCGTCGTCGTTGGTTCCCGTCTCAATGGTGAGGAACAGCGGCGACTGGCACTCCACAACCTGCTCAAGGAGCTCAGGGTGGTCTTTCAGCCGGTCCGGAAGTTCCGGAAGTCCCTCTGAGAACTCCAGCAGCAGCTGCAGCCTCTCGGGTTCGGACACGGACTGGAAGTCGTCCACGATTGCCGCCAGGGCGGAAGGCAAAGCTTGAGTAGTCATCGTTCCAAGTCTACGCGGGGGGCGTGGTCAGGCTCCGACGGCGACCGGAACGGAACCCCGCTCGGCGCCCTTCACGATCGGCACACGGACGGCGTTCCCCCATTCGGTCCACGATCCGTCATAGTTGCGGACGGTCTCGAAGCCCAGGAGGTACTTCAGGGCGAACCAGGTGTGGCTGGACCTCTCGCCGATGCGGCAGTAGGCCACCACGTCGTCGCCCTCGGCCAGGCCGGCCTCGCCCAGGTAGATGGCGGCCAGCTCTTCCCGGCTGCGGAAGGTGCCATCCCCGGCGGCCGCGCGGGCCCAGGGGATGGACGCTGCCGTCGGGATGTGGCCGCCACGCAGGGCGCCCTCCTCCGGGTAGGCCGGCATGTGGGTGCGCTGTCCGGTGTATTCCTCGGGGGAGCGGACATCGATCAGCGGGCCGTTGCCCAGGTGTGCCAGGACGTCGTCCTTGAAGGCGCGGATCGGGGCGTCGTTGCGCTCCACCACGGGGTAGTTTCCGGGAGCCGGAGCAGGCCGGTCCTTGGTCAGTTCGCGGCCTTCGGCAACCCACTTGTCGCGGCCGCCGTCCAGCAGCCTGACGTCCTGGTGGCCGAACAGGGTGAAGACCCAGAGGGCGTAGGCGGCCCACCAGTTGGACTTGTCGCCGTAGATCACCACGGTGCTGTCGCGGGAAATACCTTTCGACGCCGCGAGTTCGGCGAAGGCCGCGCCGTCCACATAGTCCCGGGAAACTTCGTCGTTCAGGTCCGTGTGCCAGTCGATCTTCACCGCGCCTGGAATGTGGCCGGTTTCGTACAGGAGAACGTCTTCGTCGGATTCGACCACGATGAGGTCGCCGTTGGCCACTGCGCCGCTGCTGATGGCGGCCGCGAGCCAGTCGGTGGAAACGAGCCGCTCCGGGTGGGCGTAGGCTGCGAACTTCTCATTCTGTTCAACCGGGTATGGCATGGCTTGGCCTTTCAGTAAGAGCACGGGAAACCGTGGAACATGCATTGGAACCTGTTCCCACCCTAGCCAGCGCCTGAAGGGTTGTCCGTATTCCGTTAATAGGGCGAAATGTTGCCTTCGTCACGCTCCGGGGCGGATGGGCGGCGTTCCAACCGGGTACGGCCCGCATTGCCGGTATCCTTTCTGGGGACCAACCACCAGCAGAACGGACCACCTTGGTACAGATCGAACAGCTTGCCGCCCGCACTCCGGCAGTTTCGGTGGATGAACTCCTCAAGGGCTTCTACCCGTCGCCCCGGTTCGGAAAGGTTTCCTTTTCCAGCTACCGCCCGGACCCCAAGCAGCCCAGCCAGGCCGCCGCCGTGCGTGCCCTTGAGGGATTTGCCGACGGCGTGGGGTCAGGTAACGGGGGCGGCCTGTTCAAGAAGCTGTTCGGCAAGAAGGACGAATCCAGGGCGGGAATCTACCTGGACGGCGGTTTTGGTGTGGGCAAGACCCACCTGCTGGCGTCCCTCTGGCACGCATCACCGGGACCCAAGGCCTTCGGTACATTCGTCGAGTACACCAACCTGGTGGGTGCCCTCTCCTTCCGCAAAACCGTCGATGCCCTGAGCAGCTACCAGCTGGTGTGCATCGACGAATTCGAACTGGACGATCCGGGCGACACCGTCCTGATGTCCCGTCTCATGCGTGAACTGGCAGACGCCGGCGTCAAGCTTGCCGCCACGTCCAACACGCTGCCCGGTTCCCTGGGCGACGGCCGCTTCGCCGCCGTGGACTTCCAGCGTGAGATCCAGGTCCTGGCGGACCAGTTCGACGTCATCCGCATCGACGGCGAGGACTTCCGGCACCGCGGCCTCCCTGCCGCACCGGCACCGTTGAAGAACAGCGAACTCAATGCGCACATGAAGGCGGAGTTCGACGGGAAGACGGTGGCCCAGGACGAGTTCTCCACCCTCATCCACCACCTGGCCGGCGTCCACCCCAGCCGCTACCGCCAACTGGTCGACGGCATCGACGGCGTGGTGTGGCGCAACGTGGAGACCATCACGGAGCAGGCCGTGGCACTGCGGTTCGTTGTCCTTGCCGACCGGCTCTACGACAAGGACGTGCCCATCCTGGCCAGCGGCGTCCCCTTCGATCAGCTGTTCACGGAGGAAATGATGGCCGGCGGGTACATGAAGAAGTACTTCCGCGCCGTGTCCCGCCTGACCGCCCTGGCCCGCGAAGGCCAGAACCACGAGCCTTCCTAGGCGGACTTCCTGCCGGCCCGGCCACCAGGCCGGGGTTGCAGCACCAGCCGGACCACCAGGCCCGCCAGGAGCGCCCAAAAGGCCGATCCGATCCCGCCGAATACCAGGCCGGAGGCGGCCATCAGGAACATGACGGCGGGGGCAATCCGGTCCTCGGCGTCCGCCAGCGCCGCCGAGGCGGCCGAGGCCAGGGTTCCCAGCAGTGCCAGCCCGGCAACGGCTTCAAGCATCCCGGCCGGTGCCTTGCTGACCAGCGATACCAGGGCCGCCGAGAAGGCTGCCAGCACCAGGTACGCCGCGCCGGACGTGAAGCCCGCGATCCATCTGCGGCTGCGGTCCGCGCCCGCTTCCTCCCCGGCCGCAAGGGCGGCGCTGAGTGCGGCGAGATTGATGGCGTGGCCGCCGAAGGGTGCACCGGCGAGGGTCCCTGCCCCGGTAACGAGCATGGCCGGCCGCCACGGTGTTTCGTAGCCAAAGGACCTGAGGACGGCCACCCCTGGAATGTTTTGGGAGGCCATGGTCACCACGAACAGCGGTACTGCGATTCCGGCCATGGCCTGCACGCTGAATGTAGGCATGGTCCACGCCAGTGCCGGGACCAAAGCGGCAGGTGCAACGGGCGTTCCTGCCGACGCCAGCGACACTCCGATGACGCCCAATGCAACCAGCAGGGCGGCGGGCACCGCCCACCGCGGGGCGGACTTCATCATCAGCAGCCAGCACAGGATCACCGGTGCCACGAAGAGGGGCACCGAACCAAGGGCCTTGAACGGTGCCAGGCAGAGCTGGAGCAGGACACCGGCCAGCATGGCCTGGGCCAGGGATGGCGGGATGCGGGCCATCAGCCTGCCGAGCGCAGGCACCAGGCCGGTCAGCGCCAGCAGCAGCCCCGTCCCAAGGAAGCCTCCGACGGCGGCCGGCCACCCGCCGTCGGGCACTCCCGATGCAGCAAGCAGCGCTGCGCCCGGTGTGGACCAGGCCAGGGTTACCGGGACCCGGGAACGCCACGAGAGGAAGAGTACGCCGAGGCCAACAGTGAGCGTCACCGCCAGCAGGCCGGACGCCGCCTGGGCGGGATTGGCACCCACCGCCGTGAGGCCGGCCAGGACAACAGCAAACGATGAGGTGAATCCGACCAGTGCGGTGACGATCCCGGCGATGACCGGCCTGGAATCGGTCCGGACCAGGCCGGGACCGGCGGATGTGGCGGGCGCGGGGGACTTGGGCATACCGGCAGGGTACCGGCGCAGGTTTCCCAACCGGCAATCGGGAGCTCCGGAAGAAGCCGTTAAAAGCCAAAGGTGCGGGTGCCGCCTCCCGGCGGGACCCGCACCTCCTTGACGTGCCGGGCAAGAGCCCTGGCCGAATCCTTTACGGAGCCCTGTCTACCGGCGGAACCGGATTACCAGGATCTGCCGGGGGAACCTGCTCGGTGGCAGGTGCGTGCCCCGGGGTGCCGTTCTGGTCAACAAGCTTGGAAGCGCCATCCTGGATCTTGTCGACGTGGCCTGCGTACTTGCCGCCGGTCTTGGTGTCGACGAAATCGCCGGCTTTGGTAATGCCGTCCTTGATAGCCTGCTCGTTGCCGCGGATGAGACCCTGAGCCTTGCCCTTTAGATCGTCAATCAAACCCACGGACACCTCCCTTCTATCGCGGAGCCAGGTCGCTCCTCGCGCATTCGATCCTAGCCGGGCGCGGGAGGCGTGCCAAGGGAATGCCGTTCGCCTGCAGCGGATACCCGGAAACGAAAAAAGCAGCTCCGGAGAGCTGCTGTTCGTGTGTGGGCGATACTGGGATCGAACCAGTGACCTCTTCCGTGTCAGGGAAGCGCGCTACCGCTGCGCCAATCGCCCCGAAACCGGAAGACCGGCTGTGGGATGTAAGAGAGCGGACGACGAGATTCGAACTCGCGACATCCACCTTGGCAAGGTGGTGCTCTACCAGCTGAGCTACGTCCGCATTTGTGCAGGTTATTCCGGAGGATCCGGTGGTACTGCCGGCAAGTTGCCTTGCCGAGTGGGCGATACTGGGATCGAACCAGTGACCTCTTCCGTGTCAGGGAAGCGCGCTACCGCTGCGCCAATCGCCCATTGCATCCGGAACTCCGGAAACCCTGGTTTTCACCGAGGTGGGTACGGGATTCGAACCCGTGTATACGGCTTTGCAGGCCGCTGCCTCGCCTCTCGGCCAACCCACCGTGCTGGCGCCGATTCCGAAGAATGTTTGCCGTGACAGTGTCCTGCGAGCGGACGACGAGATTCGAACTCGCGACATCCACCTTGGCAAGGTGGTGCTCTACCAGCTGAGCTACGTCCGCATTTTGGAGGCTTGATTCATTGCCGTTTCCGGCATTTCCTCGCGTTCCAACGAGTAAAAACAATATAGGAGGTTCCGGGAAACTCCAAATCGGAGGGAGCCGCGTAGCTGCCAACCGCCGTCCTTCCCAGCGTCCACGCGGATTTTGTCGAGTTACAGGCGTGTAATTTCCGACGGCGGCGGTTGGCTTCCCGGGTCAAGGCATTGGAAGGTGCCGCGTCCGGCAGGCCGGGGGAAGGAGCGCTCCGGGCTGCGGCATCACCGATTTTTGAATTGGGGCAGACGTGGGCTAGCATTCAAATGCATCGGGGCGATTGGCGCAGTGGTAGCGCGCTTCGTTCACACCGAAGAGGTCACTGGTTCGAACCCAGTATCGCCCACCGCAGAGGTCCGTTTCCGCTCATCAACAGCGGAAACGGACCTTTTTTGTGTGCGGCTCCGGACCCCGGAGCTTTTGTCTGCCCCCTGTGAAAGAGTCTTTTGTATGACTGATCCGCTTCTCGCCCACGCCACCGAATACGGCCGGATGTACGCACGGTCAACGTCTGAGCAGTTCTCGGTGCCCTCCATCACCACGGTAATCAGCCAGCAGCCGCATGGGCTCGACGGCTGGTTCGGCTACATGGGCGCCAGCAGCCTGGCCAACGATCCGCTGCTGTCCGACTGCCTGGGGAGCCCTGCCAAGATCAAGCAGGCCATCAACCGTGCAGCCAAAGCCGCCGAAACCTACCGTGATGACGCCGCACGCCGCGGAGACCGTGTCCACAACTACTGCGAACAGGTGGCACTAAGGGCACTGGGCCGCCCCCATGCCATGAAGGAAGCCCGCGAGGCGCTGGCCGCCAACGGTGAGGAAGCCTTCGCTGTTCGGTTCGACGAGTGGTGGGAGCTCTTCCGCGTGGAGCCCATCGCTCCGGAAATCACTGTCTGGAACGACTCAGTGGGATACGCCGGCACCCTTGACCTCGTGGCCAGGATCAACGGGCGCATCTGCCTGATCGACTACAAGACCAAGGGAACAACGCGGGACGGGCAGGTCAAGCCGCTGGACGACAAAGTGGTCATGCAGCTGGTGGCCGGCATGAAGGCGGAAGAGAGCCTCGTGGACCCGGAAGCGGGAACCTGGGAACCCTGGAAGTACGGCGAGGACCCGGTCCTGCTGGCCGTGGCCATCGGCGAGACGGAAGTCCGCCCGGTCCGCGCCAACCCGGAAGTCCTTAAGCACCACTGGTGGAAGTTCTGCGCCCTGCGCCGCGTCTGGGAGCTCTCCGCAGACACCCTCAGCGCCGGCACCGCGCTGTTGCCCATCGCGCCTCCACCCCTGGCCCGCACCGCCTAACGGAACGGTGCACGTGGAGAGACTGCACCTAAACTGGACAGGTTCCCTTTTTGCCGCCAACCGTGAGGACACACAGCGCATGGCTATTCTGAATATCCGCATCATCGGCGATCCTGTGCTGCGCACAGTCGCCGATCCCGTGACGGAATTCGGACCCGACCTTGCCAAACTGGTCGCCGACATGACCGAAACCATGGAGGACGTCGAAGGCGCCGGCCTCGCCGCTCCCCAGATCGGCGTCAGCAAGCGCATCTTCACGTACCGGATCGACGGCGTCGAGGGCCACATCATCAATCCTGTCCTGGAAAACAGCGAGGACTACCAGCCGGACCATGTGGAGGGCTGCCTCTCCATCCCGGGCCTCGGCTTCCCGGTGCGCCGTTTCCGCGCCACCCGCGTCACCGGTGTTGACATGGACGGCAACCCGGTCGCCATTGACGGTGAAGGGATGCTGGCGCGCTGCTTCCAGCACGAAAACGACCACCTGGACGGCATCCTCTACACCGACCGCCTCGAGGGCGAGGACAGGAAGGCGGCGCTCAGGTCCATCCGCAACGCCAATTACGACGCCGTCGCCGGACGCACCACAGCCAAACGCGCCAGGAGTGTCGGGTCAAGCTTCGGCGGCGCCAGCTTTGGTGGAACCAGCACCCCCGGCTCCAGCTTCGGGGCAGCCGGGTGAGGGTCCTCTTCGCGGGGACACCCGCCGTCGCAGTCCCATCCCTGGACGCGCTGGTCAACGCCGGCTTCAACGTCGTTGCCGTCCTGACCCGGCCCGACGCGCCGCTGGGCCGCAAGCGCGTGCTGACGCCGTCGCCCGTTGCCCAGCGGGCTGCGGAACTGGGCATCGAGGTCATCCGTGCGGCGCGCGTCGACGCCGATGCCATAGCCGGCATTTCCACCGTGCAGCCGGACGTCGCGGCCATCGTCGCCTATGGCGGACTGGTTCCCCCTGATGCCCTGGGCATCCCGCGGCACGGCTGGGTCAACCTGCACTTTTCCCTGCTGCCAGCCTGGCGCGGAGCGGCGCCGGTCCAGCGATCCATCATGGCCGGAGACGACGTCACCGGCGCCGTGACGTTCCAGCTGGAGGAAGGCCTGGACACCGGTCCCGTCTTCGGCACCCTGACCGAGGCCGTCAAGCCCCAGGACACCGCCGGTGACCTCCTGGAACGGCTGTCCCACAGCGGCGCGGTCCTGCTGGCCCAAACCCTGTCCGCCATCGACGCCGGAAAAGCAGCGCCGCAGGCACAGGCCGGCGATGTGTCGCTCGCGCCAAAATTGACGTTGGAGGACGGCCACCTGAACTGGGCGCATCCGGCCCTGGCCATCAGCAGGCAGGCGCGCGGCGTCACCCCCGAGCCCGGTGCCTGGACCCTGCTCAACGGGCAGCGGGTCAAGCTCGAGCCGGTCCGGCTGCGGCCGGATGTTTCCGGGCTGGCCCCGGGAGCCGTGGAACTGAACGGCAAGGCCGTGCTGGTGGGAACGGGGTCGCACGCGGTGGAACTGACGCGTATCCAGCCTGCCGGGAAAAAGATGATGGCCGCCCCCGACTGGGCGCGCGGTTTGGCTTCACTGGAGAGCGTGGTGTTCGAATGACCGGGTCCGGAGGCAATACAGGCGGACGGGGCAGCGGCGGGAAAGGCGGACAGGGCGGCAGCGGCGGACCTGCCGGCGGCCGCCGTGGCAATGGCGGTCCCCGGGACGCCAGCCGGCGGAACGCCAAGGGCCGCGAACGCAACCGCGGGCCGCAGCGGAGCTTCACCGGGCAGGCTCCGTCCCAGCGCACCAGGCGCGCGGATCCCGCCCGCCTCGTGGCCTTCGAGGTGCTCCGCGCCGTCGCGGCGGAGGACGCCTACGCCAACCTCGTGCTGCCGGCCCGGATCCGGCACCACCACCTGGACAAGCGGGACGCCGGGTTCGCCACCGAACTGAGCTATGGCGCACTCCGCAACCAAGGCACCTATGACGCCATCCTGGCACGGTGCGTGGACCGTCCCCTGGCCCAACTGGACCCGGCCATCCTTGATGCGCTCCGCATCGGTGCCCACCAACTGCTTGCCATGCGGGTCCCGGCCCACGCTGCCCTGGACCAGACCGTGGGGCTCGCCCGCGCGGTGATCGGCGCCGGACCGTCAACACTGATCAACGCCGTCCTGCGCAAGGTCGCCGCCCGGAGCCTCGAGGAGTGGCTGGACCTGTTGGTGGAAGGCGAAACCGACGCTACGAAGGTAGCAGCGGTGAAGTACGCGCACCCCGAGTGGATCGTGCGCGCCATGCGCCAGTCCCTCGTGGCCCACGGCCGCTCCGCGGCGGAGATCGACGAGCTGTTGGAAGCTGACAACGCCGCCCCGGTGGTCAACCTCGTTGCGCTGCCCGGCCTGGGCAGCCTGGACGAAGCACTGGAAAGTGGCGCCGCTCCCGGGGAGCTTGTTGAAGGCTCAGCGCTTTCCAGTGGCGGCGACCTTGGCCGGCTGGCTTCCGTCCGCGCCGGCACCACCCGTGTACAGGATGTCGGTTCCCAGCTGGTGGCCAGGGCCCTGGCCGCGGTGGACCTTGGCGGACCGGCGGACGGAAACGCGGCCGTCAGCGCTCCAGCGGTGGACGGCGACGCTGAAGCGTGGCTCGATCTTTGTGCCGGTCCGGGCGGGAAGGCGGCGCTCCTCGGTGCGCTGGCGCACCAGCGGGGCGCCACCCTGCTGGCGAACGAACCGGCGCCGCACCGGGCCAAGCTGGTCAGCCAGGCATTGTCCGCCGTGCCGCATGGCAGCTGGCAAGTCCGCACCGGCGACGGCCGTGAAGTGGGCGGTGAGCAGCCGGAGCGTTATGACCGTGTCCTGGTTGACGTTCCCTGTACCGGCCTGGGCGCGCTTCGCCGCAGGCCGGAGTCCCGGTGGCGTCGCTCGCCCAAGGACATCGCGGACCTCGGGCCATTGCAGCGCGAACTGCTGGCCTCGGCCCTGGCCGCCGTCCGGCCAGGGGGAGTGGTGGCCTACGTGACCTGCTCACCGCATCCGGCGGAGACAACAGCGGTGGTATCAGACGTCCTGCGCAAGCGCACCGACCTTGAACTCCTTGACGCCGGGGCCGCCCTGGACGCGGTCAGCCTGACCGGGTCCCTTGGTGCCGGCCACGAGCTGACTGCCCAGCTCTGGCCCCACATCCATCACACCGACGCGATGTTCCTTGCCCTGATCAGGAAGAAAGCCTGACCATCAGGAACGGCGCGACACCCAGCAGCCACGGCGTGGTCCATGCCGTGGGACCAGAACAACCAGCGAAAGGCATTTCCGTGACGCAGTGCTGCATCAACCCGAGCATCCTCTCCGCCGACTTCGTCAACCTTGAGGCTGAACTGCAGCGGATCAGCAATGCCGATGCCGTGCACGTCGATGTCATGGACAACCACTTCGTACCCAACCTGACCATCGGGTTGCCCGTGGTGCAGCGGATCCAGGCCGTCAGCCCCGTACCGCTCGATGCGCACCTGATGATCGCGGACGCGGACCGCTGGGCGCCAGGGTTCGCGGACGCCGGCCTGGCTTCCGTGACGTTCCACGCGGAAGCATCAGTTGCGCCTATCAAGCTGGCGCGGGAACTGCGCAGCAGGGGAGCCAAAGCAGGGATGGCCCTGCGCCCCGCGACGGCTGTGGAACCGTACCTGGACATGCTGGTGGAACTGGACATGCTGCTCATCATGACCGTGGAACCGGGCTTCGGCGGCCAGGCGTTCCTGGACATCACCCTGCCCAAGATCCGCAGGGCCCGGGCGGCCGTGGAGGGTTCCGGGCTGGGGGTTGCGATCCAGGTGGATGGCGGCATTACCGAAGAGACCATTGCCCGCGCCGCCGAAGCCGGGGCGAACGTCTTTGTGGCCGGTTCCGCTGTGTATGGCGCCGAGGATCCGTCCGCTGCGATCGACCTGCTGCGCGCCAAGGGCAGCCGGACATTACGTGCCGCGACGGAATAACCGGGAGGCCATCCGGGTTGTGGCACAATAACAACACACATACGTGCTCCGGGGTCGGTGTAAGTCCGAACCGGCGGTGACAGTCCGCGACCCGCGAGCCGGTGTCCTCCCAGGAGGATTCCGGCAGACGGTTGAACCGGTGGAATTCCGGTACCGACAGTTAAAGTCTGGATGAGAGAAGCACGTACAGCTGTATCTGCGCAGCCTTTGGGCTCCGCGGCGTTCTGCTGTCGTATCCCCGGAGCCATCGCGGTTCGACAGGGAAGGAACGACGCACAATGAACCCCCAGCGATGGCTCTTAAACGCCGCAAGTCCTGCCGCTTCCAAGGCAGGCAACTACTCCGCATCGGCAGCCGCATGACGGGCGCCGCGAAGCTCCAGCCGGACGCCGGCGTGGTCACAGCCTTCAGTGCCGCCGAAACGGGCGCCATGGAAGACGCCCTTAAGGCAGCACTGGAAGGCCCCCGCGGCGCGAATCCCCTCGTGGGGGCGGTCGTCATCGGGCCTGACGGCCGGCAGCTGGTTTCCGGCCACCACCGCGGTGCCGGGACCGCACATGCCGAGGCCGACGCGATAGCCCAGGCCGCCGCCGTCGGACTGGATCTGTCCGGCTGCACCATGGTGGTCACGCTCGAACCCTGCAACCACGTGGGCCGCACGGGTCCCTGCACGGAAGCGATCATCGCCGCCGGGATCACGGACGTGGTGTACGCCGTGGACGACCCCCATGACCCTGCTGCCGGGGGCGCGGCGACACTGCGTGCAGCAGGCATCCGGGTCCGCAGCGGACTGGGCGCCGATGAAGCCCTGGACCTGAACCGCCAGTGGTTCGAGGCAGTGGCTGCCAAGCGGCCCTTCGTCACCCTCCACATCGCGCAGACCCTTGACGCCCGCATCGCTGCCGAAGACGGCACCAGCCAGTGGATCTCCAGCCCGGAGTCCCTGGCGGACAACCACGGGATCCGCGGCCGCATCGATGCCATCCTGGTGGGCACCCAGACCGTGATGGTGGACAACCCGCGGCTGACCGCCCGGGATGCCGCCGGCAACCCGGCATCCAAACAACCCGTTCGTGCGGTCATGGGCCTGCGTGCCATCCCGGAGGACGCCGCAATCCATGGGGACGACGGCCTGGCCGTCCACCTTCCCACCCGTGATCCGCACGAAGCCCTGTCAATGCTGTATTCGTCCGGCATCCGGCACGTCATGGTGGAGGGCGGGTCCAGCATCCTGAGCTCCTTCCTGGCGGCCGGCCTGGTGGATGAACTCATCGTGTACCTGGCGCCCACACTGCTGGGATCCGGCACCCCTGCACTGAACGGGCTGGGCATCACCAGCCTTCCCGACGCCCAGCAATGGGAATGGGACGCGTCCGACGGCGGCGCGGTACGGACGCTGGGCCGGGACCTCAGGCTCCACCTCAGACCGCAACGGCATGTTGCACTTGACCACCCACCAACCCGCGCAGCCGCGGAGCCAGCCCAGGGAGGCTACTGATGTTTACCGGAATTATTGCCGAGCAGGGGCAGGTGCTGTCCGTCGAGCGGGACGGCAACACCAGCGCCACCGTCCGGCTGCATGCGCCCGCCTCCACCGAGGGCCTGGCACTTGGGGGCTCCATCGCCGTCAACGGTGTCTGCCTCACGGCAACAGCGATTGACGGCAAGGACTTCAGCGTCGACGTCATGGGGGAGACCCTGGTGCGGAGTACCATCGGCGAGCTCACCGCAGGCGACTCCGTCAACCTGGAGCGGTGCGTTCCCGCAGGCGGCCGCCTGGATGGCCACGTGGTGCAAGGCCATGTGGACGGCGTGGGTGTCCTGCTGGAACGGGAAGCCCAAGGCAACTGGGAGCGGCTGCGCTTCGGCGTTCCCGCCAACCTGGCCCGCTACATTGCCGAGAAAGGCTCCATCGCCATCGACGGCGTCTCCCTCACCGTGACAGCCGTCAGCCCGGCCGCGGAGCAGGAACCCTGGTTCGAAGTGGGCCTGATCCCCACCACCCTCGCCGAAACCGGCCTGGGCACCAAGACCACCGGCAGCCGCGTGAACCTCGAAGTGGACGTCCTGGCCAAATACACCGAACGGCTGCTTGCTTTCCGCGGCGCCGGCTCACCGGCAGGAAACGGCGAAGCCGCCCTGGCGGGAGGTGCACGGTGAACGCTGCAGTGCGCCTGGAACCCGCCGTCGCGAACGATCCCCAAACCAGCCAGCCGGTAACCGGTGGCTCCGCCGCGGGCGGGGCGTCATCCGGACCCGCCCGGGGACTGGACTCCATCGCGGACGCCGTGCGGGCCATGGCTGCCGGGCGCCCGGTGCTGGTGGTCGACAACGAAGACCGCGAAAACGAAGGCGACATCATCTTCGCCGCCCAGCACGCAACTCCGGCGCTGATGGGCTGGACCATCCGGTACAGCTCCGGAGTGATCTGCGTGCCGCTGACCGGGGACCGCGCCGACGCACTGGCCCTGCCTCCCATGACGGCTGTCAACGAGGACGCTAAAGGCACCGCCTACACCGTCTCCTGTGATGCGGCCATCGGTGTCAGCACGGGAATATCCGCCACGGACCGGGCCCTGACCGCAAGGATCCTGGCCGACCCGCAGGCCGGACCGGCGTCCGTGACCAGGCCGGGGCATATTTTCCCGCTCCGTGCCGTTGATGGTGGTGTGCAGGAACGCCAGGGCCACACAGAGGCCGCTGTGGACCTGTGCCGCCTTGCGGGCCTTGAGCCTGTCGGGGTGATCGCGGAAGTGGTGTACGACGACGGCGAAATGATGCGCCTGGACGGGCTCCGTTCGTTCGCAGCTGAACATGGGTGCCCCCTCATCTCCATCGAGGACCTGGTGGCGTATCTTGAAGCCGGGGCCGGGGGCGCCCCGGATGAGGATGCCCGGGTGGTCCCGGGTGGAGAAAAGGAGAAACGATGACGGCAGCGGCAGCCAGCGACGACAGCCAGCACAACGGTCACCGCAAGTCCCACGCGGTGTCCGGCGAGGCGCCCCATCCCGTCAGCGGAGGACCTGTAGTGCAACTGCCCACCGCCTTTGGCGACTTCGTGGCGCAGGCGTGGACCGACCTTGTGACCGGTGTGGAGCACCTGGCCGTCAGCTCGCCAAACGCTCCCACCGACGGAAAAGCTCCCTTGGTCCGGCTGCACTCCGAGTGCCTTACTGGCGATGTCTTTGGCTCCTACCGGTGCGACTGCGGGGAACAGCTCGCTTTCGCGCTGGAGCTGATCCGGGACAACGGCGGAACACTGCTCTACCTTCGCGGCCAGGAAGGCCGCGGCATCGGCCTTGCCAACAAGATCAAGGCCTACGCGCTGCAGGAAGCCGGCTTCGACACCGTGGAGGCCAACGAACAGCTGGGCCTTCCCGTTGATGCCCGCTGCTACAAGGCCGCGGCGCAGATCCTGGCCGAAATGGGCCTGCATGAAGTACGGCTGCTGAGCAACAACCCGGACAAGCAGAACAGGCTGGCCAAGGCCGGGGTGACGGTGGTGGAAATGGTTCCCACGGAGGTCCCCTCCCGTGAACAGAACATCCGGTACCTGCGCACCAAGAAGGACCGCATGGAACACCGGCTGCTGCTGGACTCCCAGGTGGCTCCCGTGCCCGTCCCGGCTTCCGAAACCCCCTACGACCACGAACAAGACTGACGTCTTCACGAACGAACGGAACACTGAAAACCCATGAGCGGACACGGCGCCCCCGACATCGACCTCAGCACCCTCAACCCGGCTGAAACCTCGCAGCTGAAGCTGGCCATCATTGCAGCCAGCTGGCACACGCAGATCATGGACGGCCTCCTGGACGGGGCACTCCGCGCCGCCAAGGACGCCGGGATCGCCGAGCCCACCGTGCTGCGGGTCCCCGGCAGCTTCGAACTTCCCGTTGCCGCCGCCCGCCTGGCACCGCACTTTGACGCCGTGGTTGCCCTCGGCGTCGTGATCCGCGGCGGCACGCCGCACTTCGACTACGTCTGCCAGGCCGCGACGTCGGGACTCACCGACGTCAGCGTCTCCACCGGCGTGCCGGTCGGCTTCGGCGTGCTCACCTGCGACAACGAACAGCAGGGCCTCGACCGCGCCGGGCTGCCCGGCTCCAAGGAAGACAAGGGCCACGAGGCCGTCACCGCGGCGCTGGCCACCGCCGTCGTCCTCAAGCAGTACCGCAGCTAAGCGGCACCGCGCTGCACGGGCGCGGTGTGTATTCCCTCACATCGCGCCCGTCATGCAACCGCCCGGGAAGCGCCGCTGCGTCCGCAGCAAGTAGGCTGGAGGGCGTGAAGAATTTCGAGACGCTGTTCGCTGAGCTCAGCGAGAAGGCAGCCACCCGCCCGGAAGGCTCCCGCACCGTCGCTGAATTGGAGTCCGGTGTTCACGGCATCGGCAAAAAAGTCGTTGAGGAAGCAGCCGAAGTATGGATGGCTGCCGAATATGAATCCGATGAAGCTGCGGCCGAGGAAATCTCCCAGCTGTTGTACCACCTGCAGGTCCTCATGCTCGCAAAAGGCCTGACCCTGGAAGACGTCTACAAGCATCTGTAGCCACCGGCCGGCGCTTTGCCGCCGGCTTCCTGTGGCCTGCATTGCCTGAAACCCAGACCTTCCACCCAGAAAGAATTTCCCATGCTGCGAGTAGCCGTCCCCAACAAGGGCTCCCTGTCCGAAGCCGCGTCCGCCATGCTCTCCGAAGCCGGATACCGCCAGCGGCGCGACAGCCGCGAGCTGGTCATGGTGGACCCCGACAACGACATTGAGTTCTTCTTCCTCCGCCCCCGCGACATCGCGGTCTACGTGGGCCGCGGAACGCTCGACGTCGGCATCACCGGCCGCGACCTGCTGCTGGACGCCGAGGTGGAAGCCGAAGAGCTCCTGCCACTGGGATTCGCTGCGTCAACGTTCCGCTTCGCCGGCCCGGTGGGCGATTTCAGTTCGGCCGCCGAACTCGAAGGCAAGCGCCTGGCCACCAGCTACGACGGCCTGCTGCGCAACTACCTGGCCGAACGCGGCATCAACGCCAGGGTGGTCCGGCTCGACGGCGCCGTTGAATCCTCCGTACGCCTCGGCGTCGCGGACGCAATCGCTGACGTCGTGGAAACCGGCAACACCCTCAAGGCCGCCGGCATGGAAATCTTCGGCGAACCCATCCTCAAATCTGAAGCCGTCCTTATCCGGCGCACCGGTTCCGGCGGGGAAGCGAACGGCACGGCCAAGGAAATCGACGTCCTTATCCGCCGGCTCCAGGGCGTCCTGGTGGCGCGCCAGTACGTGCTGATGGACTACGACATCCGCAAGGAGCTCGTGGAGAAGGCCGCCAGCCTGACCCCGGGCCTTGAATCGCCCACCGTCTCCCCGCTGCGCGACTCCGACTGGGTGGCGGTCCGGTCCATGGTTCCCAAGAAGGAAACCAACCGGATCATGGACGAACTGTACGACCTGGGCGCCCGCGCCATTCTGGTCAGCAGCATCCACGCCTGCCGCATCTGAGCACCGGCGACCCCCAGCAGCACTGAAGATCCAGGAGTTCCCATGGCAGTAGCAGTCCGCGTCATTCCCTGCCTCGACGTCGACGCCGGGCGCGTCGTCAAGGGCGTTAACTTCGAGGGCCTCCGCGATGCCGGCGACCCCGTGGAGCTCGCCCACCGCTACGACAACGCCGGCGCCGATGAACTGACCTTCCTCGATGTCACGGCCTCCTCAGGCAACCGTGAGACCACGTTCGACGTCGTCCGCCGCACCGCCGAGGAAGTCTTCATTCCGCTCACCGTTGGCGGCGGCGTCCGCGGCGTGGCAGAGGTGGACAAGCTCCTGCGCTACGGCGCGGACAAAGCCTCCATCAACACCGCCGCCGTGGCCCGGCCCGACGTCATCGACGAAATCACCCGGCACTTCGGTTCCCAGGTGCTGGTCCTTTCCGTTGACGCCCGCCGCACCCGGCCGGGGTCCCAGCCCACACCGTCGGGGTTTGAAGTGACCACCCACGGCGGCCGCACCGGCACCGGGATCGACGCCATTGAGTGGGCCAGGGAAGCGGCCGACCGCGGGGTGGGGGAGATCCTGTTGAACTCCATCGACGCGGACGGCACCAAGGACGGCTTCGATCTCGAACTCATCAAGCTGGTCCGCGCCGCTGTAAGGGTTCCGATCATCGCGTCCGGCGGAGCGGGGGAGCCGGCGCACTTTCCGCCCGCCGTCGCGGCCGGTGCGGACGCGGTCCTGGCCGCCTCGATCTTCCACTGGGGACCGGACAACATGATGTCCCAGGTCAAGGACGCGATCCGCGAAGCAGGCTTCGAAGTCAGGTAGTCCCCAACCGCTCCCTCACCCCGCTTCGGCCAGGGAACCCTGCGGGCGCTGGCCCAGCCTTTAGAGTCCTACTTCGGCTGACTGGAGGAGGGCGACGGCGTCGGGCTGGCCTTCGAAGGTGACCAGGGCGTGGCGGGTGCGGCCATGGGCGTGCATGAGCAATTCACCCGGCTCACCGACGATTGCCACCGAAACAGGTGCCCGCTTGGCGACGTGGCGGGGGCCGGACGGACGGACCAGGACAATGCCAAGGTCCACGCCGCGGTAGAGGATGGCGGCACGCTTGACCAGTTCGTCCCACAACGCATCCGAGTAGGCCTCGTCCAGGGCCCTGGGCGCCCACCGGTCCACGGCACGGCGGACGTCCTCCGTATGGACGAAGTATTCAATCAGGTTTGCGCTCTCGTCCAGCGCAGGGATGCTCATCGGAGAGAGGGCAGGCGGCCCGGCGCGGAAGGTGTTCACCAGCCGGGCGTAGTCCTCGTTGGTGGTGAGCTTGGCGGCCAGCTTCGCGGTGGCCTGGTCAGAGGCCTTTGCCAGGCGCTTGATGATCAAACCGAGCCCGACGGCGGCCTTCCGCTCGCGCAGGTAAAGGTGCGCGGCAAGGTCCCTGGTGCGCCAGCCCTTGCACAGCGTGGGCGCATCAGGGCCGGCCGCAAGCAGGGTTTCGGCAAGGACTTCTCGGGACGGTTCGACGAAATGCATCACTTGTGAAACTAGCACGAGTGGTGTGGAGATGGGCAGCACTGCGGCGGCCGGTGGCGTGCCGTTGTTCACAACAGGAGAACGCTCCGGCGGAGGCACTAGACTTGAGGCGATGTCTGAGCAGCCAACCCCCGTCCAAACCGCAGGATCCGCCGCGTCCCACGTGCCGGCGTCGTCCGTCGGCCCCTCACCGGCGAGCCCGCTTCCCAAGGAGGTGGCCGCCGCCCTCAAGCGCGATGGCGCGGGCCTGGTGGCCGCCGTGGTGCAGCAGTATGACACGAACGAAGTGCTCATGCTCGGCTGGATGGACGACGAAGCCCTGCACCGCACCATGACCACCGGCCGCGTGACGTTCTACTCCCGCTCCCGCCAGGAGTACTGGCGCAAGGGGGACACCTCGGGACACGTCCAGTGGGTGAAGTCCGTAGCCATGGACTGCGACGGCGACGCCCTCCTGGTGCGCGTCGACCAGGTTGGTGCCGCGTGCCACACCGGGACCCGGACCTGCTTCGACGGCAGGGACCTTGACGTCGTCGCAGGCCAGGCGGCCTAGGCGGAACACACGCCCGGGCCGGCCCGCAGCCGGCTGCGGGCATCCCATGCAAAGCACATCCAAGGAACCGGCGCTGCCGGGCCTTTCGAAGAACAGGCGGACAAGCACAGCCATGCAGGACCTCGGAACCATCAGCCCCAGCCTTGAGGAGTTCCGCGAACTCGCCGGCCACAGCCGCGTCATTCCCGTCCGGCTCAAGGTGCTCGCCGACGCCGAAACCCCCATCGGCCTGTACCGGAAGCTGGCCCAGGGGCAGCCCGGCACCTTCCTCATGGAATCGGCCGCCGTGGGCGGAGCCTGGTCGCGCTATTCCTTCATCGGTGCCCGGTCGCGGGCCACGCTGACCACCAAGGACGGCCAGGCGCACTGGCTGGGCGAGCCGCCCGCCGGGGTACCGGTCACCGGCAGCCCGGTGGACGCCATCCGCGACACCATCGAGGCCCTGCGCACGGACCGGTTCGAGGGGCTCCCGCCCTTCACGTCCGGCCTGGTGGGCTTCCTCGGCTGGGAAACTGTCCGCCACTGGGAGCGGCTGGTCAGTCCGCCGGAGGACGATCTGCACCTGCCCGAGATGGCCCTGAACCTGGTCACGGACATGGCGGTGCACGACAACGTTGACGGCACGGTCCTGCTGATTGCCAACGCCATCAACTTCGACAACAGCTCCGAGCGGGTCGATGAGGCCTGGCATGACGCCGTCGCCCGGGTCAAGGAACTCCTGGCCAGGATCAGCGCGCCCGTGGTGCAGCCGGTCTCCGTGCTGGCACCGGCAGCCCTGGACTTTGCGTCCAGTGTCCAGGAACGCTGGGACGAAGCCGAGTACCTGGCAGCCCTGGACCGCGGCAAGGAAGCCATCGTTGACGGCGAGGTCTTCCAGGTGGTGATCTCGCGCCGCTTCGAGATGGAGTGCAAGGCATCTGCCCTGGACGTCTACCGCGTGCTCCGTAACACCAACCCCAGCCCGTACATGTACATCTTCAGCCTTGAAGACGCCGAGGGCCGCGAATACTCCATCGTCGGGTCCTCCCCGGAGGCACTGGTAACGGTCACCGGCGAGGAAGTCATCACCCACCCCATCGCCGGTTCCCGCCCCCGCGGCAAGACCGTCGAAGCGGACAAGGCACTGGCCGAGGAACTGCTGGCCGACCAAAAGGAACGCGCCGAGCACCTCATGCTGGTGGACCTGTCCCGCAACGACCTCTCCAAGGTCTGCGTTGCCGGCACCGTCGATGTCACCCAGTTCATGGAGGTGGAGCGCTTCAGCCACATCATGCACCTGGTATCCACCGTGGTGGGGCAGCTCGCCCCGCAGGCCAAAGCCTATGACGTCCTCAAGGCCACGTTCCCGGCCGGCACGCTCTCCGGGGCCCCCAAGCCCAGGGCGCTGCGCCTCCTCGATGAACTGGAACCGCACCGCCGCGGCATCTACGGCGGCGTGGTGGGCTACCTCGACTTCGCCGGCGACATGGACATGGCCATTGCCATCAGGTCCGCGCTGCTCCGCGAGGGGCGCGCCTACGTCCAGGCCGGGGGCGGCATCGTGGCAGACTCGGTGAACCCCACCGAGGCCATGGAAACCGTCAACAAGGCCGCCGCCCCGCTGCGTGCGGTCCACACCGCCGGATCCCTGCACAACATTTCGGCGGAATCCCTCCCCGGCGGGACCGATTCCTGATGACGGGTTCCGGAGCAACGGTTGACCCCGCAGGCAACGCCGGCACACCAGGCGGTGCCGGCAAACCCGGGACGCCCCGCGCCACGCCCGCGTGGGCACGCAAGTCCACGCTGGTGCTGCTGATCACGGTCCTGGCGCTGGCAGCCTTCGGCAGCACCACGCAAACCTGGATGACAGCCACCCTCGACCCCAACCAGGCAGGGCAGGCCGGCGCCGCGCAAAGTGTCATCCAGGTGCAGGGCAGCAAGGCCGCCACCACCGTGACGGCCCTGGCGCTGGTGGCCCTGGCCGGCGGACTTGCCGCTGCCATTGCCGGCAGGATCGCCCGGTGGGTCATCACCGCCATCATCGTCCTGGCCTCCGCCGGCGTTGTTACCGCCGCGGCGATCGTCCTGGCGGACCCGCTCGCGGCCGCGCAGGGCACCATCGCAGGCGCCACCGGGATCTCCGGCAGCCAGGCGCACGTTGAGCTCACCCCCTTCCCGGCACTCGCCGTCGCCGCCGGCTGCCTGCTGGCGCTGGCAGCCCTGCTGATCCTGCCGGCGTCCCGCCACTGGAAGACACGGACGAAATATGACGCACCCGACGCCGCCGGGACCGCTGCAGCGGCCGGGCCGGTGGACGAGATCGACAGCTGGGACCGGCTTTCCCGCGGCGAGGACCCGACCTAAGGCCTTCGGCCGCCACCGCCGGGCAAGGGCGTCCAGCCCTGCGGTACGCGGGCGGCGGCCAAAAAATGGCAGAATGTAAGCAGTATCCACCCTGAGGAGATTTTCCATGAGCAAAGCACCTGCGTCCGTTTCCAAGTCCGGCACCCGCCAGGTCGCCCCGGGCGCCATTGACCACAGCCAGGAACTCGGCCACGGCAACAGCCCGGCCGCATGGACCTGCGTAATCGTCATGCTCGTCGGCGCGCTCATCGCAGCCATCGCCTTCGTCATCGCCAGCACCCCCATCTTCATCGGCGGCGCCGTTGTCATGGTGATCGGCCTGATCCTCGGTTACGTCATGCGCAAAGCCGGCTACGGCGTCGAGGGCAGCAAGCTGAAGAACTCCGGCCACTGATGGCCACTGTTCTCGATGACATCAACGCCGGTGTCAGGGAGGATATGGACGCCAGGAAGCGCCTTGTTACCCTGGCCGAGCTGAAGGACCTGGCCCAGGCCGCGGCACCCGCCCGCGACGCCTGGGCAGCCCTCGGTGGGACGTCCCCAACGCGGGAACAGCTGAAAGTCATCGCCGAAATCAAGCGCCGCAGTCCCTCCAAAGGCGATCTCGCCAGCATCGGGGATCCGGCGTCGCTCGCCCGGCAGTACGCCGACGGCGGTGCCTCCGTCATCAGCGTCCTCACCGAACAGCGCCGCTTCAACGGGTCCCTGGCCGACCTTGATGCCGTGCGCGCCGCCGTCGACATCCCGCTGCTGCGCAAGGACTTCACGCTCGACGAGTACCAGGTCTGGGAGGCCCGCGCCCACGGCGCCGACCTCATCCTGCTCATCGTGGCGGCCCTGTCGGACGCCCAGCTCTCCGAGTTCAGCGCCCTCAGCCGGGAGCTCGGCATGAACGTCCTGGTGGAGACGCACACCGAGGAGGAAATCGACCGGGCCGTGGCGGCCAACGCCCGGATCATCGGCGTCAACGTACGCAACCTGAAGACGCTCGACGTCGACCGTTCCGTGTTTGCCTCACTCGCGGGAATGATCCCCGCAGAGGCCGTGGTGGTGGCCGAGTCAGGCGTCCGGGACGCTGACGACGTCACGCATTACGCCGCCAGCGGTGCCAACGCCATACTGGTGGGCGAGGCCCTGGTGAGCCACGCGACCCCCCGGGAGCGGATCGCCGAATTCACTGCCGCGGGTGCCGCCGCGATCGCTGCCCGCGCCTGAGGCACACAGCATTCATCCTGCGGGGCCGCTGGCGGGCCGGCAGGGCAGGCACATATTTCCGGCCTCCGGCCGGAGCCGCACACTTTTGACCACTACCAACCGAACAGGACAGGACTGATGGCTGACGCACCCTCGGGAAACGCTGACAACAAGACCGCGGAAGCATTCCTGCAGGGCGGATCCCTGCGCCACGCCCCCGGGCCGTACTTCGGCAACTACGGCGGGCGATGGATGCCTGAGTCGCTCATCGCTGCCCTGGACGAACTCGAAGAGACCTTCAACAAGGCCAAGGACGATCCCGAATTCCGGGCGCAGATCGCCGACCTGAACAAGAACTACTCCGGCCGTCCGTCCCTGCTCACGGAAGCCAAGCGGTTCTCCCAGCACGCCGGGGGAGTAAGGGTGTTCCTCAAGCGCGAGGACCTGAACCACACGGGCTCGCACAAGATCAACAACGTCCTGGGCCAGGCACTGCTCGCCAAGCGCATGGGCAAAACCCGCATCATCGCCGAAACCGGCGCCGGCCAGCACGGCGTGGCCAGTGCCACCGCTGCCGCCCTCATGGGCCTGGAGTGCGTGGTGTACATGGGGGCCGAGGACTGCCGCCGCCAGGCCCTGAACGTTGCCCGGATGGAGCTGCTGGGGGCCAAGGTCATTCCCGTGACCAGCGGGTCCCAGACCCTCAAGGACGCCATCAACGATGCCCTCCGTGACTGGGTAGCCAACGTTTCCACCACCCACTACCTCCTGGGCACCGCCGCCGGAGCCCACCCGTTCCCCGCCATGGTCCGCTACTTCCACGAAGTCATCGGCGAGGAGGCCCGCGCCCAGATCCTCGAGCAGGAGGGCCGGCTCCCGGACGCGGTCTGCGCCTGCATCGGCGGCGGCTCCAACGCCATCGGTATCTTCCACGGGTTCCTGGACGATCCCAGCGTGAAGATCTACGGGTTCGAGGCCGGCGGCGACGGCGTGGAGACCGGCCGTCACGCAGCCACCATCACCCTGGGCAAGCCCGGTGTCCTGCATGGCGCACGCTCCTACCTGATGCAGGACGACGACGGGCAGACCATCGAGTCGCACTCCATCTCCGCCGGACTCGACTACCCGGGCGTCGGCCCGGAGCACTCCTACCTGGCCGACATCGGACGCGTCAGCTACGAGCCCATCACGGACGGTGAAGCGATGGAAGCCTTCCGTCTCCTCTGCCGCACCGAAGGTATTATCCCGGCCATCGAGTCCTCGCACGCGCTGGCAGGAGCCATCAAGGTGGGCCAGCGGCTCGCCGCCGAAGACCCGGCCTCCGCCGGCGACAAGATCGTGATCGTCAACCTGTCCGGACGCGGCGACAAGGACGTGGCCACCGCCGCGGAATGGTTTGACCTGTTGGACAAGAATTCCGCCGAATCCGAAATCGGCAAAGAGGGGGAGCAGCTGTGAACAGCGCAGACATCGCCAGCCAGGCAGGAACCACCAGCAAGTCGGCAGCAGCCATCGACAGGGCGCGCGCCCAGGGGCGCTCGGCCCTCATCGGTTACCTCCCCGCCGGCTACCCCACCGTTGAGGACACCATCGCCGCGGGCATTGCCCTCGCGGAGAACGGTGCCGACCTGATCGAAATCGGCATCCCCTACTCCGACCCCGTCATGGACGGCCAGGTCATCCAGGCCGCCACCACCGAGGCCCTGGCCAAGGGCTTCCACGTCAGCCAGGTGTTCGACGTCGTTGCCGGTATTACCAGCAGGACCGATGCTGCCGTCCTGGTCATGACCTACTGGAACCCTGTGGTCCGCATGGGCGTGGATGAATTCTCCCGGCGCCTCTCCGAGGCCGGCGGCGCTGGCCTGATCACGCCGGACCTGATCCCGGACGAGGCCGCCGAATGGATGGCAGCCTCTGACAAGTACGGGCTGGACCGGGTATTCCTGGTGGCTCCGTCCTCCACGGCGGAGCGCATGCAGCGGACCGTGGACGCAAGCCGCGGCTTCGTCTACGCCGTGTCCATCATGGGCGTCACAGGTGCCCGGACATCCGTCAGCACGGCCGCCAAGGATGTTGTGGCAGCCGCACACGGAGCCGGCGCAGAACGCGTCTGCGTGGGCCTCGGCGTCTCCACCGCTGACCAGGTCCGCGAAATCGCCGCCTACGCCGAAGGCGTCATCGTGGGCACCGCCCTGGTAGCAGCGCTTCGGGACGGGGGAGTGGACGCCGTCGGCGCCCTCACCAAGGACCTCGCCACCGGCCTGGCCCGGGAATCCGGCCTTTCGCAGGAAACCAGGGCGTAGCCGTGCAGCCGCTCCTTCAGGCAACCGTCCTGGCACCCACGTTGGTGTCCGCCAGCATCCCCAGCCCGGACTGGTCCGGCTTCGACATCCCCCTCCCCTGGGGCAGCCTGCGGATCCACGCCTATGCGCTGTGCATCCTGGCCGGCATTGTGGTGGGCCTGTGGCTGACGTCAGTCCGCTGGGCCAAACGCGGCGCCCCTGAAGGCAGCGTCTGGGACATCGTCATCTGGGCCATTCCCTTCGGCATCATCGGGGGCCGGCTCTACCACGTGGTCTCGTCCCCGGACGCTTACTTCGGCCCCGGCTTCAACGGCACCGGAGACCTCTCCCTGATCCCCCAGATCCAGCGCGGCGGGCTGGGAATCTGGGGCGCCGTCGTCCTCGGTGCCGTGGGTGCGTGGATTGGCTGCCGGCGCAGCGGCGTGAAGCTAAGCGCCTTCGTCGATGCCGCAGCGCCGGGCCTGCTCCTGGCCCAGGCCATCGGCCGGTGGGGCAACTACTTCAACCAGGAACTCTTCGGTGGGCCCACCACCCTGCCGTGGGGCCTGCAGATCGACGCCAACAACCCCAACTTTCCCGCCGGAATGCCCGCTGACACCCTTTTCCACCCGACATTCCTCTACGAGTCGCTGTGGAACCTGGCCGGCGTGGTGATCCTGCTGGCCCTGGACCGGCGGTTCAGTTTCCGGCGGAGCAGGCTTTTCTGGCTGTACGCCATGTACTACACGCTGGGCCGCGTCTGGATCGAAGCGATGCGGATCGACGACGCCGAGCAGATCAGCATCCTGGGCATCACCACCCGGCTCAATGTCTGGACCAGCATCTTCGTGTTCCTGGCAGCCCTGGCGTTCTTCGTTATCCTGGGGCTCAAGGGGCGCCCGGATCCGGACACGGTGTATCTCGCGGGCCATGAACCGGACCAGCCGGTCACGGCCGGCCCACATTCTGAGACCGTCACAGAGGTCCGGGATCCGGACAATGTTGTCTCAGATAGTGATTCGCGTGGTAATCTCCCTGATAACCACAGCGGTTCCAGGCATGCTTCCGACCCCACGGAAGAAGCCGCGGCGGCGCCGGCCGGCTCAAAGCCCGGAACGGATGCAACGGCTGCCGGACATTCCGGCAGCACAGCCACGGGATCCGCGTCGGAGGCCGGCACCGGAAAGTAGGGTGCCGTCCAGGCAGGGCAGTAGAGCCACCGCTCGAAGAGCCCGAAACCACAATGTCGTGGCATGGGGCACCGTCCGGACAGCGTGAAGCTGCTGTTCGGTGTTGCCCCGGGCAGGTGCCTGCGTAACCGTTAGTTCAGCAGGCTGCGCTGACCTACAATTTCCAGTAATCAACACTTTGTTGTGCCCTTGCAACGGCGCCGACGAGTGGGGCCAACGGTGTCCCTTCCATACGCACGATCAGGAGGAAGGACGTCTCCCATGACCCAAACTCTTAACACTCCCAGCTGGTCCGGACCGGATCAGCCTGAGGTTGCAGTGTCGCCGTTCAAGCGCTTCGCAGCCATGCCGGAGGCCGCCGGGCTGTACAACCCGGAACAGGAGAAGGACGCCTGCGGACTCGCCATTATTGCGACGCTCCGCGGCGAACCCGGGTACGACATCGTCGATGCCGCCTTGACCGCGCTGCGCAACCTTGAGCACCGCGGCGCCGTGGGCGCCGACGAGGGGACCGGCGACGGCGCGGGGCTGCTCATGCAGATCCCCGACGAGTTCTTCCGGGCCGTCACCGAGTTCGAGCTGCCGGCTCCCGGCCAGTACGTGGCCGGTACCGCCTTCCTTCCTGCCGAGCAGCGGGAGGCCGACGCCGCCAAGGCAGGCATTGAAGGCCTGGCCGCCGACGAAGGCCTGAAGGTCCTCGGCTGGCGTGAAGTGCCGGTGGTTGCCGACCTGGTAGGCGCCATGGCCCGTGCGTGCATGCCGTACTTCTCCCAGCCCTTCCTGGCTTCCGCCAACGGCGAGGAACTGGACCGCAACGAGCTGGACTCCCGCGCCTGGCGGATCCGCAAGCGCGCCCAGAACAAGTTCGGCGTGTACTTCCCGTCGCTGTCCTCCCGCACCATTGTGTACAAGGGCATGCTCACCACCGCGCAGCTGGAGCCGTTCTACCCGGACCTGTCCGACAAGCGGTTCAAGACCAAGCTCGCGATCGTGCACTCGCGCTTCTCCACCAACACCTTCCCGTCCTGGCCGCTCGCGCAGCCGTTCCGGACCATCGCCCACAACGGTGAAATCAACACCGTCAAGGGCAACCGGAACTGGATGCGCGCCCGCCAGTCGCAGCTTGCAAACCCGCTGCTGGGTGAGTCGCCGGAAGAGCTGTACCCCATCTGCACCCCCGGCGCCTCCGACTCCGCATCCTTCGACGAGGTGGCGGAGCTGCTGTGGCTCTCCGGCCGCCCCATCACACACTCGATCATGATGATGATCCCGGAGGCCTGGGAAAACCACGCCACGATGGATCCGGCCCGCCGTGCCTTCTACGAGTACCACTCGCTGCTGATGGAACCCTGGGACGGCCCCGCCGCCGTCTCCTTCACCGACGGCAACCTGGTTGGCGCCACCCTGGACCGCAACGGGCTGCGTCCCGGCCGCTTCTGGATTACCGAGGACGGACTGATCGTCTTCGCCTCCGAGGTGGGCGTGATCGACGTCGAACCCTCCAAGGTGGTCAAGAAGGGCCGCGTGTCTCCGGGCAAGATGTTCCTGGTGGACACCGATGCCGGCCGCATCATCGACGACGAAGAGGTCAAGGCCGAGGTCGCTGCGGCCAACCCGTGGGCCGAGTGGGTCAAGGACAACCTGATCGACCTCAACGACCTGCCCGAGCGTGAGCACGTGGTCCACACCGCCGCGTCCGTGAACATCCGCCAGCGCACCTTCGGCTACACCACCGAGGAACTGAAGATCCTGCTGGGCCCCATGGCCCGGACCGGCGCCGAGCCCCTCGGCGCCATGGGTTCAGATACCCCCGTTGCCGTGCTGTCCAAGCGTCCGCGCCTGCTGTTCGACTACTTCGTGCAGTCCTTCGCGCAGGTCACCAACCCGCCGCTGGATGCCATCCGCGAGGAGCTTGTCACCTCGCTGACCTGCGCCATCGGACCCAACGGCAACCTCCTGGACACCAAGCAGGTCCGCCAGCCGCAGGTCCAGCTGCCGTTCCCGGTGATCAACAACGACCAGCTCGCCAAGATCGCCAACATCGAGGACGCCGACGGCAACCGCGTTGCCATGAAGGTCCGCGGCCTGTACCGCCCCGAAGGCGGCGAGAACGCGCTCCGCGCCCGGCTCACGGAAATCTGCGAGCAGGTCTCCGGCGCCATCAACCGCGGCGTGCAGTACATCGTGCTCTCCGACCGTGACTCCAACGCCCAGTGGGCGCCGATCCCGTCACTGCTGCTGGTCAGCGCCGTGCACCACCACCTGCTGCGCAGCGCCAACCGCACCAAGACCGCCCTGGTGGTCGAGGCCGGCGACGTCCGCGAGACGCACCACGTTGCAGTCCTGATCGGCTACGGCGCCTCCGCCGTCAACCCGTACCTCGCCATGGAATCCGTGGAGCAGCTCATCGCGGCCGGGGACGTCACCGGCGTGACCCCGCAGGACGGCGTCTACAACCTCATCAAGGGCCTGGGCAAGGGCGTCCTGAAGATCATGTCCAAGATGGGCATCTCCACGGTGGCCTCCTACACCGGCGCCCAGACGTTCGAGGCACTGGGCCTGGGCCAGGACCTGGTGGACGAATTCTTCGCCGGCACGCACTCCCAGCTGGGCGGCGTGGGCCTGGACGTCATCGCCGCGGAGGTCTCCGCCCGCCACCAGATGGCCTACCCCGAGGGCGGCATCGAACAGCCGCACCGGCCGCTCCTGGGCGGCGGCGAGTACCAGTGGCGCCGCGACGGCGAGCCGCACCTGTTCAACCCGGAGACCGTCTTCCGGCTGCAGCACGCCACGCGTGAACGCCGCTACGACATCTTCAAGGCGTACACCAGGGGAGTGGACGACCAGTCCACCAACCTCATGACCCTCCGCGGCCTGCTCAAGTTCAAGAACGAGCGCCCGTCCGTTCCCCTTGAGGAAGTGGAGCCGGTCTCCAGCATCGTCAAGCGGTTCTCCACCGGTGCGATGAGCTACGGCTCCATCTCCCAGGAGGCCCACGAGACGCTGGCCATCGCCATGAACCAGCTGGGCGGCAAGTCCAACACCGGTGAGGGCGGCGAGGATGTCGACCGCCTGCTCGACCCGAAGCGCCGCTCCGCGGTCAAGCAGATCGCGTCCGGCCGCTTCGGCGTGACCAGCCTCTACCTGACCAACGCAGACGACATCCAGATCAAGATGGCGCAGGGTGCCAAGCCCGGCGAAGGCGGCCAGCTGATGGCGCAGAAGGTCTACCCGTGGGTTGCCCGCACGCGGCACTCGACCCCGGGCGTCGGCCTGATTTCCCCGCCCCCGCACCACGACATCTACTCGATCGAGGACCTGGCGCAGCTCATCTACGATGCCAAGCGCGCCAACCCCTCGGCGAGGGTGCACGTGAAGCTTGTCTCGGAAGTGGGGATCGGCACCGTGGCGTCCGGCGTGACCAAGGCCAAGGCCGACGTCGTACTGGTCTCCGGGCATGACGGCGGCACCGGCGCCTCGCCGCTGAATTCGCTCAAGCATGCCGGTGTTCCGTGGGAGCTCGGCCTGGCCGAAACCCAGCAGACGCTGATGCTCAATGGCCTGCGCGACCGCGTGGTGGTCCAGGTGGACGGCCAGCTCAAGACCGGCCGCGACGTTGTCATCGCCGCCCTGCTGGGCGGTGAGGAGTTCGGTTTCGCCACCGCCCCGCTGGTGGTGGAAGGCTGCATCATGATGCGCGTCTGCCACCTGGACACCTGCCCGGTGGGCGTCGCCACACAGAACCCCGAACTGCGGGCCCGCTTCAGCGGCAAGCCGGAGTTCGTGGTCAACTTCTTCGAGTTCCTGGCCGAGGAAGTCCGCGAAATCCTGGCTGAGCTTGGGTTCCGGAGCCTTGAGGAGGCCATCGGCCACGCCGAGGTCCTGGACACCCGCGACGCGGTGGACCACTGGAAGGCCGACGGCCTGGACCTGGACCCGATCCTGCATGGCCTGGAGTTCGACGACGACGCGCCGCTGCGGAACATGACCGGGCAGAACCACGAGCTGGACAAGCACTTTGACCAGCGCCTGATCACCATGGCCACCGAGGCGCTGACGGACCGTAGCCCGGTCAAGATTACCGTGGACGTCATCAACACCGACCGCTCGGTGGGCACCATGCTGGGCCACGTGGTTACCAAGACCTTTGGTACCGACGTCCTGGCCACCGACACCATCGACGTGACGCTCAACGGCACCGCCGGCCAGTCCCTGGGCGCCTTCCTGCCCGCGGGCATCACGCTGCGGCTGTACGGCGACTCGAACGACTACGTGGGCAAGGGCCTGTCCGGCGGCCGGATCATCGTCCGCCCGGACCGCACCAACGTGTTCAAGGCGGAGACCAACGTCATCGCCGGCAACGTGATCGGCTACGGCGCCACCAGCGGCGAGATGTTCCTGCGCGGCCAGGTGGGCGAACGCTTCCTGGTCCGCAACTCCGGTGCCACCGCCGTCGTCGAAGGCATCGGCGACCACGGCTGCGAGTACATGACCGGCGGCCAGACGCTGATCATCGGCCGCACCGGCCGCAACTTCGGTGCGGGCATGTCCGGCGGAACCGCCTACGTCCTGGACCTGCGGACCACCCGCGTCAACAAGCAGGCGCTGGAGTCCGGCGAGCTGCAGCTGCGCGAGCTGGACTCGGAGGACCGCGACATCGTCCACAACCTGCTGGTCAAGCACGTGGAAGAAACTGACTCCCAGCTGGCGGCACGCCTCCTCGAAAACTTCGATGACACCGCTGCCCGCATCACCAAGGTGCTGCCGCGCGATTACGCGGCCGTGCTGCAAACCCGTCTCGACGCCATCGAAGAGGGCCTTGACCCCGACGGCGAAGAAGTATGGTCTCGAATCCTGGAGGTTACCGGTGGCTGATCCACGCGGATTTCTGAAAGTACGCCAGCGTGAAACCCAGCCGCGCCGTCCCGTTCCCGTCCGCATCATGGACTGGAAAGAGGTCTACGAGGCGCAGGAAAAGGGCACGCTGAAGGCCCAGGCCGGACGCTGCATGGACTGTGGTGTTCCGTTCTGCCACCAGGGCTGCCCCTTGGGAAACCTTATTCCCGAGTGGAACGACCTCATGTGGCGGGACAAGGGCGATGAAGCAATCGAGCGCCTGCACGCCACGAACAACTTCCCCGAGTTCACGGGCCGGCTCTGCCCGGCACCCTGCGAGGCGTCCTGCGTGCTGGGAATCAACCAGCCCGCCGTCACCATCAAGCAGGTGGAGGTTTCGATCATTGACGAGGCCTGGGACAACGGCTGGGTCAACCCGCTGCCGCCGGCGCGCCTCACCGGCAAGACTGTTGCGGTGGTCGGCTCCGGTCCTGCCGGCCTGGCCGTCGCCCAGCAGCTCACCCGCGTGGGCCACACCGTTGCCGTCTACGAGCGGGACGACAAGATCGGCGGCCTGCTGCGGTACGGCATCCCCGACTTCAAGATGGAAAAGGAGCAGGTGGACCGCCGGGTCGAGCAGATGAAGGCGGAAGGCACCCGCTTCCGGACCGGCGTGTCCGTGGGGACGGACGTCACCTGGGAGCAGCTGCGCAGGCGCTACGACGCCGTCGTGGTCTGCACGGGTGCCACCGTGCCACGGGACCTGCCCATCCCGGGCCGCGACCTGGACGGCGTCCACTTCGCCATGGATTATCTGGTGCCCGCCAACCGCGCGGTGGCCGGGGAAACCATCGAGAACCAGATCAACGCCCACGGCAAGCACGTGGTGATCCTGGGTGGCGGCGATACCGGTGCCGACTGCCTGGGCACAGCGCACAGGCATGGCGCCGCGTCCGTGACTACGCTGGCGATTGGCAAGCAGCCCCCGGCTGAGCGGGCCAGCCACCAGCCGTGGCCGACGTTCCCGACCCTGTTCGAGGTTGCCAGTGCCCACGAGGAAGGCGGCGAACGCACCTACCTCGCCTCCACCGTCGAGTTCGTGGGCGAAAACGGCAGGCTTACCGGGGTGAAGGTGGCCGAGACCGAGTTCGTGGATGGCAAGCGGCTCCCCAAGGCCGGCACCGAGCGGATCATTCCCGCCGACCTGGTGTTCCTGTCCCTCGGCTTCACCGGCGCTGAACCGGCCGGAATCACCGAGCAGGTAAGCGCTGAATTCGACGGCCGCGGAAACGTGGCGCGCGATGGCTACTACATGACCAACACCGAAGGTGTGTTCGTTGCCGGTGACGCCGGCCGCGGGCAGTCCCTGATCGTGTGGGCCATCGCCGAGGGCCGCGCCGCCGCGGCCGCGGTGGACAAGTACCTGATGGGAAGCACCATCCTTCCTGCGCCTGTAGCGCCAACGGACCGCGCCATCGCCGTCCTCTGACCGCTGTCCCGGGGGATGCATCGAGGGTTCACCTCGCAGACAACTTAACCAATGCAAGAGACCAATAGGGTAGGTATATGAGACGCGCAAAAATTGTGGCTACGTTCGGCCCGGCAATTGCCAGCTACGAAAACACCCTCGCGGTGCTGGAAGCCGGCGTTGACGTCGCCCGCATGAACATGAGCCACGGTGACTACACCGTGCATGACAACACCTACGAGAACGTCCGCAAGGCCGCGTCCGACCTGAGCAAGGCAGTGGCTATCATGGCCGACCTGCAGGGCCCCAAGATCCGCCTGGGCCGCTTCGTTGACGGCCCGCACGCCCTCGCTGTTGGTGACATCTTCACCATCACCACCGAGGACGTTCCGGGTACGAAGGACATCTGCTCCACCACACTGAAGAGCCTCACCGAGGACGTCAATGTGGGCGACGCCCTGCTGATCGACGACGGCAAGGTGGCACTTCGCGCCATCGAGGTTGACGACGTCAAGGTGGTCGCCGAGGTCACCGTCGGCGGCATGGTGTCCAACAACAAGGGCATCAACCTCCCCGGTGTGGCAGTCAACGTCCCCGCGCTGAGCGAAAAAGACGAGGACGACCTCCGCTGGGCCATCCGCCGCGGCGTTGACCTGGTGGCGCTGTCATTCGTCCGGGATGCCTCGGACATCACCCGCGTGCACGAGATCATGGACGAGGAAGGCCGCCGCGTGCCGGTCATCGCCAAGATCGAAAAGCCGCAGGCCGTGGAGCAGCTGCCCGAGATCATCGACGCGTTCGACGCCATCATGGTGGCGCGTGGCGACCTCGGTGTGGAACTGCCGCTGGAGGAAGTGCCGATCGTCCAGAAGCGCGCCGTGGAGCTGGCACGCCGCTGGGCCAAGCCGGTCATCGTGGCCACCCAGGTCCTGGAGTCCATGATCGACAACCCCCGCCCGACCCGTGCAGAGGCATCCGACTGCGCCAATGCCGTGCTGGACGGTGCTGACGCCGTGATGCTTTCGGGTGAGACCAGCGTGGGCAAGTACCCCATCGAGACGGTCAAGACCATGGCCCGGATCATCGAGTCCACCGAGGTCCATGGCCTGGAGCGCGTTCCTCCGCTGGGGACGAAGCCCAAGACGCGTGGTGGCGCCATCACGCGTGCCGCCGTCGAAATTGCCGACCAGCTGGATGCCAAGTACATCTGTACCTTCACCCAGTCCGGCGACTCCGCCCGGCGCCTTTCCCGCCTGCGGCCCATCAAGGCCGTGTTTGCCTTCACCCCGGTGGAGCACGTGTGGAACCAGTTGGCGCTGACCTGGGGCATCCAGCCGGTGCTGGTCCCCATGGTGGGGCACACCGACGAGATGACGTCCCAGGTTGACCGCAGCCTGCTGGAAATGGACCTGGTGGACGACGGCGACCTGGTGGTCATTGCCGCCGGTTCCCCTCCCGGAAAAGCCGGCTCCACGAACATGCTGAAGGTCCACAAGGTGGGCGACCTCGCCGACGCCGGCAGCCAGGGCGGCGAGCCCGGCAGCAACCGTGAGAAGCTCGGCCCCTGGCCGGAAAAGAAGAAGAAGAACCAGGCCACCCAGGCCTAGGCTTCAACGAAAAGGAACCCTGCCGGTTGGCGGATTTTAGGGGTCGTTGCAACACCTGTTGGTTAGGTGGTTAGTAGTAAATCACGCAGACGCTCGGCTGGGGTATTCCAGTCGAGCGTTTTGCGTGGTCGGGCGTTGAGTTCCTGTGCGACGTGTTCGAGGTCTTCGGGGCCGTAGGCGGACAGGTCGGTTCCTTTGGGGAAGTATTGGCGCAGCCCGTTTGTGTTTTCATTGGAGCCGCGTTGCCAGGGGCTGGCGGGGTCGCAGAAGTAGACCTGCATGTCGGTGGCCAGGGTGAACGATTTGTGGGCTGCCATTTCGGCGCCCTGGTCCCAGGTCAGGGAGCCGCGCAGGTGCGCCGGCAGGGTCGCCATGGTTTTGATGAGCCCGTCACGCACGGTTTCGGCCGTGTGGTCACCGGGCAGATGGACGAGCATCACGTAGCGGGTGGTGCGTTCCACGAGCCTCCCGATCGCGGACTGGTTGTTCGCCCCGGTGATGAGATCGCCTTCCCAGTGCCCGGGAACGGCTCTGTCTTCGATTTCGGACGGGCGTTCGGAGATCATGACCATTGGATCCACGAACCGTGACTGGCGTTGTTGTGGATCCTTGTGGGGTTTGCGGCGTGCTCTGCCTGTCCGCAGTGCGGTTGCGACCTCACGTTTGAGGCCGCCCCGGGCTTGGATGTAGAGGGCTTGATAAATCGTCTCTGGGCTCACACGCATCTCCGGTATGTCGGGGAACTCGTCGACCAGGGTGTTGCTGATCTGTTCCGGAGACCAGCGTATGAGGAGTTTTGCTTTCACGTAGTCCCGCAGCTTGGACTCGCCAGCGAGCTTGGCGGGCTTGGGCCGTGCCCGTCGGGCAACCGCCTTCCGTTGGGCGGCGTAGGGCTGGTAGCCCAGCACGGGCCGGCTGTTCCGCGCGAGTTCCCGGCTGACCGTCGACGCGGGCCTGCCCAGGGACGCCGCGATCGCCCGCATGGAGGAACCGGCGGCCCGCATGTCCCTGATCGATTCCCGCTCCTGGAGCGAGAGAAACCTCGGGTCCACTGGCTTCTCCAGTGCGGACATGGCCAGCGGCGCCCCGGCAGTTGGCGTGGCCAGGCCGGGAGGGTTGGTCAGGGCAGTCACTCCCCGTTTGTAATCGACGATGCGCCCATCGGGGTAAATGCGTCGGCTGCCGACCTTCCTGACGCCCTGATCCCACTCCTGCGCGGTCCGGGGATGGACGCCCACGGCCTTGGCCGCCTCGCGCCGGGTTTCTCCATTCCTGCGCAGCCGGAGGAACTCTTCGCGCTTGCCGGCGCCCCGGCGAATGTTGGCGATTCCAGCCTTAGAGGCCCACTGGTAACACGTCATCCGGTTCAACCCGAGCTCCGCGGCAGCCATCGTCACACTGCCGACGCGATCGAGCACGGCGAAGAACTGCTCTTTCTCTTCCGGGGTGTACTTCCGCTTCTGAACCTGTCTGCTCAATGCCTTCCTCGGAGCAACCCCGGCGTTCCGTGCCCAGCCGAAACAGGTATTCCGGTTCAAGCCAAGCTCGATAGCAGCCGCAGTGACATTTCCAAGCCGGTCAAGTACGGAGAAGAAAGCGTCCTTCTCCTCCCGCGAGTAGGCTCTGCGGTCCTTCGACGAACTCGACTTTTCCCTTAAGGAAGGACCCGATTTTGACCTTAAAGCCGACACGGTCGTTGCAACTCCCGAAAGATCTGGGTGTTGCAACGACCGCTAGAACCCGCCGTTCAGGGGTCCTTTTCGTTGTGCTGGCCGTTTGGTGACCGTTCGAGCCCTGGGGCCGGGCCGTCGTCGTACTATCCCGGCCCGGCCGGGGCGCTAGTTGACCTGGTTGATGATGGTTTCGGCGACCTCGCGCATGCTGAGGCGGCGGTCCATGGAAGTCTTCTGGATCCAGCGGAACGCTTCCGGTTCCGTCAGGCCCATCTTGGTGGTCAGCAGGCTCTTGGCGCGTTCGACGAGCTTCCGGGTGGCGAACTGCTCCTGGAGGTCGGAAACTTCGCTTTCGAGGGCCTTGATTTCCTCATGGCGGGAGAGTGCGATCTCGAGGGCCGGGATGAGGTCAGCGGGTGTGAAGGGCTTGACCACGTAAGCCATGGCGCCGGCGTCGCGGGCACGCTCCACCAGCTCCTTCTGACTGAATGCGGTCAGCAGCACCACGGGGGCGATGCGGGCCTTGACGATCTTCTCGGCCGCGGAAATGCCGTCCATGACGGGCATCTTCACGTCCATCAGGACCAGGTCCGGCTTCAGTTCCTCGGCGAGCTGGACGGCCTTCTCGCCGTTGTCCGCCTCGCCCACGACGTCATAGCCTTCACCGCGCAGGATCTCGATGATGTCGAGGCGGATGAGGGTTTCATCCTCTGCCACAATGACGCGGCGCGCCGGCTGGGACGTGGGCTTGGACTCCGTCTGTTCAGTCACGGGATCTCCTTGAAAAGGTACGGCGGGACATCACTATCTTAGGTGCCACCGCGGCTGTACTTGGCTTGCAGGGTTCGTTTGCGGCGACGGCGGCGCGATTCTGGAATTCAGCCTATCTGCATGTAGAGTAATTCCGCGTACGTGAAGCGATCGCGTTGCTCACAGTCAGCTGTGGGCTTACTTTCGGTTCACGTAATCCGCGCCCGAGTGGCGGAATTGGCAGACGCGCCGCACTCAAAATGCGGTATCGAAAGGTGTGTGGGTTCGAGTCCCACCTCGGGCACAGCGTTTCCGCAGGTCAAGGGCCTGTTGAAGGAATGTGCGTGTACAAAATCCGCCGAAGTGTGTACACGAGCGTACCGTTTTGTGTGTGGCCAGCATCAGTACTCGCACCAAAAAGGACGGTTCGAAGTCCTACATGGTTCGCTGGCGGGACAAGAAGTCCAAGACCGCCCAAGGCCTTACCGTAGCCACTCTTACCGAGGCGGAAACCCTTAAGCGGCTGTTGGACGCCAACGGCCAGTCCTTTGAGATCGCTCAGCACGCCATCCTGACGAATGAGAAACGTCCGCCCACTGTGGCGGAAGTCATCCAGGAACACATCGACCTGCTAGTCCGCCCATCGAGCGGAACGGTCAAGACGTACCAGACCATGCTGGACCTCCACATCCGGCCAGTCATCGGTCATGTTCCCGTGGACAAGCTCGACTACCGCGTCATCGCGCACTGGGTGAAGTCCATGATGGCTAAGGGCAAGGCACCCAAGACAATCCACAACATCCATGGTCTGATATCGGCTGCGATGAACACCGCCGAGATGCTCGGCTACATCGGCCGCAATCCCTGCCGCGGGGTGCAGTTGCCGAACATTGAGAAGGCTGAAGATGAGGCCATGTTCCTGACTCATGCCGAGTACAGACTCATCATGGAGGGGATGGGGGAGAGGTACAGGGCCTTCACGGACTTCTTGGTCATGACCGGTAC
Source organism: Pseudarthrobacter sp. CC12 (assembly GCF_039907755.1). NCBI lineage: Bacteria > Bacillati > Actinomycetota > Actinomycetes > Micrococcales > Micrococcaceae > Pseudarthrobacter > Pseudarthrobacter sp. CC12. Next base: position 4,864 of record NZ_JARDJH010000014.1, on the reverse strand, counting down.
GCGCTTTGGAGAAGCGACAGCCTTGACCGTGGCGGATGTAGACCTGCTTTCCAAACCACCTACTGCCCGGATCAACAAGGCTTGGAAGCGGGATGGTCAAAATCAGTTCTATGTTGGCGCGACCAAGACCGGAGCTGGCAAGAGGACCATAGGGCTGAACCCGGCGTTGGTGGAGCTGTTGATCCCGCTCGTGGCAAGCAGGCCAGGAAAGGAACTGGTGTTCACGACGCCCACGGGCGGCCGGATCGTCCACAAGCTCTACTGGGGTGACTACTGGGTGCCTGCCGTTCGCACGGCCCAGGCAATCGGCTTGACCAAAAGCCCGCGAATCCACGACCTGCGCCACACGCACGCGTCCTGGCTGATCCAGGACGGCGTCCCCCTGTTCACTATCTCGCGCCGGCTCGGGCACGCTTCCACGAAGACCACGGAGCAGGTTTACGGGCACTTGATGCCTGAGGCATTGCAGGTGGGTGCCGACGCCACTGAGCGGTCCGTGACGGCTTTCCAGCGGCTGTAGCGAGCCTTAAGGGAGTCGGCGCCGGCGACTACGGATCTCGGTCATGTTGGCGAGTCCTGCCGGGTGCATGAACTGGGAAACGTGCACCTATTCCTGGGAGACGCTGTGGATATCGAATTTTTTGAGCCTGCCGAAGCAGCAGCGTTGATGCGCTGCACTGAGTCTTGGCTGCGTGACGGCGCGACCAGCGGAAAGTTCCCTCACGCCTGCTGGGGCAAGGGAAAGATCATCTTTACCTCAGAGCACATCCGGGAAATTGCGAGATTGAGCGAGATCCTTCCTGGTGGCGCGGAGTCCAAGCAATCAACGGAGCAACCCCTGACCAAGCAGCGGCTGATAGGGACCCGTTCCAAGGCCCGCCTGGCCACGGTGAATTGATTCGGCCTGCCAGGGGCTTCCTGGTTCAGTCCTTACACTTGCTCCGGTGTGGCGGGCACGACATGTCCTCTTACCGCTTGCACAAGGTGGCCGAAGTTAGTGTGAAGCAACTCGCCTCAATACGGAAGGGCCGTTCAAATCATTCGCTCGATTGCCCCAGCCTTGACAGTCGCTGCCGCCCTCTTGCTGGTCGGCCCGCTTGCCGGCTGTGACGCTGCCGCCCATGCCATAGAGGGCATCGGAACCGCTCCAAGTACCTCTGCTGGTCAGTCTTCGGGCGGTGGCGCTGCCCGAGAGGCAGGACAAGCCCTCGTCCAGCTTGAGACCATCCCGGTCAAGGGCCGAGCCCCAAAGACTGGTTACACCCGCGATGAGTTCGGACCCGCCTGGGCCGACACAGACCACAACGGCTGCGACACACGTAATGACATCCTCGCCCGCGACCTGACCGAGGAGACGTTCAAACCCGGTACCAACAACTGCGTCGTCGCGACAGGCACACTGGCCGACAAGTACACGGGCACCACGATCAACTTCGTCCGCGGGCAGGACGCCAGCTCCGACATCCAAATTGACCACATTGTCCCGCTTAGCGACGCGTGGCAGAAAGGTGCCCAGCAGCTGAGCGCAGATCAGCGCAAAGAGCTCGCGAACGACCCACTGAACCTCATGGCCGCCGACGGCCCTACTAACAGCGCCAAAGGCGACAAAGACGCCGCAACATGGCTTCCCCCGAACAAAGCTTTTCGGTGTGAATATGTCGAGCGGCAAACTGACGTCAAGGCCAAGTACGCGCTTTGGGTCACCCAACCCGAGCATGACGTCATTGTCGGCGTCCTGAAGAACTGCCTTTAATCCTGTCGGGGGCCCTTAGCCGATCGCTGTGCTGAGCCGAGGCCATTCCAATGCTGACGACCTTTGACCTCTTGGCGGTTCTAAGCAACTCTGTAATCGGACGAGTCGAGCTGGCATTGCGCTAACAGGCAAGCCGATGTGGTGATTTCCAGATCGCGTGGTCGAACTTCTGAAGCTCAACATCGGGGCGCTCCGCGGCATGCACGGCGGCGACAATTCGCCTAGCAGTTTCCGCCTTCACAGGCGCCAGATGTTGTTCTTTGAGTGCGGCATCGACAAAGCCACGGATCATTCGGTCTGCCTTGATCCCGGGCTGGCCAAGCAGCATGGTGAGGTACTCGTATGTCACGTCGCCGAGGCCCTTTACCTCCGTGTAGGCACTTCTGTGGTCCGGGTCGAGTGCATGGAGGTGCGTCGCGCTGCGAACTGGGGGAGTGAGAGAAAGAAAGTTGTCGGCCGCTTGGATGATGCACTCGCTCTTGAAGCGTCCGACGGTTTTACCGTTCCCCATGACCTCCCTTATTCGCTTCTCGCCTAGGTTGCGCAAGCACTCAAGGTCGTTTGCGGCGTCGGGGTAGGCGTCTCGGAATAACTTCGCCCTGCCGAGGACGCCTTTGGCCGGGTGCTTCGTCTTATAGACGGCTCGGATGGAGAACACGGCATCGACGAGAGACAAACCGATTTGGTCAGGCCACCCGCCCGGCCACGCGCTGAAATTCTTTTCGGGAATACTCTTCAATGCCTTCGCTACGGCCGCTATTGCCTGCTGTTCGTCAATTTGCCCCACCTCGCCTTTTTACGGTCAGAATATCCGACACCTTCGGCATAGCCGGATGTCGCCGCAGCCGGCGTGCGGTGACCGTTAGGAGCACGGCGTGACCGCCGGTGCGCGGCCTTCAAATTCGGCTTCGTAGCGTAGCGTTTGGGTTTATCACGGGTATCAGTGGTGTGGGCTGCCACAAGGAATCCCCCCGCCGTCGCCGCGTGCACAAGCGCTTGCACATCTGTGTCGCCGAGGGCGCCGCGTAGCACATCGATCAACTCGTTCACGTAATGGATTCTGGAGTAGTCGCCCGGTAAAGAGTTGCGAACCCTTCCGCGAAGTGTGAGACCAGAATCCGCCCATGAGCGGAGAGCGCGTCTTGTGGGAATTCCGGAACGAAGAATCGATCGCCCAGACCGATGCCGTGGTTGCCGAGCAGTTCAGTCGCCTCAGGAATAGCATCGCCCAGGTAAGGGACAGTGCGGCACGCCGTGTGCAAGGGGCGGTCTCGCGACTGTACATGAGCTGACTCCGCCAACGCGCGAGTCGAACCGGAGCAGGGACAAGGCAAGATCCTGCAGACCTCTCCGGTTGTGTCCGTCGGCGCCGAGCTTTTGTCAGCGACGCGTTAAAGACCACGCCTATACCTTAACGACACTCATAATAACAGTCCACTCGGCCCGAAAATTTACAATCAGTCCTTATGTTTGCGGGGTTTCTGGGCGGACCTTAACAATCGGAAGCCCGTGCTTTCCGCCAGTAAATTAACAATTCGTCTACCCTCAGAGGGACATCCGCGACCGCCCGCGGGAGACAAGCTTGTTTCAGCCGCAGGTTCCGCGGTTCGCAATAGGCGGCCACCTAGACTTCCTTCCATGCGCGCCTTCGACTACCTTCTCGACACCACGCCTCCGGGAACGGACGCGGACTCCAATAGTCCGCGGCTCAAGGCTGACCATCAGCTGCTCTGGACGAAGGAGCTATGCGGGGGCCAGCTGTTCGAACTGGCGGTCTCGGAAATTCCCAAGGTGCGTCGGAAAAACTACCTGATGTTCGAGCAGACGCCCGACAAATCGATCACGTTCGGCAGTGACGCCATCACGAACTCCTACACCAGGTGGGTGAAGCCCAAGGCCTTGGTCGAGGCTAAGGCCCAGTTGAATGAGGAGCAGAAGCGCCGCTATTTCGACCCGCCGTACACGATCGGCAGCGCCATGATCTGGCCCGTCAGGGGAATACACCTGCCCACCCTCAACACCGCCAGGGGAATGCGAGCAAAGATTGCGGACCGGATGGACCTGACGCTGGAGTGCATCCGGCGCCACTACGCCAAGGAACCAGACAGCCCCCTCGCCGACGTCATCACTAACTATTGGGACTTCTTCGAACTCTTCGGCACGTTCGAGAAGTTCGTGGAGTTCTTCCATTTCCAGGATCTCGTGACGCCGGAGGGGAAGATCGCCTTCTTCCTCGAGGAGGATGACGAGGACAAGGTCTTCACGCGCTCCGGCGTCCCGGTCACAAAAGACGAGTACATCAGGGTTCGGGAACCCTCGCTGAAGTTCATAGCGTTGCGGGGCAACCGGATGGCCGACTGGGTCGAGGAGAACCACCCCGACATCAAGGTGCGGCGGCAATAACCGGGAATGCCCGGGATGCCTCGCCGCGATAAGTGGGGCCTGGCGGTTCAAGTCCCTATGTGACGCGCCAGGGACGCGTGAACTTCCTAGACTAAACAAGAACCGCTTGGTACACGTCATGGTTGCACTACCTCTGAAGTCTCCGCCAATAGCTGTACCTGCCTTCGTACTTCAGGCAGTTGGTAGATCCTGCCATTCATTTCTGTCTGTGTAACGGCGCTGAAAGCATGGTCCTGTCTGCCTGGTCCTTGGATGCGTCAATGGCCCGGTGGGCTTGCATGTACTAAGTGGCAAAGTAGGCGCCCGAGCCGCGGGTCGAGCATCCTAATGATCGCTCGACCGTCGGGTGGCACGTGCCGGCGAGCTTGCGACTCCACTCTCATCCTCTATGGCGCCGGAAACAGACGACTCCATTTTTGAAGTTTCAGAGCAATCCTCAAAAAATCGATCCGACCTTGTTCAGCTGGTTTCCTCCGACGTTCCTGGGCATTCGCAGGAGTGGAACGGCGATTCGGACGAGTGCGCGTCCTCATGGTCTGGGTTCCTGAGGTCGGTAACAGGACATTGGAACCCGGCGGATAGCTCCTGAAGATGCTTCTCAATTAGGTCCACTTGGGCGCCGAAGGTTCCTGCTAGCTGTATTGACCACAGACGTTAGTGACGCCCGGCGTGGTTTGGTGACATGAAGAAGACCTCCGGGTGGAGTGG
>NZ_JARDJH010000013.1:0-95985 GCF_039907755.1 Pseudarthrobacter sp. CC12 | reverse complement strand
TCACCGGGCAGTTTTACTGGCCACCAGCGGGCACATCAACTGGCCGCCCGTGGGCAGAAACTAATGGCCATTGACATACGGACTCAATGTCCATCGCCGCACTGTATCCATACTTCATCGGTACGGTCCTCAGCCTCGGGTTGGCCGACTTTGATGCAGCAGCATTGAAAGATGCACGGCCTCGTGAACTTACCCAGGCAATTGCGGCTTGGACTACGAGAAACACACATATCGACCGCGTGACGTTACTCGCGGCACGGAGACGATTTGCTGCTGTGGGTTGTTTTTGAACGACCGGACGACGGCCTGCGAGCCCAAAGCTTCGGCACAGAAGGTCAGGGGACCTTCAGAAGGACAGTGACGCAGTAAGGCACGTTTTTCAACTGCTCGGCCTGAACTGGAAGAGCGAATAGACCCCTCCGCCGCAGTTCGCCTCGTCCTTACTGGTAGGCGCGCATATTCCATTTCGAACTATTCGCACCACTTGAAGTCCCCGTTCGTCGTGTTAGAGCACACCCCAACCTGACAGATTTCTCGGCCTGGGCTGCAGAAGCAGTGGGAACGATCTTCGTTTCATTGAAGTCGCCTGCGGCGTGTTTAGGGATCACTTTCAGGGCTTCCCCGCTTAGCAGCGGCAGTAACTGATAGGGCTCAAGGGGTGGCGACTGCTTCCAGGGCTGACTCAGTGAATTGACGAATAAGTGTTCCCGCGTTGCGGGACGCGATGGCGAGGTGTACCGGAATTTGGGGGGCGTCATCAATGCTAATGAATTTGATTGTCGGGTGGCTGATGCGGCGTGCCGCTACTTCCGGAACGATTCCTATGCCCCGGTTCGCCGCGACTGACTCGATCCATTCGTCGAAGCTCGTTGTTTCCACGATGCGTTCCGGACCATCGCCCTGAGGCCAGGACCATGGCCCCGTGGTGCCACTCATTGTGTTCACCACAAGTGGCCACCTCGCGATGTCGTCCCAGGACACACGGCCCTCGTCGGCCAAGCTACTGGCTGTGGAGCACACAGCGATACGGTCCTCGCTGAAAAGCTGGATGAGTCTGATGTCCGCCGCCGGAACGGATGATTCTCCACGCAGGACCGCGATGTCTATCAGGGCCGTCTGCAGTGCCTCGAGTGGATCGGGGCAGCTGACGAATTCGACGGAAGCGGACGCTCGTTCCTCGAATGAGCGGACGACGTTTTGTGCCCAGGGGTCAGGCAGGAGCCAGCTGAAACCAAGCCGGATGCTGGCGCGGCCGCGGACCTTGCTGACGGCCTGGTCGACTGATGTGAGTGCCATGCGCACATCAATCAGGAATTCCTTCCCGGTGCGCGTCAGCGCAACGTGGCGGGTCGAGCGTTCTAGAAGCTGGGTTCCTACCAGGGCCTCAAGCTGACGAATGATCCGGCTAAGTGCCGGCTGTGTCATGAACAGGCCCTCAGCCGCCCTGGTGAAGTTGCCGCATTCCGCGACCATCACAAAGGCACGGAGGTTTCGTAACTCCACTTCCACTACTCGCTCCAGTCAAGCCGTAGACGCATAAGTGGAGTGTACCGGCCCGGACCCGGAGCCCCCGATTCGGCGAACGGAAGGGCCTACGCATCGCGCCAGATGAACTTGGATTGCGGCTACAGGATTTGCGTGAGTGCCTCTACAAGCCCTGCCATCGCTGACCGTGCGGTGGGTGAGACGCCGAGCATGTCGAAGCCGCCGTGGACCAGGCCTCGCGTGTTCAGGTACTGCACAGAAACCCCGGCTTGCTGGAGTTTTTCGGCGTAGAGACGTCCTTCGTCGCGCAAGGGGTCAAGGTCAGCAGTGGCGATCACCGCGGGTGGGAGGCCTGCGAACGTGGCGGAACGGATGGGTGAGACGCTTGGGTCGGATACGTCAGTGTTTTCGGGCAGGTATGTGGTGACGCATTGGATCAGGTCTGCCAGTTCGAGGTGGTATCCCGTGGCGAACAGCGTGCGTGAGGGGTACTCAGCGCTGGTGAGGGCGAGATCCACCACAGGGTAGATGAGGACCTGGGCGGCGAGTCCGGGCTGGTTGTCCCGGCTTTCGTGGGCCAGGATGGCGGCCAGGTTCCCGCCAGCGCTGTCGCCGCCGACCGCTATCTGGCCGGGGTCCCTGCCGAGAGAATCAATGTTGTTGCGTACCCAGCTGAGCGCGTCGCGGGCGTCATTGAGACCGGACGGCCAGAGGTGCTCCGGTGCGAGGCGGTAGTGGGGTGTCACCACGACTGCGTTGGCCGCTGAGGCAAGGGTACGGGCAATGATGTCGGCTGTGTTGAGGCTGCCTGTCATCCACCCGCCGCCGTGGAGCCAGAGCAGGGTCGGTCGAGGGGAGTCATCGGACGTCGGCCTGTAGACGCGTGTTTCCATGCCCTCGATGTAAAACTCTTCGACCTTGGCTACCGGGCAGCGCATGTCGATCGGCGTCAGCCATTCGGCGCTCTGCTCATGGTTTTGACGGGCACTGTTAATGGTCCAGGGCGTTGGCGCTTCCCCGCCGAGAGCCCTTACAACGTACTCAATGTCTGTAGCCATCATGGGAAAGATCCTCACTTAAACGTATCAGCGATTTCTCTTAGAATATCGGCTACTGTTTGTTAAATGGCAAACAGGGCAGGCGTAAAGCGGCAGAGGGTTACGGCGTCCATGGTGGCGGAGCGGGCCGGGGTTTCGGTTGCCACCGTAAGCTACGTCCTCAATGACGCGCCCAATCAGACCATCACGTCGGCGACGCGTGAGCGCGTTCTGGAAGCAGTGCGGGAACTGGACTACGCACCCTCTTCGGCCGCCCGTGCCCTCCGCCTTGGCCGGAACGACGTCGTCCTCCTGATACTTCCGGACTGGCCACCCAGTCTCGCCGTGGCACAACTTACGGACGCTTTAGCCACTGAACTGTCCCGCCAGGGGTTGCGCCTGATTATCGAGCGAGAAGGAGCCGACCCGTCGCGTAGCTGGCGAACAGTGTCACCAGCCGCGGTGTTGAAGTTCGGAGATCTTGACGCCGAGGATGAGGACGCCATGCGTTTGGCAGGGACAGTTGCGGTCGATCGTCTTGTCTTCACAAGTGCTGCGGCAAAGGGCGCACACTTTTCACAGCAGGCGATCGGCGCCGTCCAGGTCCAACATCTCTACGCACAAGGACACCGCCACCTGGCGTACGCCAGCACACCGGAGGCGGCCTTGCAGCCCTTCAATGACCTCAGAAAGCTTGGCGCTGCTGAAGAATGCTCGAGGCTGGGCCTTGACGAACCGGCCGATTGGCGGATGGACATCAATGCGCCCGGCGGGTGGTTCTCTGAGGCGATACGACGCCGAGGCAACATTACTGCCGTCGCGGCCTTCAACGACGAGGTCGCCGCGGCACTCCTTGCAACCGCACGGTCCCAAGGCGTTGAAGTTCCGGTGTCCCTAGCGGTCATCGGCGTTGATGACCAACCGATGTCCCGGTTCATGGACCCCCCCCTGTCATCTGTTTGGCAGAACCCGCATCGCATGGCCCGACACCTGGCAGAAACTGTCCAAGCGGCCTTGGCCAACAACCCGCCGCCGCCGCACCCTGAGGGCTCCACGCTCGACGTCATCAAGCGAAACTCGACCTAAGGCTCTTGCGAAGCCATCACACTTTGCGTATCGTGATCTCAGCCACTTAAGCGAATAAGTAGCATCGCCAAAACTCTATTACTACATCTCCGACTATAACTTATACGTATAAGTTCGGATCAATGAAGATCGGATAGCCTCCCCATGAACATCCTCAATCCTTCCTCTGCAGCGGCGGAGGCGACAGGAGCAGGCGCCGCTCCTGTACTCCTGGCTCCACCCAGTGACCCCCATCTGCCCAGGGTGAGCATGCGCTTTATCTTTGCGTTCGCCTTTGCCTACGCAGGCTTCTGGATTGCATGCTTGATGCCCGGAGTCGTGACCCTTGCACTCAAGGTGCAAAGTCTGGTGGCGCCCGATGCCGCAGCCGGTGCCTTAAGCCTCATAGCCGGCATCGGGGTAGTGTTTCCCCTGGTCGTCATGCCAGTTGTGGGCCGGCTAAGCGACAGAACTACGGCAAGGATTGGTATGCGCCGTCCGTACCTCTTAGTTGGAGCAGCCAGCGTCATCGTTCTTGGTATTGTCATGGCTCTGGCGCCCACTGTTCCCGTACTGCTGGTGGCCTATGGTTTTTACGGCGTGGCGGCGAACTTCATTGGCACGCCGCTTTTGGCTGTCATCTCGGACCGTGTCCCGGTTGAACAACGCGGGGTTGTTTCAGGCCTTGTTGGTCTGACGCTGCCCGTGGCAATGATCGGCGGAACCTTCGTGATCCAGCTGGTTGCCTCCAGCATGTTGCTGATGTTCCTGCTGCCGCCAATCATCGCCGCCCTCGCCGTTATCGTCTTCATCTCACTGGTCCAGGATCGCCGTCTGTCCAAAGAAGCGCCGAAGCCGCAACTTTCAATACGGGAAATCGCCTCATCATTTTGGGTAAATCCCCGTCGGCACCCGGATTTTGCATGGGCTTGGTTCAGCCGGTTGCTCTTTGTCATCGCATTCGGTTTCCTGACCACCTACCAGGCATTCTATTTGCTCAATCACCTCGGTTCCCGACCCGAGGAAGTTCCCCAGCAAATCTTCTTTGCCACTCTTGCGCTGTCGACCACGACAATTGTCACCAGCATGGTTGGCGGCAAGCTGTCCGACTTCCTCCGCCGCCGGAAGGCGTTTGTCCTCACCTCGGCAGCTATTTACGGCATCGCCCTGATCATCGCCTCCTTGGTGACCGGCTTCAATGGATTCCTTTTCGCGATGGGCATCGCCGGCATTGGCTACGGTGCATTCCTCGCAGTTGACCTTGCTCTTGTCACCGATGTCCTTCCCGACAAGGAAAACGCCGGCAAGGACATGGCCGTGTTCAACATGTCCAGCACGCTCGCGAACGCTGTGGCACCGGCGATCGCACCCTTCATTCTCATCCTCAGTGGCAGTTCATATTCAGTGCTGTTCCTTGTCGCCGGGGCTGTCGCGATCGCCGGCGGTATTGCCATCCTGCCCGTCCGCAGCGTGCGTTGATCGCTCGCTTCCCTACTCCACAAATAAGGAATCCCCGTGCCCATTGATCCGGCACTAATCCACCTGCGCCCGTCCTGGACCCACCTTCCAGTCACCATTGACGATCCCCAGCTGTTCAGGAAATCGGTGGCAAGGGCAACTGATGAAGGTTTCGAGAAGTTCACTCTTCCCGGTCCAACCGTATCTAAGCGTAAAGTCGTGCAGATCGGTTCGGGTAATGAAATGTTCAGCGCCATCGTCTATTGGCCGGCAACCGAAGGCCCCCATCCTGTGCATTTGTTTCTTCATGGCGGCGGCTGGACGATTGGCAGCGCGTTCTCCCGCGATTCAGAAGCTGTAAGCCGGAACCGGGCCGTGCAGGGGAACTGCATCGTTGTGAATGTGGACTACCGGAAGGCTCCGGAACACCCTTACCCGGCGCCGGTCCATGATTTGCTTGCCGCCATCGACTGGGTAGCTGATCACTCTACGGAACTTGGGGCGCTGGCTGGAGCGATTACGGTAGGGGGCCAATCCTCGGGGGCAAACATCGTTGCTGCGGCGACGCTCGCCCTGCGCGATGAAGGGCGCAATGATGTCAGCCACCAGATTTTGGAAGTCCCTGTGCTTGACCTGTCCCATACCATTCCCCGCGAACAGGGCGATGAACTGCCGCTGTCCCTATCGGATGTGCATACCTTTAGTGCGATGTACCTGAATGCGGGCGATCCGAACGATCCGCTCGCTTCCCCTCTCCTGGCCACAGATTTGCAGGGACTGCCGCCGACATACATTGCCGTGGCAGAGTACGACGTGCTGCGGATTGATGGGGAGCAATACGCCGCTCGGCTGCGCACCGCAGGAGTGGAAACCCGGCTTTACCTGGGGCGGGGGCATGTGCACATGTCCCCGTCCATGACCCGCCTGCTGCCATCAGCACGGGACTGGCAGGCGGCAACCACCCAGGAACTCCTCCGTGCCAACACCGCCCTGCAGGATGGAACAGGAAGGCTGCTTTCAAACGCGCTCCAGTCCCTGGCCTGACCGCGGGCGCCAAAAGGCTGTCCCGAAGGTTCGAGCTTGGAATCCTTAGGTTCGCTGGGGCGCTGGCAGCAGAGCTCTGCCCCTCCGTCCGGAAGCCCAGTGGGATTGCTGGATACCTCGCCGCAGTAGTCCTCACAGGAAACCATCTGCTGACCCGTTCGGCACGAGCCGCAATCAAAGGAGCCCAGGTTAGATGCCGCAGTTCCAACAAGGTACCGATTGGCGGGGTCAGCAACATGAAATGCACGGCAGCAGTGCTGCAGCTGCAAACATCGTTGCAACTGACCCCGCCAAGCTTGAAAGGCTTGTTAGTGAGTTACGTCGTACTCCCACTCAGCAGGTTCCTGCTGGTGCAACCGCCAGTAATGCTCCGCGATCTCATCCGGATCCCATGGTCCGCCGGGGGCAACGGGCCCTCCGGAAACAGTCACGGTGGCCACATGCAGACCCTTTGGGCCCAGTTCGTTCCCCAGCAATCCGGCCAAAGATCGAAGAGCTGCTTTGCCTAACGAGAGGCTGGTCAGCATGGGTGAGGGCATGGGCATGCCGCCGGTGAAAACTAGGGTGCCCCCGGTGGATGCCATCTTTTCGCCGAGAAGGACCGCCGCGGTCATCCCACCCAGGACATTCGTCTCCCAGGTGGAGAGCAGCTCCTTGCGGTCAAGCTCGCCGGGTTCGTCCATCCGAACGACTGCCGCGTTGTATACCAGGACGTCGGGGATGCCGTGCTGCTGCTCAATGCGGGCGATGGCGCGTGTGAGTTGTTGTTCGTCGCCGGCGTCGGCAAGCTCCCCGACAACCTCGCACCCTGTTGAGGAGAGCTCGGCAATGATCGGGTCCAGGGTCTTCTGTTTCCGGGCGATCAAAGCCACAGAAAAGTTCTCACGTGCGAATCGACGGGCCACAGCAGCGCCGATTCCAGGTCCTGCTCCGATGATGGTGATGTTGTTCATGCTCCGAACCTAAGGGTTCACGCCAGTGTCAAGGTCAAGCAGAGAAAGGGAAAAAGTATGAAAATCGGAGACCTGGCAGCGCAGGCCGGTGTCACCCGACGTCAGATCCGGTACTACGAGGATCAGGGCCTTCTGCAGCCGAGGCGTGACAAGGCCGGGTATCGGGTTTTCCTCGAATCGGACGTGCCGAAGGTAGCAAGAATCCGTGCCCTGCTGGCCACAGGACTGGGCACGGCGGCGATCGGACGAATCCTCACGTGCTCCACTCAGGATGCACCCGAGAAAATCCCGGCGTGCGGCGGAACACTGCAGGAACTCTCTCAACAGCGCACCCGGTTAAAGAGCCAGGCAGCCGATTTGAGGCATGCGATGGCGCGCCTTGAGGCTCTCATTGCCGAAGCATCCGCTTAACTCCACTCTCGAATCCACGCACGGTCGGGAGAGGAACTAATGGACGGACAACTTGGAACTGGGGACCATGGCGGTTCGGTACTGAATGCGGCGAGGGCGGATATGGAGTTCAAGACCTCCCTTCCGGCGCTCCGGCACTACCTCGAGAACCTCCTGGCGGCCTTTGCCCACGCCGTCGTCTCCCGGGACGACCAGTATCTGGACGGGCTGATGAAAGGGGTCACCGTCCGCCTGGAGGGGTGCCTCGCATGTACCGGCAGTCGGCCCGGCGGGGCGCCCATCATCTCCTGGTTCAGCGTTGGCTCAGTCTCGAGGCGGCAGACCGTGACCAACCTGAGTGTTCATTTCGAGGAGGGCTTCGTCCTGTACAGCGCCATCTATCAGGACTGGGAAACGACTCCAGCGCCCCGCTGCATTGCGATGGGCACCTACCGCGGCAGGCTCAAACCCGAACGCCAGGTATGGAGGTGGGTCGAACACTCCGCACAGCGAATCTCGGGGTGCCCACAGTTCTGCCCAGATACGGCCGCTGCCGCAGCCGTACGTTGGAACATCGCACGTCCGGGCACCGACACCTACCCGGCCTCCGTCCCGTGACCGGCTTCAATCCCGGAGTAAGGGCCACGGCACGATCTGATCAGGCACGGGCGCCTCAACAGAAACTCCACATCGAGGCAGCGCCGGGTCTGCTGGACTTCAACTTCAACCAATCCCCCGGGCCGGCGACGGCACGGCGGCTGCAACATCCGTGCCCCTATACCTCGGACCGGTGGGAGCATGCGGTGCCGGCGAGGGCCGCGGAATCCGTGCGGCAACCTGCGAAGGCTGGACCACCAGGCGGCTACCGAGATGAAAGATGTGGACATGGACGTTGAACTTCGTCATCTTAGGGCGTTTGCTGCAGTCGCCAGAGCGCATTCCTACACCGCCGCAAGCAGAAGCCTGCTCATCACTCAGCCGGCTCTGACCAGGGCGGTCCAGCAGCTGGAGGTTGCGACCGGCACCCAGCTTCTGCAGCGCAATTCACGCTCCGTGGAGCTGACGGTTGCCGGCGCGGAGTTTTACGAGAAGGTCCTCGCGATTCTGGGTGATCTTGACCGCACCGTGCAGTCGATGCGCGGCGAGCAGGAGCTCCGGGTCGGCTTCCAATGGGTCCTCCCTGTCCCGTGGGCGACCCAGGCGGTCAGTGAGTTTGAGAGGGCGACGGGGGTAGCTACCAGGCTCCTGCGCCGTGACGACGTCGGGCCCCATTTGGAGCGGGGCGAGCTTGATGTCGCTGTCACCCGGACGAGGCTTAAAGACGATGATCTGGAGCACGCATTGCTCTTCAGCGAGGAACGAGTGGCAGTATTTGCTGCCGGATCAGGATTCGCCCTGAGGCAGGGCACCAGTTGGCAGGAACTCGCGCGTCATCCCCTCGTCATCAACACCGTCAACGGCACGACCCAGCCTGAGCTGTGGCCGCCTGAAGACAGTCCGCAACGCCTCGTCTTGTGCGAGAACTTTGACGAGTGGCTCCACCTGGTAGCCACCGGCAGAGGGGTTGGCGCCCTGCCCCGATCTGCCGCCCGCTCCACCCAGCACCCCGACCTGGAGTTCGCCCGCCTGAGCGGGGCTCCCGACGTACCGGTGTGGCTGGCCATTCAGCCCCGAAAGTGTAGTGCCTTGGTCCGTAAATTTGTCTCCATTGGGGTTGCCGTCGGTGCACAGGAAGGCCTGTAGCTGACACCGGCAGCGGTCCCTCGGCCGGCTTAATAGGGTCAGGCACACCAGGGCCGGATGGCCGGCCCTGATGTGCCTGTTCGTTATCCCTTCGGAGGTTCTAAACCCCACTGCTTGCGGGGCTTGTCAGGCTTGTTGCTCAACTTCCAGTTGCTGCATGCTGGCGCCGCCGGCCATGAGGTCGATCACTTCCGCAGCGTCTTTTTCGCCCCGGGCGAAGGAGGCTACCTGCTTGCCATGGGCGATGACAGCGAAATGGTCCCCGACCCGCAAAGCATGGTGCGCCTGGTGCGTGATCAGGACGACGCCCACTCCGCGGGCCCGGGCGGACTCGATGGCTTTGAGGACCGTTTCCGATTCCCGAACGCCCAAGGCGGAGGTTGGTTCGTCGAGGATCAGGACGTTGGCCCCGAAATGCATTGCCCTGGCGATGACCAGGGCCTGGCGTTCCCCGCCTGACATGGTGCCCACGAGCTGGTCTGCGTCGGCCACCCGCCGGATTCCCAGTGCTGCGATTTCCTGCAGGGCAATTTGTGAGGCTTTCCCGTTGTCCATGCGGCGGAACGGGCCCCATCCCTTCGTGGGTTCGGCGCCGAGGAAGAAATTGCGGGCCACGCTCATCAACGGAATGGTTCCTGCTCCTTGATGGACGGTTGCTATTCCGCGGCCCAGGGCATCGCGGGGGCTTTCGAGCGTGACTGGTGTCCCGTCAATCAGCATCTCGCCCTCGGTCGGGGTGTAGACGCCGGAGAGGATTTTGATCAGTGTGGACTTTCCGGCTCCGTTGTGGCCGAGCAGGCACAGCACCTGTCCTGGCCGGACGGCCAGCGATACATCTGCCACTGCGGTGACGCCGGTGAAGCGTTTGGTGACGCCACGCAGTTCGATCAGGGGGGCATCCGTGGCTGTCACGGGCCCGGTGGGGTTCAATGTCATCAGGTCACCTGCTTGTCAGGGCTAGTTTGCGGAAATAGTTGTTCGCAATGACGGCGACCAGGAGCAGGGCGCCGAGGAACAACTGCGCGTAGTCGGTGTTCCATCCCGTATAGAAGATGCCGATGTTGACGATGCCGTACGTGGCGACGCCTAACAGCACTCCGAGCATGGAGCCGTAGCCGCCTTGCAGCAGGACACCGCCGATGACGGCGGCGATGACCGCGTCGAAAACGAAGGCCCTTCCGCGGGTGACGTCTCCGCCGTTGAACGCAATCGTCTGCATGATGCCGACCAGGGCGGCGCCGAAGGAGGTCCCCATGAAGAGGATGATTTTGATCCGTGCCACCGGGACGCCGGCTTCACTGGCGACCTCCAGCGACCCGCCGGTTGCATAGACCCAGTTCCCGAAGCGGGTCCTGGTCAGGATCCAGGCTGCCACGACGGTGATCCCGATCCACCACAGCAGGGATGACTGGAACGGCCCGATTTTTGATGCGAACAAGGCCTGCATGACCGGGTCAGGTCCCAGGGACACGGCAGTCGTTCCGGACAAGGCTCTCGAGAAGCCCAGTGCGGCGCCGCCGATGACCAGCTGGGTGCCCAGCGTCACGATGAACGACGGGAGCTTGGTCCGGGTCGTCACAATCCCGTTGACCAGGCCGACGAGGAGGCTGAACGCCAGGGCCAGGACAATGGAGATCCACTGGGGAAAACCGTAGGTGCCGCTGCTGATGGCCACGATCATTGATGCGGCCCCGATGGTGGAGCCGATCGAGAGGTCGAATTCGCCGGCGATGAGCAGCAACGCGACAGGAGCGGCGATGATGCCCAGTTCCGCGGCTGTATCAAGCCAGCTGGCGGTGCCCTCCAGGGAAACGAACCCGGCGCCGGAAGCGGTGACCATGAAGAAGGCATAGACGGCGACGGCGCCGACCAGGGCCCCGAACTCAGGGCGTCGAAGTGTCCGGCCGGCAAGGGTGCGCGGACGGGGACCGGCACCGCCTTCGGTGGGCTTAGCGGTCTGTGGTGTGGTCTTTACTGGCGTGGACATCTTGATGCCTCTCGTACGGGTCGGGCACTGATCACCTGGCACGGTGACGGGAACAGGCGGCTACGACGCTCCACGGATGCCCTTGGATTCTTCGTTGACCTTGATGACGTCTGCCACGTTGTCTTTGGTGATGGCGCGGGGCCCGGTGAGGATGGTGCCCACGGGGGCGATACCGTAGCGGACGTACTGCGCTGCCATCTGGACCGAGTAGTAGGACTGGAGGTAGGGCTGGGAGTCCAGAGCGAAAGCCATGGAGCCGGACTGGATGTCTTTGAGGACCTGTGTGGAGACGTCGCCGGTACCGATGGTGATCTTGCGACCCACATTGTCCGAAGCGGTCCTGGCGTTCTGGGCCACGGCACTTCCGAAAACAAAGACTCCGCCGATGCTTTGATCCGCTTTCAGTGCACCCTCAATGGCCTGGGTGACTTTTGTGGGGTTGGTCGAGTCGGCGTAAGGGATGGTGATGGTGGCCGTTGACTTGCCCTGTTCCTTCATGCCGGTCTCCAGTCCCCCACAGGCCTGTTCCAGGAAAGGGTTTCCGGGCACAGGATTGACGCACAGGACCTTGTCGACATTCCGTTCGCCCATTTCCTTGGCGGCTTCCTTGCCGACCGGGCCGGCCTCCAGGCCTACGTAAGCGAGAGCACCAAGTTCCTGCCAGTTATCGGCTCCGGTGTTGTGGACGATGACGGGGATGCCTGCATCCGCCGCTTCCTTGATGACGGGGTTCTCCGCATCGGGGAAGAAGTTCGCCACCACGATGGCGTCCGGCTTCTTGTTGATGGCATCGCGGATGAGCCTGGCCAAGGTGGGTCCTGACCCTTCTTTGGACGACGAGGGGCTCAGGTACTGGGTGGTGACACCAAGCTGCTTGGCTGCGTCGTCGGTTCCGCGTTTCAAGGCGCTGAAGAACGGGTCGTCCAAGGGACCCGAAACCACAATGATGTTGACGTCCTTCTCGCCGCCGGCGGAATTGTTGGCGTTGTTGTTGCTGGGGGCGCATGCCGCACTGGTGACAGCGATGGATGCGGCAATGAGTACGGCCGCGGACTTGCGGGACCTTAAAAGACGAAACACTGATGCTCCTTTGATGCGGGAATGGGAGATGCCCGGCAAGAACGGCCAGGGGTCCCGAAGAGAGATGCAAATTTGACGTTAGCTGGATCACATTGCCGTGAGAAATGCCTGTTTTGGCGCAGCTATGCGTCCCGGACATCGATTCTCTTGGGCATGTTTACGAACAGTGGAGCGGCACAGGAACCGGCACTGCACGTGTGGCGGCAAGCTATGTGGCTGTGCAGCTGGCGACAACAACCGCGTCATCAAGCCCCGGTCAAACAATGGCATGCACGGGCGCTCCCTCACATCACAGTGTGGGAAAAGTGTTTGTCAGTGGGTTGTTTGCGCGGCCGGATGCGGCCAGTGTTCCTGCTCCATGGTCAGTCCAAAGGGAACGGTGCTGTCCAAAACGACCGTGAATACGTTGTAGTCGTGCCGGGTGACGAGGATGCCTTCGCCCCGTCCGGACGTTATCGCTCGTTGCCTGGCGGCGGACACCGCGTCGTCGAGTCGTTGTTCCAGCTCGGAACGGCTGGATGCGGTGATAGTTATTGGGGTGTCAGATGTTGGCGTCATTGTTCTGTCCCGTTTGGGGGTTGGGGCTGCACTGCTGGGTGCAGGCGGTCTGACCGGCGGCGCTGAAGGGCCCCGGTTGGGGATGTTCCACTGTTGCCCTCGTGCGGTTGCGCGCTCATTCGTCAGAGGAATGGCCGCGGCGTGTTTGGGGCCATGAAGTACTGCAGCAGGAAGGCGCTGCAGTTTGCCTGCCGAGGCAGGATCAGCGGGAGGCGGGTTCCCTGTCGGCGGACTTGGAGGTCGCTTCGACCTGCTCCAGGAAGCGTGCCATGGCTGGCGAGAGGGTTGCGTCCGTCCTTCGGATGAACGCGGTCTGCGACCGGGCGATGCCCTCATCAAGCGGGTGCATGGCCACCTGGTCACGGGAAGCCCAGCCGGATACAACTTTCCGCGGCAGCAGGGTGATGCCCATTCCGGCCGCAACGCAGCCGAGGATGCCTTCGAGTGTTCCGAATTCCATCACGGCGGGGGCGTTGACCCCCTGTGAGCCCATGAGTGTCAGCAGGCGCCCCCGGTAGGAGCAGCCGGAGCGGAATACCAGGACTTTTTGTCCGCTGACGAGGGCGCTCTCCGGGCTGATCTCGTGCCGGGACGTCACCAGGACGAGTTCTTCGGTGAAGACGACGGCTTCCTGAAGCTCGGGGTGGCCGACAGGGCCTGCGACGAAGGCTCCGTCCAAGCGGTGGTCGAGGACGCCCTGGACCAGGTCGTCGGTTGGTCCGGTCTCCAGCAGCAGGTCAACCTGGGGGCAGTCAAAGGTGTAGGCGGCCAGCAGGCCGGGCAGGCGCCACCCGGCGGTTGTTTCCATGGCTCCAATGGCCAGCCGGCCCCGGGGGTCTTCGACATCGCCGATGAGGTCGACCCCCTCCCTCATCAGTTGCACGACCCTTTCGGCATAAGGAAGGAATTTCTCGCCTGCACTGGTGAGCGTTACTCCGCGGGCATGCCGCAAAAACAGGGGGACGCCGACTTCGTTTTCAAGGGCGCGGATGCGCGAGCTGATGTTGGACTGGACTGTGCGCAGTTCCTCTGAAGCCCGGGTCATGCCCTTGGCGCGTGCTACCGCGAGGAAGTACTGCAGATCGGTTGTTTCCATAACATCTCCTGCCCTGATTGTTCCATCATCGCTCATCTGTAGCGGCGATGGCGAATGGCGGCCCAGCTGCACCGACTCGGCTGGCCCGCCTTGGCCCCTCTAGGAGGCTGGTACCGCCAGTTCACCGGTCATGTACTGGGCACGTCCAAACCCGAAGGACCAGTCGGCGGCGGTGTTTTCGGTGATGCCGACGAAAACATCCTCGGCGGGCACGCCCACCTGGCCCAGCTTGTCGGTCAGGAGTGCAAACAGTTGCTGTTTCACCTCGGGGGTACGGCCGGCCTGGGTGAAGATGTGGATCATCACCAGCTGCCGGGTTCGTTCGAAGCCCAAGCCTGCGTCGAGAGCGATGATCTCGTCGGGCTTGTGGGAAGTGAGGATCTGGAAGCGGTCCCCTTCGGGAATGCCGAGGATTTCCACGATGGCTTCGTGTATGGCGTCGGCCACTTTCCGGATCTGTTCGGGGGACCGGTGTTCGATCAGGTCGATTCGTACGAGGGGCACAATGTCCCGCCTTTCCTGTCGGTGGTTTTGCTACTGGGCTGAGTCTATGACGCCTGCGGCGGGGCTTGTCGGGATGGGGTGTTCTTCGAAC
Organism: Pseudarthrobacter sp. CC12; assembly: GCF_039907755.1. Lineage (NCBI taxonomy): Bacteria > Bacillati > Actinomycetota > Actinomycetes > Micrococcales > Micrococcaceae > Pseudarthrobacter > Pseudarthrobacter sp. CC12. The sequence goes on along the minus strand of NZ_JARDJH010000013.1, from coordinate 81,494 downwards.
CGCAGTCCGGCGCGACGGGCCACTTCGCTGTGGGCACCCTTGCGCAGGACGATAAAGAAGACGATGAACGTCAAGGTAGTGAGGACCACCGGGTAGAGAAGTCCGCCCAGCTGATTGCCTTGCGATGATGCGCTGAGTGCGATCAGCGGTGTGAAGCCGCCAAAGACACCGGTACCCAGGTGGTAGGACAGGGACACCCCGGTGTAGCGGATTTGCGCGGGGAAGAGTTCGACGAGGAAGGCTGCCGTGGGTCCGTAGATCATGGCAACGAAGACGATCTGTACGGTGATCGCTGCGACGATCTGAACGTAATCCCTTGCCTGGGCAGCGGATTGGATCCAGGCGAAGAGTGGCACGTACCCCAGTGCGGACAGGGCCAGTCCCCCGAGGATGAGGGGAGGGCGGCCGAAGCTGTCTGAGAGCCGTCCGAAAATGATGAAGAACGGGGTGCCGAGCACCAAGGCCACGCCGACGCAGATGTTCGCGCTCAGGAAATCGACCTTCAGGACGGTTTGGAGGAAGTAGAGCGTGTAGAACTGGCTGGTGTACCAGGCAACCCCGAGGCCGGCGGTTACTCCGAACAGGGCGGCCAGCAGAAGAAGAACGCTGCGAGGGTTGGCAACGGTGTCCCGGATCGGGGACTGGGACAGCCGGCCGGATTCGCGCATCTGCGTGAACACCGGGGACTCGTGCATTTTCAGGCGTACCTTCAAGGAGAAGACGACGAGCACGGCCGAGAGCAGGAACGGGACTCGCCATCCCCAGGCGTTGAATGCTTCTTCTCCCATTACCAGCCGGCACAGCACGATCACGGTGATGGACAGGAGCAGACCCACCGTCGCGGTGGTCTGCAGGACGCTCGTGTAGGTGCCGCGCCTGTTCGCCGGCGAGTGTTCGGCGATATAGATGGCTGCTCCGCCGTACTCCCCTCCGATGGCGAGGCCTTGGACGAGGCGGAGCAGGACGAGCAGGACGGGTGCGAACAGGCCAATGGTGGAGAAGCTGGGGAGCAGTCCGATGGCGCTTGTTGCCCCGCCCATCAGGATGAGGGTTGCGAGGAAGGTCTTCTTGCGGCCGATCCGGTCCCCCATCCGGCCGAATAGGACCGCGCCGATCGGGCGGACGACAAAGCCGGTGCCGAAGGCGGCGATGCTGATCAGGAGGGCGGCCAGGGGGTTGCCTTCCGGGAAGAACATTCCAGAGAAGACCACTGCCAGGCTGCCGTAAATGTAGAAGTCGTACCACTCAATCAAGGTGCCGACACTGGATGCGGTGATGATTTTGCGCAGCGTGCCAGGTGCAGCCACGGCTTCGCCGGGCGCTTGGGGAGTCTGTTTCAAAGTGGTCCTTAGCTTTTTGGGGGATGCCGGTTCGGGTGACCTGCCATTCACGCCATAAGACGCTGTCCTGCCTCCTTGACCATCTGTTCGACTACCTCGGCAGCAGGCAGTATTTCGTTGATTTGTCCCACGACTTCGCCCACGATGAGGTTGGCGATCGTGTAGTCCTGATTGTCGACGGCGGCTTTGAAGGTTTCCTGGGCTCCGCCCAGGGTCTGGCTGAGGGCCGGCTCCTGCCCGTGCCAGCGGCTGACGAAGTCGTTACGCAGCACCCTGCCGCTGTATTCCTTGGGCCATGCTTTTTCGCGGACCAGGTCGTAGACCGAGGACCGGACGGTATCGTCTCCGCTGGCTCTAAGCGCGGTGGCATGGGCTTTGCGGGAAATCGCGGCTTCGTGGGTGGCGTAGAAGCGCGTGCCGACCAGGACACCGTCCGCTCCGAGAGCCAGAGCTGCGGCGAGACCGCGGCCATCCCCGACGCCGCCCGCGGCAAGCAGAAGCGTTTCCGGCGCCGTGGCACTGATCAGATCGGCGACCTCCGGGACCAGGGTGAACGTGGACCTTGTCCCCAGACCATGGCCGCCGGCCTCGGCGCCCTGGGCCGACAGCGCGTCAACCCCCAACTCCAGCGCCTTCCGGGCCTGTTCAACATTGTGAACCTGGCAGATCAGGGGGACGCCGGCATCGCGAACCTTCGCAACGTAAGGGGACGCGTCACCGAAGGAGAGAAAGATGGCTTTGGGTTTCCTCTCCAGGGCGATGTCCAAAAGCTCCGGTTCCTTGCCAAGGGCCCAGGTGATGAACCCGCATCCCACCGTTTCCGGCTCGACCCGGTCGAACTGGTCGATAAGCCATTGACGGTCGCCGTAACCGCCCCCGATCAGGCCAAGGCCCCCGGCCCCTGATACCGCAGCGGCCAGGGATGCGTCCGAAACGTAGTCCATGGGTGCCAGGACGACTGGATGTTTGATGTCCAAGACCTCTGTCAGGCGAGTCTGTAAAAGCAAAGCAAAAACCTCCCTAGTAACGGCAGGCCACTAACCGCCTGAACCTTTTGAGACGACGCTAGTGGGACGCATCACATCAATCCAACAGTTTGTTCTGATGCAAGCTATCTCTGACTGAGAACGCTCCGGCAAACGGAGGAGCTGATCGGAGCCGACGCCCCCGTGAGGCGACCGTTCTACTTTTCTGATGGGTCACATCAGAACAAACTGTTGGCGCGATAGCTGGGGCGCGGGCTAGCGTTTACGGACATCGAGTGCCGCACTCACGGCATTACTTCGCCGAGGCCCTGAAGGAGCATTGTGAAGACTATTGAGCACTGGATCGGCGGTGAGTACGTCCCGGCTGGGGACCTGACTGCTCCCGTGACCAACCCGGCAACCGGGAAAGTAACCGGGCAGGTGGCACTGGCGACGCTGGGGGAAGCGAATACGGCCATCGCGTCCGCCAAGGCTGCGTTCCCTGCATGGCGGGACACCTCGCTGACAAAGCGCACGCAGATCCTGTTCGCCTTCCGGGAATTACTGAATTCCCGTAAGAAGGAGCTCGCCGCCATCATCACCGCCGAACACGGCAAAGTTCTCGACGATGCCTTGGGCGAGGTTACCCGCGGCCAGGAAGTCGTGGAGTTCGCCTGCGGCATCCCGCACCTGATCAAGGGCAGCTACACCGAAAACGCCTCCACCAAGGTCGACATCCACTCGATCCGGCAACCCCTGGGGCCCGTCGCGGTCATCAGCCCGTTCAATTTCCCGGCCATGGTGCCCATGTGGTTCTTCCCGATAGCCATCGCTGCCGGCAACACCGTTGTGATCAAGCCCAGCGAAAAGGATCCCACCGCCCTGAACTGGGTGGCCGAACTGTGGAAAGAAGCCGGCCTGCCGGACGGCGTCTTCAACGTCCTGCACGGAGACAAGGTCGCAGTTGACGCGCTGCTGCATCACCCCGACATCAAGGCCGTCTCCTTCGTCGGATCCACCCCGATCGCCAAATACGTCTATGAAACAGCTACCGCCAATGGCAAGCGGGTCCAGGCCCTGGGCGGGGCAAAGAACCACATGATCGTGCTGCCCGACGCCGATCTTGACCTCGCCGCCGACGCTGCCATCAACGCAGGCTTCGGCTCAGCAGGCGAACGCTGCATGGCCATCTCGGCGCTCCTGGCCGTCGGCGATATCGCCGACCCACTTGTTGAGAAGATCGCTGAACGGGCCCGCGGTCTGCGCACAGGCGACGGTACCCGCGGATGCGACATGGGTCCCCTGGTCACCTCCCAGCACCGTGACAAGGTTGCCGGCTACATTGACGCCGGAGAAGAAGCAGGCGCCACACTCGTTGTCGACGGCCGCAACATCAGCCCGGACTCCGAAGGCGAGGGCTTCTTCGTAGGGCCCACCCTGTTCGATAACGTCAGCACCGACATGCCCATCTACACGGACGAAATCTTCGGGCCCGTGCTCTCCGTGGTCCGGGTCGACAGCTACGACGAAGCCCTGGCGACCATCAACGCCAACCCTTACGGCAACGGCACCGCCATCTTCACCAACGACGGCGGAGCGGCCCGGCGCTTCGAGAACGAAGTAGAGGTGGGAATGGTAGGCATCAACGTCCCCGTTCCGGTACCCATGGCCTACTACTCATTCGGCGGCTGGAAGAATTCCCTGTTCGGTGACACCCACGCCCACGGTTCCGAGGGCGTTGGCTTCTTCACCCGCGGCAAGGCCGTCACCACCCGCTGGCTGGACCCCAGCCACGGCGGCCTCAACCTCGGATTCCCGCAAAACGACTGATCAGGAACTTCCCTCTGTCCCCAGCGGGGCGGCACCATCAAGGTGATGGGGCCGTCCCGCTGAGCCCGTTCCACCACCGGTCAACACGGCAACGACCCTGCCATGATGGCCATACCGGCACGTCACCCGCGAAGGCAGTCCCCACGCCACCGAGAAGGCAGGAAAGACACCCCATGTCCAACAAGAATCCAAGTACCCCCGATACTACGAAGGACGCTTCCAGCGACGAGCCAAAAACTGAACTGCGCGCCACCGGTGTTCTGGCCAGCTTGGGAGCCACGGTGCCGCTGATTGCTGCCCCTATGGCCGGCGGACCCAGTACTCCGGCCCTCGTGGCAGCGGCCGCATCAACAGGAGCCTTCGGGTTCCTTGCTGCAGGATACAAAATCGTCGACGCGCTCTCGCAGCAGATCTCTGAAGTAAGGGCAGGGACAGAACTGTTCGGGGTCAATCTCTTTGCGCCCAACCCCGTTCCAGTCCAGCGCCAGGCATTCACCGACTACACAAAAGCTCTCGCTGAAGCGGCTTCCCGCTACGGACTGGACCTAAGCGCCGTGGAGCCCACAGAAGACGACGATGACTTCGACGACAAAGTCGAGCTCCTTGTTGCCGACCCGGTCCCCGTGGTCAGCTTCACCTTCGGTCTGCCCACAGCGGAGACAGTGCAGCGCCTGCAAAAGGCCGGCACCCAGGTATTTCAGACCGTCACCAATCCAGACGAAGCAGAACAAGCCCACGCGCTCGGCGTCAACGGACTCATCGTCCAGTCGTACCAAGCCGGCGGCCACTCCGGCACATTGACCCCGCACACCCCGGTGAAGGAAATTCCGCTCACGGAACTCCTGGCCGGCGTACGTGCAAAGGTCCGCCTTCCCCTGTGGGCTGCAGGAGGAATCTCCACCCATGACGGAGTCCGGGAGGTACTCACGGCCGGGGCAGAAGCGGCCGTCGTCGGCACCGTCCTGCTCCGTTCCCTCGAAAGCGGCGCCTCCGAAACCTACAAGAACGCCCTGGCCGATCCCATCAGGACCGAAACAATACTGACGACCGCTTTCTCCGGACGGCCGGCCCGTGCCCTGCGGAACGAATTCGTCAGCCAGTTCCACACCCTTGCCCCGGCAGGCTACCCCGCACTGCACCACCTCACCAGCCCGATGCGCAAGGCGGCGGCCGCCGCCGGAGATGCCGAAGGGATCAACATCTGGGCAGGGACCGGATACCGCGACGCCACAACCGAACCGGCTGCCACCATCCTGAACCGGCTGATCGGCAGGAACAGGACACCCTAAGCGGGAAGCTGACGATGGTCCTGGATCGCCCTCGGTGAAACCCGATGAGCGATCCAGGACAAACGTGTGTGGTCAACGACCAGGCGTTCCCGGTGATCCACGCGGGGTTTTAGCGGACGGGCTGTGGACTCAGCTCGTGCGGGAAGCGGCGACACATGAGGGCGGCCGCCACCGCGGCAGCGAACACCAGGATGCTGCCCAAAATCATTGCCTTGCTGTAACCGCTGCCCAACAACGGGGCAGCCACGACCGGGCCGAATATTTGGCCGACACTGTAGCCGGCCGTCAGCAGCCCCACCGCGCGCGGAGTCTGCAGATGGTCCCCGATAGCCAGGGTCAACGAACTCACACCCATAAACGTGGCACCGAACAGCCCAGCAGCGACCAGTGCGACCGCGGTCCCTCCGAACAGGGCCGGCAAAGCAATGCTGACGGCCTGAACGGCCAAAGACACCAACAACAACGTCGGACGCGTCCATTTGCGCCCCAGACGTGTCCACAACACGCAGGACGGTATCGCGGTCGCACCAACCACAATCCACACCAGCGATCCGATCGCTGCGGAACCGCCGACCTGTACCGCTGCGACGAGGAACGTTCCGGCGATGATGTAACCAACGCCCTCCAAGGTGTAACTCGTCCACAGCGCGACGAACCATTTGCCCGTCCGTGGCCGCGATGTCGAGGAAGAGACCGTGGCCTTAGGCTTCGCGGCGGGAAGGTTCCAGGCTGCAGCGGCCAGCAGGCACGTTACCGCCGCACTGATCCACCACGTCATCTGCCACGTCGCCGCAGTCCGTACAACGGCAATCATGACCCCGGACAACAAGATGCCGGCGCCTACCCCGCCGAATCCCCAGCCGGCCAGATGACGGGTATGGGCTGCAAGGCCTGACAACATCGAGGACACGGCGACGACAAACACGATCGAGCTCGACACTCCCGCCACGAGCCGCAGAACAAACCAGAAGATGCTGGCATCCGTGGCCGGCATTAGCGCCAAGGAACCAATGAGCACCACCAGAGCTGCCCGTACAGCGAGGCGGGAACGAGAGACGCTGGGAATGCCAATGCCTATGAGCGCCCCCAGAAGGTATCCGATGTAGTTGGCTGACGCCAGATCCGCTCCCGTCTGCGCAGATACCCCTGCCTGGGCCTGCATCAAAGGAAGAATCGGTGTGAAGACGAATCGCCCAATGCACATCGCCGCGGCCAACGCACAACCCGCCTGAAGAACAAGCCACAGATGGGAACGGCTGTCAGCCTTTGGCTGACGCGCCGCGAAGGACGGCGCCCGCCGGACGGTTAGGTCTTAACTGCCGAGGTTTCGGTAGGACCACATCGTGGACGAGCGCGGGGTGCTTCCCTGGAGCCGCGGGAGTTCTGCACCCGGATGGCCCGTGGCATCGAGTACGAGCTGGCCTCGGTCGCTGTGGTGCCAGTCTCCCAGCTCGTGGCGTCACGGGCACTCAAGTACCAGGCCGTTCACATACAGCGCGGCCACGTTCACCCCCTGTGCCTGCGCCATGGCGGGCGCGAACGCGGTGGTCTTTGGTGCAGGGCCGGTCCCGCAGAAGCGTGCGCGTGGGTTCGTCAATGAAAACCTGTTCTTCGTCGGCGAAGACTCCCCCATGGCCAACCTCATGCTCTCAGTCAGGGGTGCCTTCGCCGAATTCGAGCGGGCCCTCCTCAGGGAACGCCAGCGCGAAGGGATCGCCTTGACCAACAGCGCGGCGCTTATCAGGGACGGGAAAATATCGTCACCCCGGAACGCGCTGCCGAGCTAGTCCAGCGTTCCCTCGCCGGCGTTCCGAAAACCGTTCTGGCCAGTGATTACGGCATCAGCCGCGAGACCGTGTACCAGTACGTGCGGCAGTCCACGCTGTCGTAAGCGTCGAGCAACTCTGGCCGTAGCAGGGCGCTTCGCGGGCGAATAATGCAGCGCCTATTCCGGTACTCGGTTGCCCGGCGATGACCCCTGACCAAGCGAGGAAAGCCCGGCGCCGGCCCCGTCCTTCGGGTACGTGTTGCGGTACCGCGTGCCAGCGCCGGGAGAATAGCCGTTCTTGCTGCCATCTCGAGGACGTACTCTCCGCCTCAGCCCGAACTCTCACCCGGTACAAAGATCGGCCAGCGGCCCGGGCTGGGCGCGTGACGGCCCGCCACACCCCGTTTAGATTGCGGAGTCCAGAAAAGTGGTGTATCCCTCTATCCGGTGGAACAGACGGCGCTCGGCGCCGTTGTCTTGGATGAGCCACAGGTAGCGGCCGTCTTCGGAGATTTCGTCGACGCGTCCCACAATCCGCGGATTCCGCCTATCCGACGTCAGCAGCACGATGGTGTCCCCGTTGCTCAGCTGATCCCAGGTGGCCACTTCTCTGCGAAGGGAACCGGGGGGAATGGGATAGGTGCGCGGATTCGAGATGTACATGTGCCGTAGCCTTCGCCGATTACAAGACTTGACCTTCTGGCCTGCCCAGACGTCTTTCCGAGCCAATGCTCTATCGTTCCCATTAGAGCCGCTGCTTCCGGTAGGCGTCCAAGAGCTGGAAGCAATATGTTTGATAGATACAGCCTATTGGAATCCCGCATGTCCTGGGCGTGTCTGGTGGGTAACTGTATTGGAAAGCAGGAAAAGGAAGCACTTGGATACCCGTAAGTTGAAGTACTTCTTGGCCGTGGTGGACCATGACGGGTTTAACCGTGCGGCTGAGCATCTGCTGATCGCCCAGCCCTCCCTGTCGCAAACCATTGCGAGCTTGGAAAAGGACCTGGGGGTGCCGCTGTTTCACCGCATCGGCCGCCGGGCCGTTCTTAGCGAAGCGGGCAAGGAACTGGTGGGACCTGCCAGGCTCGTCATGCGCGATCTCGACGCGGCGCAGTCGGCAGTGCAGGCTCTTCGCGGTATCCGGAGCGGACGTCTGGACATCATCACCATGCCCTCCCCCGGCATCGAACCGCTGACGTCGATGATTGCCGGTTTTACCCGCCTTCACCCCGCCGTCCGGCTGAATGTCAGCGCTGCCTTCACCCCGGAAGAAGTTATCGAGTCGGTCCGCACGGGCAGCACCGAAATCGGGTTGGCCGGCTCCCCCAGGCCTGTGCGTGTACCGGGCGTTCAGGTTCTTGAGTTGGAACGCCAGCCCCTGATTCTCATCGTCAATCCCCACGCTGACACTTTCCGCCCGGGAAAGTCGATAGAAAGAGAAGATCTGGGCGGTCACCGATTGATCGCCAGCCAGCGCGGGTCTCTGATGCGCTGGCTGGTCGACGACGCACTGGCACACGGGGTCAATGCGGAGATCGTTGTCGAAGTCGCCCACCGCACATCCATCCTGCCGCTCGTTCTGGCGGGAGTGGGGCACGCCGTCATGCCGTCCTCCTGGGTGCCCCTGGCGCACCGATCGGGACTGCGGACATTGCTGATCAATCCGGTTTCGCATCTGGACGTGGCCATCCTGAGCAGGAAGGAAGACCTGACGCCAGCCGCCCGCGCGTTCCTCGAGGTCGCACAACTGCACATCGCCGCTGATGGGCCGCAAGCGCATCACTCAAACTAATAGGACTTACCTATTTAGCGCATTGGATCTTGGTCTTGGACGCCGGCCGGCCCCCGCCCGTCTACTTGAAGAGGAAGAAAACAGTGTGACCGCCGTAACAGGAACACGCTGGCAATTACCACTCAACGAGGAGCCACCAGACATGAGCGCCACTCAGCAATTCAGCATCGCCGCAATCCCCGCCGACGGCGTGGGCAAGGAAGTCGTAGCCGCCGGTCGCCGCGTCCTGGACGCCCTGGCTGGAAACTCGAACGGAAAATTTGCGTTCGACTGGACCGAGTTCCCTTGGGGCAGCGAGTACTACGCCAGGACCGGCCAGATGATGGACCCCAAGGGCCTGGACGCCCTCAAGGACTTCGACGCCATCTACTTCGGCGCCGTCGGCTGGGAAAACGTTCCCGACCACATCAGCCTCTGGGGCCTGCGCCTGAACATCACCCAGAACTTCGACCAGTGGGCCAACATCCGCCCGGTGAAGTTCCTCCCCGGTGTCCAGTCCCCGCTCCGCAAGGCCGACACCACCGAACTCGACTGGGTCGTTGTCCGCGAAAACAGCGAAGGCGAATACGCCGGCCTCGGCGGCCGCAACCTCAGCGGCCGCGGCCCCGGCAACGAAGTAGCCCTGCAGACCGCACTGTTCACCGAAAAGGGCTGCGAACGCATCATGCGCTTCGCCTTCGACCTGGCCCGCACCCGCACGGTCAAGAAGGTCTCCTCCGTCACCAAATCCAACGCCCAGCAGTACGGCATGGTCCTGTGGGACGAAGTCTTCAACCGCGTCGCCAAGGACTACCCGGACGTCCAGACCGAAAGCGTCCTGGTGGACGCGATGAGCGCCAAGTTCATCCTCAAGCCCGAGGACCTCTCCGTAGTCGTCGCCTCCAACCTCAACGCCGACATCCTCTCCGACCTCGGCTCGGCGCTGGCCGGCAGCCTGGGCCTGGCAGCCAGCGCCAACCTGAACCCGGAGCGCCGCTTCCCGTCAATGTTCGAACCCGTCCACGGCTCCGCCCCGGACATCGCCGGCCAGGGCATCAGCAACCCGATCGGCGCAATCGCCAGCGCCGCCCTGATGCTGGACCACTTCGGCCTGCACGCGGAAGCCCGCCAGGTGGAAGCCGCCATCGAAGCGGCCACCGGAGCCGGCCACCTGACCCGCGACGTGGGAGGCGACGCCAACACCGAGGACGTCACCGAAGCGATCATCAAGGCCCTCACGCTCGCTCCGGCAGCCGTCTAAGCAAGCAGTCCCGGCGCCGCCGTCCCGGTTGCCGACGTCAAGCACGGGGCGGGTAGTGGAGCCATACCGCTGCCCGCCCCGCACCACCTTTCTTTCAGAACATCCTCCAGCGACATTCCACAATGAGGTAGGAATCATGGACCACATCACGACCGCCGGTAAAGCGACTCCGGCCAACAAACCCCGCTGGTACCGCCAGCTCTACTTCTGGGTACTGACCGCGATCGTCATCGGTATCCTCGTCGGCTGGCTGGCGCCGGCCACCGGCATTGCCATGGAGCCAATCGGCACCACCTTCGTGAACGCGATGAAGATGCTCATCGGCCCCATCGTGTTCCTCACGATCGTCGGCGGCATCGCCAGCGTCGCGGACCTGAAGAAGGTGGGCATGACCGGGCTCAAGGCCCTGACGTACTTCCAGATCGGCACCATCTGCGCCCTGGCATTCGGCCTGGTGGCCATCAACGTCTTCCGCCTCGGCGAAGGCGTCAACGCCGACCCCGGCAGCATCAAGACATCCGACTCGGCTGCCAAACTGATCGACGCCGGAGCCCACCAGGAATGGTGGCAGTTCATCACCAACATCATCCCCACCAGCGTGGTCCAGCCCTTCGTGGTTGGCGACATCCTGCAAATCATCTTCCTCGCCGTTGTCTTTGGGATCGCCCTGAACGCCATGGGCAAGGTCGGCGCCCCGGTCCTTGACGGAGTGCAGCGCCTCACCGCGGTCATGTTCAAGATCCTCGGCTTCATCATGAAGGCCGCGCCCCTGGGAGCCTTCGGGGCCATGGCCTTCGCGGTAGGCAAGTACGGCGTCTCGTCCCTGACCAGCATGGGCGGCCTGATCGCCCTGTTCTACGCCACGTCCATCCTATTCGTCGTGGTGGTCCTCGGTTCGGTCATGGCGTTCCTGAAGCTGAACATCTTCAGCATGATCCGGCACCTCAAGGAGGAGTACATGCTTATCCTGGGCACCTCCACGGCCGAGCCCGCCCTTCCCGGCCTGATGCGTAAGCTTGAGAATGCCGGTGTCAAGAAGGAAACGGTCGGCCTGGTCGTTCCCACCGGCTACAGCTTCAACCTGGACGGCGCTGCCATCTACCTGTCCCTGGCCGCCCTCTACATTGCCCAGGCCACCAACACCCACCTGAGCATTGGCCAGCAGCTGGGCCTGCTCGCAGTCATGCTCCTGACCTCCAAGGGTGCGGCAGGAGTCGCCGGCGGCGGCTTCATCGCCCTCACCGCCACCCTGGCCACCATCGGCACCATCCCCGCCGCCGGAATCATGCTGATCTTCGGCATTGACAAGTTCATGTCCGAATGCCGGGCCCTGGTCAACTTCACGGGCAACGCCGTGGCCACCCTGTTCATCGCCTGGTGGGACCGCACCCTCGACGCCGACCGTGTGCGCCTCGTCTTCGCCGGCGAAGCCGTCGAACCGATGCCGAACGAAGACCCCGCCCATGTCGCTGACGTTACAGACATCGATGACGACCTCGTCGAATATGGCCACCACTCTCCCAAGCAGCATGAATCAGCGGACGCGGCCCCTAAGCACGCTGTCGACGTTGTAGCAGCATCTGCTGACCCCCGTCCCGCCTACTCGGAAAAAGTCTGACATGACCAGCACTACCGCCCTGAAAACCGTGAGGACCCTCATCGCCCCCGACAAGTTCAAGGGCAGCCTCACCGCCAATGAGGTCGCACAGGCCCTGGCAGCGGGGCTTCGCTCCGCTGCCGATGCGCCTGGAACGGCCGGGGCGGTCCAGTGCGAGCTCCTGCCCCTCGCGGATGGAGGTGACGGCAGCGTAGACGCCGCCGTCGCCGCTGGCTTCACGCGCCACAGCGCCACCGTCGCCGGCCCCACTGGCCTGGCAGTTGAAGCCAGCATCGCTTTCGACGGCGAAACCGCGGTGATCGAAGTCGCCAACACCTGCGGCCTGGCACTTCTTCCGAATGGCCAGTTGGAGCCGCTGGGCGCATCGAGCCGGGGATTCGGTGAGGCCATCCTCTTCGCACTTGACCTTCGCCCCGCAAGGATCGTCATGGCTCTGGGCGGAAGCTCCAGCACCGACGGCGGAATGGGAATGCTCGCCGCCCTGGGCTACCGCTTTCTGGACGCCGCGGGGGAAGAACTCGCCGGCAGCGGAAGGGACCTCAGCCAGATCCGCTCCATCCACCACACAGCACTGCCGGACCTTGCCGGCACAGAACTGATCGTGGCCAGCGATGTTCACAACCCACTGCTCGGTCCCAACGGCGCTCCTGCCGTGTTTGGCCCTCAGAAGGGCGCGGAGACCCACGACGTTGTTAGCCTCGACGCCGGACTGAACCACTTCGTATCCAAACTGGCCGAAGCCGGATTCACCGATGCCGCTGTCCTGGCAGAGCACGAAGGCGCCGGAAGCGCAGGCGGACTCGGCTACGCCTGCCTGCTACTCGGAGCGAAACAGGTCTCAGGCGCGGACTACTTCCTGGACCTGCTGGACTTCAACACCCGCAAAGACAACTGCGACGTCGTCATTACCGGCGAAGGCAGCATCGACGAACAAACCCTCGCCGGTAAACTGCCCGCAGCCGTCGCCAGACGGTCCGGCCCACGGCCCATCATCGCTGTGGCTGGCCGGTCACTGCTCCCCAAGGAACGATGGTCTGAAATGGCCCTGACCCGGGTTTACACCTTGGCCGAATACACAGACCGCGACTCCTCCAAAGACCCCGAACTTTCCGCTTCTCTGCTGCGCAGGATCGGAAAAGACATCGGAACAAACCTCCTGTAGCTGCTTAGATGCTGCGGGAAGCAGAAACGCCCGCCTGTGGGTAGCACGGGCGGGCATTTTTGTGACCGGAATTGCCCCCGGATCATCATCTGTTCATCACGCCACCTGGTCCGGCCAAGTCCATCCCGCCCCAAGGTGTTCAGCGAAGCAAGTCAGGCTTCCCTGACTCACAATACTAATGCCGGAGTGCAAATCAAAAGAAACAGCAGCCTTATGACACCCGATCTCTCGGGTGAAATAACACGGGCCGTTTCATTTGCTGTTCCGCTAGCCGAACTGGGTATTGAGTGCTGGCACGAAACCAAAGGAATTCTAGGAATTACCTAAGGTCGCTCCGATTGGTATGGACTTGGAAAAATGCATTGCTATCCATTCCATCTTGTTTCTTTTGTAGAACCGCTGTGCCACATGGTTGTTCATGCCGGTATCAAGTTCCAGCTTGACGCAACCTTCCAGTTCGGCCATCCGCTCAAGGTATTCCATGAACTTACGCCCTATCCCAGCCTCACGCTGTTCCGCTGCTACGGCGAGGTCCTCGACAAAGAGAATCCGCCCCCGGCTGGTAGTCAGAACACGGTGACCGGACAACGCACAACACCTATTAACTGAGTCTGTGCACACACTTAGAACATACCCCTGGGTGTGGGCCTCACTCAGAAAGGCTTTTGCTGAATCCTGGGTAAGATCCGGACGAAGGGACCGCAGCAGGGGCGCGATTTCGAACTCTACGCGCGGATCCTCAGGATGTATTTCTGCAAAGGACAAAGGTTCCGCCGGCCGGCTCATGGGACTACCACGATCCGCCCCGGCGGGGCTTGATCTTCCATTTTTAGATGCGCCTTTGCGGTTTCCCTCAGCGGCAGAATAAGGCCGACTCGGCCGCCCAGACGCTTGCTTCGCAGTAGGTGATTGATCATGTTCGCAGCTGCGGCCAGATCGCTCGTTGAGGCGTTACTGATGGCGAAACCATGGAGGCTTGCATCACGCGTATATAGGCCACCCACAGGCAGCGCCGGTTGGGCTCCGAGCCCTGCCAGCACCATGACGCGCGCGCCCCTACTCAGCAAGGGGATGAGCGCCTCCAGGTAATGGTTGCCGGAGTTGTCCCACCAGATGTCCACTCCATCGGGAGCGGCGTCGGCAATACGGGTCCATAATTGCGGGTCGCGGTAGTCGAGTACTTCATCGGGGCCGCAAGACAAGACCCATTGGACGTCCCTTGCTGATGCCGAGGCAAGGACTCGTGCACCGGCTGCCGAAGCCATCTGCACAACGGCGCTGCCGACTCCGCCGGCCGCTCCCGCCACGAAAATGGTCTCACCGGGTTTGATCTTGGCCTCACGGAACAGCCCGATGTGCGCTGTTGCTGCAGTGTGCAGGACGCCGACGGCGTCTAGCGGGTTAACGGTCTCCGGAAGGGGGTAAAGGCGCTCGGAGGAGACCAATGCGTACTCAGCGAACGAGCCTTGGCGGCCATCATGTCCGAGACTGTTGCACCAGACCGAATCGCCCGGTTGAAAGGTCGTAACGCCAGTTCCGATGGCAGCGACAGTGCCGACCAAATCGCGACCGACAACAAACGGGAAAGGTGTGTGGGTCTTATAGGCCCCGGACCGAACAAAAGTATCTACATGGTTGACTGCGAATGCGACGTTCTTCACGAGAACGTCAGTAGGCCCGGGTTCGGGCACAGGCAATGTGCCCACCTCAATGGACTCTGCCGGGCCCGTTTGACGAATGAAGGCGGCCTGCATCGAGGTTGGGATACCGATCACTGCTTTTTCCAGACACCTTCGGCCGACCCCTGTGTTGCTGCGTTGTGCGCGGCCTCGTGACGGCTGTACCAGGTCTCGGAGAGTTCCTCTTCTTCGGCGCTACCGAAGGTATAGGCCGGCGACTCTACAGCTGAGACCTTATCCACGCGGACCAAGACGGTCTGGTGTGCAGGGTAGCCAGGACCGTTGAGATCAAGGAGCCAGAAGTTCAACCACTCATAGGCTTCATGCCCGGGCTGCAGAATCTCCGCAGTGCCCTTGAACCGGTAACCCCGGCGCTTGACAACATCGACCGAGTTAATCTCGATACTCGGGTTGGCCTTAAGATTCGCGATCGTGTTTGGGGACGCGATGTCCATAAAGATCAGATGATCATCGTCGTATGCACGGACGGACCCTTTCGGAGAAAGATTCGGAGTCCCGTCCGGGCAGGTCGTTGCAGCGTACGAGAGCATCGCACTGGCGATGATGTCCCGCATGTCATCAGTGATCACAGTCATGGTAACTTTCCCTTTATTTCTGAATCGTTCTTGCCGTGAGCGTAGGAACACCGACAGGCAACCAGCAAGCGCATCCCCATCAGCATGACCTTCATCAACCGCGGCAAGATCCACGTTCTTGGTCTCAGATCCGATTGCTGCTCCAAGGAAGAGCAGAACCCACCCAAGGCCAAAAGCATCAGTGGAGTGAACTCGAAAGGCAGGAAGCTCGACAGCCCCGCCTGGTAAAAACATATGCTGCCGAGAATGGAAGAGATAGTACTTTCTGTAAGGCAGAGGTTAGGAAGCGGGCCAGGGGAAGCTGGTATTAACGAGCTGCAGGAGAGCCGGAACCGGCCCTCCTGCGACCCGCTCGCCGTCTGCCTGCCTAATGTGCCGGCGGAACAAATTTCCCATAACTTGCCTCCTGTGTTTTGCATGGTGTTCGCTGGAGACGGTTCTCCTGCCCCATCAGCACGAGTTCCACGGCCAGTGCGTGCAATGTCCCGTCAACGACTAAATACCGGGCATCGCAGTCGGCAGCTTTGCGCTGGCCGTATTGCAGCGGCGGTGCAGAACGCATCGGCCGCCCACTGGTTCGCCTTTTAGAGCTGCAGCTTTCGGTTCAGTTCCGGCCGACTGAGGACGGCACAACATCCCGTCTCCCTGGGCTCCATTGATCCGGTGTCTCGTTTAGAACGGCTAGAAGTGCAGCCGTCAGTGATGTTCGTTCCAGCATTTCGCTGACGCTTATCCATTCGTTGCGTGCGTGGGCTCCGCTTCCGACGGCGCCGAGTCCGTCAAGGACTGGCAGGCCGAGGGCTGCTGCGAAGTTGCCGTCGCTGGCCCCCCCGGCGGAAGTTTCTTCCAAGTCTTGGCCTAGCTGTGTAGCCGCGGCCTTAGCTGCAGTTACGAGTTGGGCGGTCAGGTCGGAGCGACTCATGACTGGTCGGTTCCATCCGCCTCTGACGGTCAGGCTTGCGTCCCGGTGTAAGGGCTTCAGTTCCTCGAGGATGGTGTTGATGCGGTGGACTTCGGCTTGGGTGGAGACCCTTACGTCGACTTCCGCGGTCGCTCTTCCTGCCGTGACGTTGGTGCGTGTGCCGCCTTGGACGAGTCCAACGTTGACTGTGGTCCCTTTTGCGAGGTCTGTTTGTTGGTGCAGTTTGAGGATTACCCGCGCGATTTCATCGATGGCGCTTACTCCTGATTCCGGGTCCAGCCCGGCGTGGGCTTCCAGGCCTTGGACATCGATCTGGAAGATGCCGACCCCTTTCCGGGATGTTTTGAGGGCGCCGTTGGCACTGGGTTCGAACACTAGAACGGCGTCTCCGCGTAGCACTTCTTCCTCGATAACCGCCCGTGATGCCGGGCTGCCAATTTCCTCGTCGCCGTTGATCACCAGCCTCACGTTGGGGCGTGAGAGCCCCAAGGCCTTGGATGCTTTGAGCGCCCACACAAATTGCACGAGACCGCCCTTCATGTCGAAGGCGCCTGGGCCGGTAAAGCTATCACCTTCGAGCCGTGGTTGCCATTCGACGAGTGTCCCCCGTGGCCAGACGGTGTCGTAGTGGGCGAGGGCGGTGACCCAGCTGTCGGACTCGTTGTCCGTTTCGTAGTCGAGTACGAGGGTGTCACCAAATTGACCCCCGTCGACCTGACGCCGGGCGTCTGGTTCACCGAGGCGGTTCGAAAGCCAGTTCTCTACCCAGGCGAGTCCGCTGTCAAGCAGTGCTTTGTCGTCGCTGGGGGTTTCCTGGAAAACATAGGCGGTCAGGTCGGCGACGATGTCTGCACGCCGGTCCGCGACCCACGCAGTGAGGTCTTCGACATTACTCATTTGGTTGCCATTTCATTGGAGCTTTGGCCGCCATCAGCTGCAAGTGTCAGCTGATCGAGGGCCGTGAGGTGCTTCTCGTCCATACTGATGAACCCTGTTTCCAGTTCCCTGATGAGGCGGATCAGTTCCTGAATCAGCGGCACGCGAAGGCCGTGTTTGGCAGCGGTTTCGACAACGGGACCGTATTGGGTCGGGACCTCGGTGGGCCGGTGACGGACGGCGATGTCCCGCCAGATACCGGAGCGCTTTTTGATTTGCCCCGCCAGCCATTTGACGAGGTCGTCGGTGAGCCGTGCGTTGGTGGCTGTGTCCGCGCCCCGGATGTACCCGGCGGGATCGAAGGCGTCGAAAGCCTCCAGGGTGATTGCCTCGGCGGTTGCTACGTCGAACACCTCTGCGGCGAGGCCATTCATGGCCGGACGGTGCCTGTCGATCAGGTCCCCCATGTCGGCATCAGCCAAGGCGCTGGCCGAGAGCATCGCCCCGAATCCCAGCTTTGACCAGAGGAATCCCGCGACGTTGTCGGTGACGGTCGGGGTTCCCCAGTGCTGCAGGTCATCAGCCAGCTGTTGCACGCGGCCGCTTACACCGCCTGCGTACTCGCCCAGCGCCATGGCACCGGGACCGCCGTCGCTGATCACGCCAGGCTCGAGGACGTCGGCGAAGAGGTCAACGAACGCGATCACGGTCCTCTCGGGTCCGACGTGCTGGGCGATCACCGCTTCATTTAATCCGTTCTGCATCGATGCGACGTAGCCGTCCTTGGCCAGCCGGGGAGCGATCCAGGCCGCCGCTTTGTCGGTCGCCTGGGCTTTTACGGCCAGGAGCACCTGGTGCAGTTCGAGGGGAGCGTCGTCGAGCGTGAAAGCGGGGACGCGGGCCACGAGGGTGCCGTCGGGGCCTTTGATCTGGATCCCGTTTCGCCGGATGGCTTCGACGTGTTGGGTGTCGGCGTCTACCAATTGGACGGGGACACCGTGGGCGTGGAGGTGGGCGGCGAGGGTGCCGCCGATCGCTCCGGCGCCGACTACTGTGTAGGGGCTATTCGGCATGGCTTCCTTGGTGGACGTTGTTTTCGGATCCGGCAGTGGCATCCGGGGACCAGTTCAGTGGGAGGTTCCACGCCCCTGCCGAGGAGCCTCCGTCGACGCGGAGGGTTTCCCCGGTGATCCAGGCCGCCTCGTCTCCGGCGAGCCACACGACGGCGCGGGCAATGTCGTCCGGTTCTCCCCGGCGGCCCAGCGGATTGTCGGAAACGGCTGCTGCGTATTCTTCGGTGACCGGGTTGGCCGTGCTGTTGACGGTGACGAAGCCGGGCGCCACGGCGTTTACGCGGATCCCGTATAGCCCGAGCTCGAGCGCTGCGGCCTTAGTGGCCATTTCCAGGGCTGCCTTGGACGTCGAATACGGGGCTGCTCCGGGGCGGGCGCGCAGGGCGGCGCCGGAGGAGATGTTGACGATGCTCGCGGCTCGTCCGGTTTCGACGGCCTTACGGGCGAGTGCGACGGTGGCGAGAACGGGCGTGCGGGTGTTCACGTCAAGGACCGCGTCCCAATTGATCGCGTTCAGAGAGAGAAAAGGTGTTGCCGGGTAGATGCCGGCGGAGTTGATGAGGACGTCAATTGGAGAGGCCTCCCATGCCTCGGTAACCGCTTCTTCGGGCCCTTCGGGGGTGCTGATGTCTTTGGCGATGGATCGGACCGCCATGGCCCCTGCCTCTGTGCATGCTTCTGCTGCTGTGATGAGCAGGTCGCTGTTCAGATCGATCAGCGTCAGCTGGTGACCGCGTTCGGCGAAGCGGATCGCGATTTGCCGGCCAAGGCCGCTGGCGGCTCCGGTGATGAGTGCATGGGGGCTCAATCGAGGTCCTTGCCCTTCGTTTCCTTCATGGTCAGGTAGACGGAGACGCCGATGGCTGCTGCGGCGGAGCAGTACAGCCAGACCAGTCCCCCTAGGCCGTTGGTGGTCATCCAGGTGGTGATATACGGGGCGGTGCCTCCGAAGACGGCCACGGCCAGCGCGTAGGGAAGGCCGATACCCGTGGCCCGGATCTCGGCCGGGAACTGTTCGGCCATGATCGCGGCGCAGTTGGCAGAGTAGCCGAGGAGGAAGATCACACCGATCAGCTCGATCAGCAGGAGCATCCAGAAATTGCCGTTCATCAGGGTGAAGGCAGGCCAGGAGAACAGCAGGAACCCGCCGGCGAAGGCTGTCATCGTCGGTTTCCGGCCAATTTTGTCCGAGAGGATTCCCGCGAAGGGCAGGAGGATCAGGAACACGCCGATGGCGAGGAAGTTCGCGACCAGCGCCTGGCTGAGCGGGATGCCGGTCGCCAGGGCTGCGTAAGTGGGCATGTAGGAGATCCAGATGTAGTAGAGCAGCGTGCCGGCGATCGTGATGCCGAAGACGCGCAGCGTTGCCTTGGGGTGCTGCACGAACATCGTCCACACAGCATTGCGGCGGGGCTCTCCTGAGGTCTTGCTGCGTTCCTGTGCCTTCACGAAGGAGTCGGTTTCAGCCACTGAGGAGCGCAGCCACAGCCCGACGAGTCCGAGCAGGGCGGCGAAGATGAACGCCACCCGCCAGCCCCAGCTGTCCAGTGCCTCCTTGGACAGGCTGGATGTCAGGATGGCGCCCAGACCGGAGGCGACGAGGACGCCGGCGCCGACTGAGACCTGCTGCCAGGACCCGGCGAAGGCCCTCCGCTTGGAAGCGGCTGATTCGACCAGGAACGCGGAGGAGGAACCGAACTCTCCACCGGCGGAGAAGCCTTGAACCACTCGGCAGGCCACGAGGATGACCGGGGAAAGCAGGCCAACCATTTCGTAGGTAGGTGCCAGGCCGATGACCAGGGTTGCGGCGGCCATCAGCCCGATGGTCAGGACGAGGCCCTTCTTGCGTCCGTGGCGGTCCGCGTAGGCGCCCATCACGGCTGCGCCGACAGGGCGCATGAGGAACCCGACGGCGAAAATTGCCAGGGTCGCCAGGAGCGCAGCGACCGGGTCACCCTTGGGGAAGAAGTGGTGGGCGAACACGGACGAGAAGGTGGTGTAGACGGCCCAGTCGACGAATTCGACTGCGTTGCCGATGCCGCCGGCGATGATGGCCTTGCGGCCTTTGGCGGTGAGTTTGGTGTCGTGGACCGCTTCCACAGCGGTGCTCGCTTGCGGCGTCATGAGTTTGTCCTAGCGGTGAGTCGGGAGGCAACGTGCGTTGCAAGGCCTTCGTGTGTGGTGAACCAGATTCCGTCGTGGGAACGGATGTGTTCGAGGAGCTCCTCCAGCACAATCAGCCGTGACGGGTGTCCGATGATGTGCGGGTGGAGGGTGAGCTGGAAGACGCTGTTCGCCGCGTACGCTGCGTCGAACTCGTCCTTCCAGATCTGCGTGAGTTGCCGCGGCGGCATGTACGGTCGCAGTCCGGAATAGCGGTCCATCATGAGGTACGGGGCGTCGTCGCGTATCCACTCCACGGGGACCTCGATGATGCCTGTGGGAGACCCTTCGGCGACGAGCTCATAGGGTTCGTCATCTGCCATGAGCGAGGAGTCGTACAGGAAACCCAGTTCCTGGATGACGTCCAGGGTGGAGTCGGAAAAGTCCCATGACGGTGTCCTGATGCCTGTTGGCCGTGAGCCCGATTGCCGGTGGAGGACTTCCGTGGCCCGGCCAAGCAGATCGAGTTCCTGCTCGTGGGTCAGGAGCGTGTTGCGTTCGTGTATCCACCCGTGGACACCGACTTCGTGGCCGTTGTCCACGTACGTTGGCACCTCATCGGGCCGCAACAAGGCACAGACAGCAGGAATGTAGAAGGACGCCGGGGCTTCATAGCGGCGCAGGAGTTCGAGGATCCGCGGCACCGCGACGCGGGCGCCGTATTCGCCCTGTGCCATGCGTCCGGGCGAGGTCTCCCCGTCCCTCAGGGACGGCGTTTCGTGATCGGAGTCGAACGACAGAAGCACTGCCGCCCGCGCTCCATCCTTCCACCGCTGAGCAGGGTCGGGATGAACAAGGGACTGTCCAGCACGGATCCTGTTGACGTGGCCGCGCCATTGCGGCTCAGTCCATTGCCATGGCTCTGGCTGATTCATGTGTTTGCTCGCTTTCGAATCCTGCGAATCCGCTGAGTCGTACTCGCCGCCCGTAAACAGGGCCAAGACGGTTGAGAGGAAGTGACGCACCTCTCATGCCTTCAAGACTAGGGTAAATCAACCAGCAAAACAAGAAGGAGTGAGAAAATCATTCATATTTCTCTTATCCGTTGGCTAATCTCTCTGTTCCGGTTGAGCTTGCGCGGGTATTGTGGACTTACTATGTGGGTAAATGAATTAGGCCAAGAAGCTGCTCCTCCGTTCTCTGGAACAGCCGAGGTGCGGATGGATGCGATGGACCAGGACATCATCGCGGCGCTGCAGATTGCCCCGCGTGTACCGGCGAACGCTCTTGGTGAAATCCTCGGGGTGCCGACAAGCACCATCACCCGAAGACTGAACCGGCTCCAGGACGAGCGGCTGATGAAGGTGGTTGGCCGGTTCGCCTGGCCCTTGATCCTCTCGGGAAACCCGCGGCAACTCTGGATCCGGTGCCTCCCCGGTCAGGCACTGTTAGTGGCCGAGCGACTCAAGGCCTTCCGGGAAATCCAGGTGCTCATGGTCACATCGGGAAGCAGCGATATCTACGCTGACTTCTTCCCCCTGCTGAATACCGACGTCAACGACTTGATCAGCTGCAAGATCCCTTCCATCTCCGGAATCACCTCGGTGGAGACGCACCTTGTGCTGGATTCACGGCGCGTCGGTGTCGCTTGGCGGCTCCAGCGTCTGGACCCGGGGCAGTCAGAGGCCCTTGAGGCGCACGTCGTCCCTGCCAATCAGCCACTGTTTGCCTCTATTGATGACATGAGTGACCTGGAATTCCGTACCATGGGCGAGCTGGGGCGCAACGCGCGTGCCTCCGCCGCAGAAATCGCCCGCACCCTAAGCATCGGCAATTCCACTGCCTACCGCACGATCCAGACACTTCTCGCTACCGGGGCCGTCGTGCCCCGCGTGGAAGTCGAGCCAGGCGCTGTCGGATACCCGCTCACGGCCGTCATATCGCTACAGATCAAACCCAAGAACATCGGCACCGTCCTGGATAGGCTGGCAACCCATTCCTCTGCCCGCATGGTTTCCCTCGTCGCCGGCAAAGCGCCCGTCGTGTTCCACGGAGCCTTCAGCGGCCCACAGCAGCTCGGGAACTTCCTCACCAAAGACATCGGAGCACTCCCCGGCGTTCAGGCCATGGACACCTGCGTTAGCCACAACATCCTTCGGCGCTACTGGATGGACAGGGACGGACTCCGAATTGGAGACCAGGTGGACGGCTTACTCCGGCGCTAAGAGGCAGAAGCCAGCCGGGCTGCGGTAACCCACGGGACCGCGGTGGGCGCCCGCCGTGCGTTGCCTCATGTAGAGGCGAGCCTGTCGCTGAGGCCTTGCTGCAGGTACTCGATGGCGGCGATGATTCGTCGTGGGGTCCGGGTTGTTGCAGGGTAGAGGGCGTAGATGTCAGCGTCGGGCGTTGGAATGTCCGTGAGAACCTGTTGGAGGACGCCCTGGCGGATCAGTGGGTTGACGTGCCAGGTAGAGCGCATGATCAGGCCCAGTCCTTGCACGCACCAATCGGTCACGACGTCCCCATCGTCGCTGATCATGGTGCCGCTGACGCTGAGGTGTTCCTGCTCCTTTTCGCCGAACCGCCATAGCGAGTAATCGGCGTTGTTTTCCCGCAGAACAATGCAGTTGTGCCGATCGAGATCCCGCGTGGTCCTGAGGGGCGGCGCGCTGTGAAGGTAGCTGGGCGCGGCACAAACGATCCTGCGGTTCTGCGCCAGCAGCTTCGCCTTGAGCCTGGAGTCCGACAACCCTCCCACCCGGATGGCGATGTCAAAGTTTGTGCCGGAAATGTTCAGTGGCAGCGCTGAGAGCTCCAGATCTATCCGGATCAGCGGGTGTTGCCGGGCGAACTCCCCGAGCAGCGGCGCGATGTGCTTGCGGCCGATTCCCAGGGTGGAGTGCACAGCAATCCGTCCCTTGAGTTCGCCGTGCTGCACGGAAAGGGCATCCTCCAGATCCGTCTTCTGCTGAAGGATGGACAACGCCCCTGCGGAATAGAGCTGTCCCTCTTCGGTAAGGGTGAGCCGCCTGGTGCTGCGCCGGACCAGCGGCACCCCCAGTCGGGCCTCAAGTGCGGTGAGCCGCTTGCTGACCGCTGACACCGATTTCCCCCAGGCCCTGGCCGCTTCAGTGAGGCTCTGGGAGCGGGAGATTTGTTCGAAGAACTCCAAGTCATCGATCGCGGTAAGGTCCATCACCATTTCTTTCGTTTCAGGAAATAATGCATTGTCCCATAAGCCCTTATTGGGGCGCTTCTTGTCTCGTACGCTGATGTGACTGGAACCACAGCCGAAGGTATCGCCGCTGGGAAGGCAACCCCGGGACCGGGACAACGGCGTTCTAAACAAGGGAAAGACCAAGGATTATGACGAATACCCACCGCATCGCAGTTATCGCCGGCGACGGCATCGGGCAGGAGGTTGTTCCGGAAGGGCTGCGTGCCCTCGAGGCAGCCTCGGAGGCGTTCGACTTCAAGCTCGAAACTACCCAGTTCGACTACGCAAACGCCGACTATTACACCACGCACGGCAAGATGATGCCGGACAACTGGTTCGAGGAGCTCAGCACCTACGATGCGATCTTCTTTGGCGCCGTCGGCTGGCCTGAAGTCGTCCCGGACCATGTCTCCCTGTGGGGCAGCCTGCTGCAGTTCCGCAGGGGGTTCGACCAGTACGTCAGCCTGCGTCCTGTGAAACTGCTTGCCGGCATGGACAGCCCGCTGGCCGGCCGCGTTCCCGGCGACGTGGACTTCTACGTCGTCCGCGAAAATACCGAGGGTGAATACTCCAGCATCGGAGGGAAAATCTTCGAAGGCACCGACCGCGAAACAGTCATGCAGGAAACCGTCATGACCCGCACCGGTGTGGACCGCATCCTCAAGTACGCCTTCGACCTGGCGCAGAGCCGCCCCAAGAAGCACCTGACCTCCGCGACCAAGAGCAACGGCATCTCGATCTCCATGCCCTATTGGGACGAGAGGGTGGAGGAAATGGCCGAGCGCTTCAGCGACGTAAACGTGGACAAGTACCACATCGACATCCTCACCGCTAACTTCGTCATGCACCCGGACTGGTTCGACGTCGTCGTCGCCAGCAACCTCTTCGGCGACATCCTCTCGGACCTGGGTCCGGCCTGCACCGGCACCATCGGCATCGCCCCCAGCGGGAACATCAACCCCGAACGCAAGTTCCCCAGCCTCTTCGAACCGGTCCACGGCTCCGCCCCGGACATCGCCGGCAAGGGCATCGCCAACCCCATCGGACAGATCTGGAGCGCGGCGATGATGCTCGATCACCTCGGCGAACGCCAGGCAGCAGCAGCGGTCCAGCAGGGCTTCGAAAACGTCCTCGCCCGCGGCGGCAGCCACATCCTCACCCCCGATCTCGGCGGCGAAGCAACCACCGAAGTCCTCGGAAAAACCGTAGCCGCCGAAATCGCTACCGTCGCCCTGACAGAAGCAGGCGAATAAATTGACCGCCGTGCCGTCCGAGGCGAACACCCCGGGCCGGGACCGAGGCCCCGGAGGGCTCTCCATCGTCATCGCCCCGGACAAGTTCAAAGGCTCGCTTACTGCGTCCGAAGTCGCCAGCGGCATCGCCAAAGGACTGCAGAAGGCAGTGCCCGGAATCCACACCATCGAGCTTCCGGTAGCCGACGGCGGTGACGGGACACTCGATGCCTTCCTCGCCAACGGTTACACCGCCAAAGAAATCATGGTGACCGGACCGGACAATGACCTGCAACGGTCGGCAATCGCTGTCAAGGACGGCACGGCGGTCATCGAAACAGCCCTCACCTCGGGCCTGGCCATGCGCGGGGACCGGACGCCCAACCCTCTGGCTGCTACCAGCCGGGGTGTGGGCGACGCCATCCTGGCCGCCCTTGATGCCGGAGCCGACCGCATCATCATCGGTCTGGGCGGCAGCGCCTGCACTGACGGAGGGGCAGGCATGCTTCAGGCCCTCGGCGTCCGCCTGACTGACGGTTCCGGCGCCATTCTCTACCCGGGCGGCGTCAGCCTGCTGGATCTGGAACACGTTGACCTGTCCGGCCTTGACCCAAGGACCCTCGACACCGAGATCATCCTGGCCACAGACGTGACCAATCCCCTCTATGGCCCCAACGGTGCCGCCGCCGTCTACGGGCCCCAAAAGGGGGCGGACGTAGAAGACGTCAGGATTCTTGACTGGGCACTCAGCCACTTCGCATCCAAGGTTTCCCTTGAGGCTGCAAACTTGCCCGGCGCCGGCGCCGCCGGAGGCATCGGCTTCGCCGCTCTGGCCGTGCTTGGCGCCACCGCCCGCCCGGGCATAGAGCTCGTGCTGGAGATGCTGGATTTCGAAACGCACCTGACAGGAGCAGACCTGGTCATCACCGGCGAAGGCCGGCTGGACGACCAGAGCTTCCAGGGGAAGGCGCCGACGGGGGTGCTGGCAGCAGCTGCACGCCATAACATCCCCGCCGTCGCCGTCTGCGGTTCCAGCCTGCTCACTACCGAGCCGCGGTACCCCGACTTCGACGCCGTGCACGCGCTCACCGACATCGCACCCGACCTTCGCACAGCCATCAGCAACGCCGGACCGCTGCTGGAAAAACTGGCCACGCGGATCAACGTCCACAAACTGCAGCCCCAGCCGGCAGCGAACTAACAAACCACCCACTCCAATCGGGGGCAAGCGCCCCTCCCCTCCCAATGAAGCGAGAGACCATCATGAGCACCACCACAGAAAGCAAGGAAGCAGGCCCGGCTACATCGTCCCGGTTCATGCTCGGCGGCGTTCCGCTGATCGTTCCGGTCCTGATGGCGGGCATCGTCATCACCGCGGGCGTTTTCGAAGCCATTCCCAGTAACATGATCGGCGGTCTGGCGATCATCACCGCGTTTGGCATGCTGCTCGGACCCTTGGGGAACTGGCTCCCCGTCATCTCCAAGATTGGCGGCGGCGCCCTGATCTGCCTGCTGGTGCCTTCACTGCTGGTGTACTTCGGTGCGTTCAACAGCACCGTGCTCGAAGCGGCGACCGCCCTGATGAAAGAGGCCAACTTCCTCTACTTCGTCATCTGCACCCTGGTCGTGGGCAGCATCCTCGGCATGCACCGGAGCACCATGCTTCGGGCACTCGTCCGCATCTTCCCGCCCCTGTTGGCCGGAACAGTCGCAGCAGTTGCCGCCGGCATCGGGGTGGCCATGCTGTTCGGCTACAGCTTCGAACGCGCCCTGTTCTACATCGTCGTCCCCATCATCGGCGGCGGCATCGGTGAAGGCGTCATCCCGCTCTCGGCCGCCTACGCCAACGCCCTCGGCGGTGACCCGAAAGACTTCATCGCCCAGCTCATCCCCGCAGCAGTGATTGGCAATATCGTCGCCATCATCCTCGCCGGCCTGCTCCGCCGTCTCGGAGAACGCAAGAGCGAACTCGACGGCGGCGGTCTGCTCGTCAAGCCCAAGCGCGGCGCCCAGGCGGAAGAGGTCCACGACACCGACCACGACGCCGTTCCGGCCAACCCCAACTACGCCATGGGCATCCTGCTGATCTGCGGCATGTACGTCCTGGGCAGCCTGGCAGAACCCGTCCTGCACCTGCCCGCCCCGATCCTGGTCATCGTCTTCTCGGTCATCCTCAAGGTCGCCGGCATCGTCCCGGCCAGTGTCGAAGGCTCCGCCCGCGCCGTGTACGTCATCATCTCCAAGCACCTGATCTACCCGACGATGATCGGCCTCGGAATGCTCTACGTACCCATGGCCGACGTTATCAGCGTCCTCTCCATCGGCTACATCATCACCTGCACGGCAGTAGTGGTCACCATGGCAGTCGTAGGCTTCTATATCGGCAAAGCCCTGGGCATGTACCCCGTGGATGCCTCCCTCGTCACCGTCTGCCACAGCGGACTCGGCGGCACCGGCGACGTCGCCATCCTCTCCGCCTCCAACCGCATGAACCTCATGCCCTTCGCCCAAATCTCCACCCGCATCGGCGGCGTCACCACCGTCATCTCCGCAGCATCACTCATCCACCTAACCACCTCCTGACGAGATCCTTTTCGGTCTCGTATAGGGAGTGCGAAAAGCGGAGGAACCTACGCGGTTCCTCCGCTTTCCTGCATCCCCGCAGCGACCGGGTGTCTAAAGTGCTTCCGGGCTATGGCTATTCCGCTCCGGCGAGATGGCGGAGTATCTGCCCGGCTGGTTGGTCGGTCGCGTCCGGATATCCGGTCCCTGCCCAAATGTTGATGGCTTCAGCGGCTCCGGCTGCGGCTGCGACTTTGCGGAGTGGACTGGTCAAATGGTGGATGGCCGGGTATCCAGCGGGAGCTATGGAGTGGAAACGGTCGGTGAAACTGTTGCGCAGGGCGCGGGCCGGCCTGCCGGAAAACGCTGTGGTGAGAACTGTCTCGCTGCGGTTCTCGTCGGCAAGGGCTGACTTGTAGGTTTCCGAGGCTCCACTTTCGGGGCTGCGCAGGAGTACGCTGCCAACGGCAACCGCTTCCGCGCCGTGGTTGAGCGCTTCCCTGACGGCGCCAGGGGTGGAGACGCCACCTGCGGCCCAGAGCGGGACGCGAACGCGGGCCTGGGCCCGATCAAGCAGTTCGTCCAGGGGGATCTGCGCGACCGGCACGGCAGGGGTCAGGGTTCCGGAGTGCCCTCCGGCCTTGTAGGACTGAACCACCAGCCCGTCAACGCCCAGGGCAACGGCCTGCTCCGCTTCATCAGGGTTTGTCACGGTTTGAATGACCAGGGATCCGGCCTTTCGCAAGCGCCTGACCACCCCTGCAGGCGGAAGCCCGAAGGTAAAGCTGACCACGGGTACGGGATCGGCGGTGAGCAAGTCGACTTTATCGGCCCAGTCGTCATCGTCTTCGAGCGCTTCGACCTCCCTCAGATCGATATCAAAAGTAGCCGCGAATTCGCGAAGGGCCTCGGCATACTCGGCGAACGCGTCCTTGTCGATCGCCACAGGGTTCGGCGCGAACAAATTGACGCCAAACAGGTTGACGCCGAAACGGGAGATGCCGGCCCGCACTGCCGATATCTGGTCAGACAGCTGATCAGGTTTCTTGTAACCGCCGGCGAGGAATCCAATGCCACCAGCCTCCGCTGCTGCCAGGACGAGCGCGGGAGTGCTGGGACCTCCTGCCATTGGTGCGGCGACGATGGGGATAGCCGCCCCCAGACCTGCGAGAAGCCCAGTGGCTTCCAATCGACTGCCGGGGGTGCTCTGCGAGTTCTGCTGGTCAGCTGCTGAGCCGTGGTCATTCATGGGGCGTAATCCTTTACTGGCGGCGGCGCGGATGTGGGGCCGGATTAAGGGCGGTGAGTCGCGGACGGCCAGCCTCCCAACCCCAGTGGGCAGCCGGAACCGATAACTCATCCCATGCTAGGGATTGTGACGGCGCCCGTTAAATGCCGACCAAGGTGACATCTATGCCTTGTCGGCATAAGGGCGGTTTCCGCGCGGTATCTTGCTCTGAGATAGCTCGTATCAGAACAAACTGTTGGATTGATCACTGTGATCGAGCTTACTTTTGAAGCACAGCAGCTATCCATCTGAGCGAACTTTGGAGAAATTTTGAGTATCACGACCCGTTTGACCCGCATGTTCGGTATTGAGCACCCGGTGGTTCTGGCCCCTATGGATGACGTTGCGGATGCCAGGCTGGCCGGTGCGGTCTCGTCCGCAGGGGGCTTGGGCCTGCTTGGCGGTGGATACGGAAAGCTTCAGTGGGTGAAGGACCAGTTCGCGCGAGTACAGCCGGGCACTGTCGGATGCGGGTTTATCACCTGGTCGCTGGCACAGCAGCCTGAATTGCTGGACGAGGCTCTGGCTCACAGACCTAAAGCGGTTTTTCTCTCGTTCGGCGACGCATCGCCCTTCGTGGAGAGGATCCACGCAGCAGGTGCGAAACTCATCTGCCAGGTGCACGATGTTGAGCAGGCCCGGAAGGCGATCGACCTCGGGGCTGATGCGCTGTCGGCGCAGGGCGGGGAAGCCGGCGGCCACGGGTTGGGGACAAGGTCCACGTTCACCCTGGTGCCCGACGTCGCTGACCTGATCGCCAAGACCGCTCCTGAAACGGTCCTTCTCGCTGCCGGCGGGGTCACGGATGGCCGGCACCTTGCCGCGGCACTGACGCTGGGGGCCGACGGGGTTTTGGTCGGCACCCGCTTCTGCGCCACCTACGAGGCCGAGGCATCGGAACGATTGAAGTCAGCAGTTGTTGCCGCTAGCGGCGACGACACCGTGAGGTCTTCGATCTACGACATCGTCCGCGAAAAGGCGTGGCCTGCCGAATACACCGGGCGCGTGCTGCGTAACGCCTTCACTGGCCGCTGGCACGGTCACGAACCGGAGTTGACGGCCGCGCTGAAAACCACGCAAAGCGAGTACTTCTCCGCAGTTGACGCCCAGGACTTCTCCATCGCCCAGGTGGTGCTCGGTGAGGGCGTGGGCCAGATCCACGACATCCAACACGCGGCAGAAGTAGTGAAGCACATGGTCCGCACAGCAGAAGCCCGCCTCGGGACGGCCTCCGCGGCACTTTAGCCAGCGGACAGGAACCATAGGACTCGACATGACTGAACTGTCACAGAACACTGAGGGCGGCAAGCCGGCAGATCCGGCCAAGCTCCGCAAAGTCATCAGCGCATCAAGCGTGGGCACCCTGATCGAATGGTACGACTTCTACATTTACGGAAGTCTCGCCGTGGTCTTCTCCAAGATGTTTTTCCCCGAGGGGAACGCCACAGCGGCGCTCCTGATCAGCATCGCCGCCTTTGGCACAGGCTTTGTCGTGCGGCCAATCGGGGCCCTGGTCTTCGGGCGGATGGGAGACCGCATCGGACGAAAGAAGACATTCCTGACAACCCTTTTGCTCATGGGCGGTGCAACCAGCGCCATCGGCCTGCTGCCGACCTATTCTGCCATCGGCTTCGCTGCACCCATCCTGCTCGTGCTGATGCGGCTCCTCCAGGGCCTGGCGATCGGCGGAGAATACGGCGGAGCGGCCATCTACATCGCTGAACACTCCCCGCGCACCAAACGGGGCGGTTACACCAGCGTCCTGCAAACGACGGCCGCGTTGGGACTTCTGCTGTCGATCATCGTCACAATCTCCTGCCGTTTCGTCGTCGGAGAGGAAGCCTTCAACGCCTGGGGCTGGAGGATCCCGTTCCTGCTGTCTGCAGTACTGGTGATCTTCTCCCTGAAGGTCCGCCTCAAAATGCACGAATCCCCGGTCTTCGAGGAAATGCGTGAAGCCGGCAAGCTCTCCCAGTCCCCCCTCAGGGACGCACTGGCCAACAAAAATGTCCTGGCCCTCGTTATCGTGACGATGCTCGGCATTACCGCCGGCCTCGGCGTCGCCTGGTACACCAGCCAGTTCTACTCCATGTACTTCATGCAGACAGTCCTGGGCATGAACTTCCTCGAGGCGAACATCTGCGTCGGCGTCGCCCTGGTGATCGGAACGCCCTTCTTCGTCGTATTCGGCCGGCTCTCGGACCGGTTCGGGCGTCCCCCTTTTATCCTGGCCGGGCTTGCCCTCTCAGCCATCGGCTTCTTCCCGCTGTTCTCCTGGATCCAGGCGGCAGCCCCCTCCCGTGACTACGTCCAGATCGTAGCCTCCGTCACCATCCAGGTCCTGTTCATCACCATGATCTACGGCCCGCTGGCCGCCTTCCTGGTCGAACTGTTTCCTCCCCAGATCCGGTACACCACAGTTTCCCTGGCCTACCACATCGGCCTGGGCGTCGTCGGTGGCTTCACTCCCCTGATTGCCCTGGCAGCAACCAGCAGCTCCGGCAACGACCTTGCAGGCCTGATCTACCCCCTCGTCATGACGTCCCTGAGCTTCATCATCTGCCTGGTTGCTCTCAGGAAGGGAACAGCCAGCCCGCTGGTCCGGCGCGCATGGGAGCAGGAGGAAAAAAGCATCACCACCACCATTCCTGCCCTCCCCACCTCCTGAAAGCGCCCGCCGGAAGACGAATGACTGGCTTCTGCCTTTTGCGGCAGTCAGGCAAAGAGCCCCGAACACGTCGGCCCCCCTGCTGGGCGGGTTGACGTGTTCGGAGGATCATGGACATACAGGAACAGGAGAACTCCATGGAAACTTCCGATCTGCAGTTTTTTCTGGCGGTGGCCCGCGCCAAGAGCATGTCCCGGGCTTCCGAGGAACTGCTGACCGTTCAATCCAACATCAGCTCCCGGATCCGGGCACTGGAAAACGAGGTCGGGGTGCCCTTGTTCCTCCGGCACGCCAGGGGCGTGAGCCTGACCAGTGCCGGTGAAAAATTCCTGCCGTATGCCGAACGCGTCGGGCGGCTCATGCAAGAAGGCATCGACCTCATCGGCGATATCGATGACCCCTCGGGGCGCCTGGCCATTGGTTCCATGGAAACCACGGCCGGGTGGAGACTGCCTGAACTCCTTGCAGCGTTCACCTCCGACTGCCCTCGTGTCGATCTGGTACTCGAGACCGGACCGACGGCCGCCCTGGTTCAAGGAACGTTGGACTCCCGTCTTCACGGCGCCTTCGTAGCCGGACCCGTTGCACACCCGGACCTGCGCGAGGAAACAGTCTTCGTCGAAGAACTCGTCCTCGTCTCGTCCCGGAACACGCCAGACCTGGAAAGAGCCCTGACCAGCGCCAACCCGAAGGCGCTCGTTTTCCGTTCCGGCTGCAACTACAGGCGCAAACTCCTCGCACTGCTGGCCTCCCGCAACAAAACAGAACCGGCGGCCCTGGATTACGGAAGCCTCGAAGGGATCCTCGGATGCGTTGCTGCCGGCATGGGAGTCACCATCCTGCCGCGCGGCGTCGTATCCCAATGGGCAGCTGACCACCGAATCGCCGTGCATACCCTTCCGGAGGAACTCTCACACGCCGAGACAACCTTCGTCTGGCGTACAGAAAACCAAGACACTCCGGCTATGTCGAGGTTCCTGGCGGAGATGCGCAAAAGCAGCAACTTCCCGCAGGCACAAACCATCATCGGCTAGTGCCGACCCGATGCAGCCGCCCGTCTCGGACTAGGCAAATGCACACTCCCTTACCCCTCCTGACAATTAAACCCGCCACCCATGCCCGCATGGCTGCACCAGACGCCCGTTAACGGACTCCTCAATCCGCCGCTGCCATCGGCTGCCATTCGGCGGCCCCTTGCTGTCTGCCCCAGGGAAGCACCACGTAAACCGGCTCAAGGAAAGCAATTCATGAACCAAGACAACCTTCAGGATTGGGCAGCCCTGAACATCGGGGACCGCGTCACAGTTATAGAGCGCACCGGCCAACGCTGGCCGGGCACCGTTGACATGAAGATGGATGACTCCACCGTCGTTTGGGTCCTCGGGAATGTCGGCGGACGACGCGCCTTTGACTGCCGGGAAGAAATCCGTCTCGAGACCACCCAACAGATTCCCTGGACACCCCACCACTAAGCACGGACGCCGGCCTGCGCCAGCGTTGAAAGGACAACACCATGGACACAGCAACCCCAGTCATTCCCGAACGCGCGCAACAGCTTCTCGAGCAACTGCCAACCGGACTCCTGATCGACGGAAGGTGGGTCGACGCCAGCGATGGGGGGACATTCGCCGTCGAAGACCCCTCCACCGGACAAACCCTGCTGGAAATCGCCGACGCGACAAGCAACGATGCCATTGCCGCCCTGGACGCAGCAGACGCTGCCCAAGGGGCGTGGGCGCTCACAGCACCGCGGGAGCGAGCAGAAATCCTTCGCCGGGGGTTCGAGCTCGTTACAGAACGCGCTGAGGACTTTGCTCTCCTGATGACAATGGAAATGGGCAAGCCACTGGCCGAAGCCCGGGGGGAAGTTACCTACGGGGCAGAGTTCCTCCGCTGGTTTTCCGAGGAGACCGTTCGTGACTACGGACGGTATTTGACCTCCCCCGAGGGCAAGAGCAGGATCCTGGTCCAGCGTAAACCCGTGGGTCCGTGCCTGCTGATCACCCCATGGAATTTCCCTTTGGCAATGGCGACGCGCAAAGTCGCCCCCGCCATCGCGGCCGGCTGCACCATGGTGCTCAAGCCGGCCAACCTTACGCCCCTCACCTCACTGCTTTTCGCGCAGGTCATGCAGGAGGCCGGTCTGCCCAAAGGCGTGCTGAACGTCGTGGCAACCTCGACCGCTTCCGAGATTTCGACCCCTTTGATGCAGGACCGGCGTTTACGGAAAATCTCCTTTACAGGCTCCACGCAGGTCGGCCAACGTCTGCTCGCCGCGGCGTCTGAAAACGTGCTCCGAACGTCCATGGAGCTGGGCGGGAATGCTCCCTTCATCGTTTTCGAGGACGCCGATCTGGACAAGGCCGTTCAGGGTGCTGTGGCGGCAAAAATGAGAAACATGGGTGAAGCCTGCACCGCTGCGAACCGCTTTCTTGTCCACGCGTCAGTTGCGGAGGAATTCACGGCAAGATTCGCGGAAACCCTCGGCGCGCTGAAGGTCGGCGGCGGTACCGATCCTGACTCGGCAGTCGGGCCCCTGATCGACGGGAAAGCCCGGGACAATATCCACGCGCTGGTCACAGAGGCAGTGGAACAAGGAGCCACCGTCGCCGTTGGCGGCAACCCCCTGGACGGGCCGGGCTACTTCTTCGCCCCGACCGTCCTGGCCAAGGTGCCACGGGAGGCCTCCATCCTCGATGCGGAAATCTTTGGACCGGTCGCTCCCATAACCACCTTTACAACGGAGGAAGAAGCCATCAGGATGGCCAACTCCTCCGAGTACGGCTTGGCCTCCTACGTCTTTACAACCGACTATTCCCGCATGGTCCGTGTCGCGGAGCAGATCGAATTCGGCATGGTCGGTTACAACACCGGCGTTATCTCAAACGCAGCGGCACCCTTCGGTGGCGTCAAGCAGTCCGGGCTGGGAAGGGAAGGTGGGGCAGAAGGGCTCGCCGAATACACCACCACGCAATACGTTTGCATCCCGGACCCCTACGCGCGATAACGGAGACGGCCACGGGAGCTTTCGCCCCCGTGGCCCTCTTCATCCTAGGCAAATTCGTAACCCAACTGCCGAAGCGGCTGCATGTCTACTACCCATATTGACCGTCCTGTGGAACAGATCAGGATATTCGGAAACGTTGTCCCTATCATCTGCAGGGCGAAGGCCGAGATGACAATGGCGGGTAAGCGCAAGGGCTCGAACAACCGATCATTTGCCGTGTGGACGATGGAGCGGAGAAGCAGCTGGCGTAGCAGACCACCCAGACACTCCGCTTGACGACGTCGGACGCCCGGGCTGTTACAAAAAGGTCGCGCTCACGCCGAAGATCCGCTGGTGTTGTCCACGAGCTGATGCGGGAACCGCAAGCACATCAGCGCCGCGGCCACTGCGGCTCCTAGGACCAATGCGCTGCCCAGAAGCATGGCCTGGCTGTAGCCGCTGTGGAGCAGCGGGGCTGCCAACAACGGACCGAGTATTTGACCGACACTGTAACCGCATGTGAGCAGCGCAACCGCTCGGGGGGTCTGAAGGTGATCACCGATCGCCAGAGTTAGAGAGCTGACTCCCATGAAGGTGGCGCCGAACAATCCTGCGGCCACGAGTGCAACCGCCGCTCCTCCAAACAGTGCGGGCAGGGCTATACCCACGGCCTGGATAAGCAGTGAGGCAGTCAGCAACACCGGCCGCGACCAGCGCCGGGCCAAGTGAGCCCATAACACACAAGAGGGTACGGCCGTTATCCCTACGATGATCCAAACCATGGTCCCGATATCGTTTGAGGATCCATACTGGATTGCTGCGACCAAGAACGTCCCGGCGATGATGTATCCGATGCCCTCCAATGCATAACTGACCCACAGAGCAGTGAACCATTTTCCGGTACGAGGCCGCTGCTGCAG
This sequence comes from Pseudarthrobacter sp. CC12, assembly GCF_039907755.1. Lineage (NCBI taxonomy): Bacteria > Bacillati > Actinomycetota > Actinomycetes > Micrococcales > Micrococcaceae > Pseudarthrobacter > Pseudarthrobacter sp. CC12. The sequence continues at coordinate 46,368 of NZ_JARDJH010000013.1, read as the reverse complement.
TCCGGCCGCTTCAACGATGCGGACCTCGCCCACGGGCAGCCGCCAGGCGACCACCGCGAGAATCGCTACAGCGGCCGCACACACCCACCAGGCCTGGAGCCAAGTGGAAGCGGTACGAACCACTGCAACCAAAACCCCGGAGAGCGCAATGCCGGCACCGACACCCCCAAAGCCCCAACCGGCCAGATGACGTGTGGTACCAGTTAACCCGCTCAGCATGGCGGACACTGCGACAACGAAGACGAGGGCACTTGACGCGCCTGCGAGAAGCCTAAGTGCGGACCAAGCGACCACTGAAGTCGTTGCGGGCATCAGTGCAAGAGACGCCACGAGGACCCCGAGTGTGACGCGGAAGGCGATCGACGACCTGGTCAGGGCCGGGAACGCAATGCCCAAAAGGGCACCCACGAGATAACCTGCATAATTTCCAATAGCCAGATCCGCCCCGCCCTGAGCAGAAAGCCCAGCCTGAGCTTCCATCATCGGCAGGATAGGGGTGAAGACGAACCGCCCGATCCCCATCGCTGCGGCAAGCGCTGCCGCGACTTTCGCTATGAGGAACCAGTGGGGTGCGAAGCGTGGGTTTTCATCGGACGAGGCTGTGATCTGTTGTATTCTTGGCACCCTTCTAACGCTAGGGGCGCTCCCCAGTCCTGTGAATTGCCAGCTACACTGGATTTATGCTCCAGCGGCATGAAAGGTGAGGCTGTGGATGTGGAATTGCGTCATTTTCGCGCGTTTGTCGCCGTCGCGCAGCTCGGCTCTTTCACCCGTGCCGCCGAGTCGCTGCACATCACCCAGCCAGCGTTCAGCCGCACAATCAAACACCTGGAGGACAGTCTCGGGGTCAAGCTGCTTGAGCGATCTACACGGCACGTAGCCTTAACCAAGGCGGGACAGGATTTCTTGTCGGACGTGCGGGCCGGACTGGGTCTGTTGGACCAAGCAGTGAGGGACTCCACGGGAAGGGCTACAGTCCGTCTAGGGTTCAGTTGGTTGGTCCCGGACCCTTGGATTCAGGACACTCTCCGGCTTTTTCAGGCTTCGACTAAAGCTTCGGTTGAATTTGTCAGCTGCGCAGATCCCATAGCTGCGCTGGCTCGGGGGTCGGTGGAAGTTGCCGTGATCCGTGGTCATGCCGTCCCAACTCCCGGCGTGCAGATATTTGAGCTCTTCAACGAGGAGCGCGTCGCTGTCTGCTCCTACGCCAGCGCACTGGCGGCACGCGAAAGCATACCTTGGGACGAGATCCCGGATCTTCCGCTGGTCGTGAACACGCTTAGCGGGACGACGGGCCCATGGTCATGGCCTGAGGGGCGTCGACCCGAAACCGTAATCGAAACGGAAACCTTTGACGAATGGATTGAGTCAGTGGCGGCGAACCGCGGAGTTGGAGTAGCACCTCTGGTCGCGCAACGAAGAATCGTTCATCCCGCGATCCACTTCGTGCTCGTTTCCGACGCTCCTCCGGTGCAGGTTAGGCTCGCATGCCGGAAGAGCCCGAGTGCCCCCGTGCGCCGTTTCGTTGATGCCGCCCTTCGGGCGGCGCTGCCCCAGGATCAGCAAGCGCAGTAGGGGTGGCCGGAACCATAGTGCCATAGACTTCGCCGGACGTTGCGCAAGTGACCGAACGCCCGTGAAATTTCAGCGGGAGCGGACACCGGATCACGCGGATCAGCGTGCTGGAACTGACCACGACACTGGCACTGGGCCGACTTCCTGGCCGAGGCCAGCGGTATCGGTATCCGACGACTAGGATGCCAGCGCCAAGGGGTCTTGCAGAAGCGCCTGTCGGGCAATTTCGGATGCCCCTTCAATGACAGCTCTGCTTCCAACGGCTCCGGCGACAATGGGTGGAACCCAATTGACACGGTATGTTGACGATAGCTTCGGTCCACCCCCGGCGCTTCCGAGCCAGGGCGTGAGCGGAGCGATATTTCCGCTAAGAATAACCAGGTCTGGGCTGAAGACTGGACCCAGGATCGTAACTGCCCGGTGAATCCGTTGTCGCGCCCCCTCCAGTACGGCCAGCACAGCAGCATCTCCGGCCGCGGCAAGTGATGCAAGATGGTCTGCGAAAACCGGCAAGGTTGCTGCCTCCAATTCTGCGAGCATTCCCAGTTCTCCCGCGAGGGCCTCCAGTGATATGTAGCGTTCAAGGCAGCCTCGGAGGCCGCACAAGCAAGCGATTCCGTCGAAATCAACACTCATGTGCCCCAGGGAGCCAGCGCCACCCTGGCTGCCCTGCACCAGTCTGCCTTCATCGATAAGACCGCCCGCGATGCCGTCCGTGCCACACATGATGACAGCGCTTCCCACACCTGATGCGGCACCGAGTCGATGTTCCGCCACAGTCGCTGCGGCACCATCATTGATGATCTGGGATAGCTTGACCGCGGCTGGCGCGTGGCTAAACAACGTGACGCTTTCCGCTCCCTGCCAATGCCTACCAAACGACGTCAGCCTGCCATCGAAAGCCCTTCCGGGCACGGCAACGGCAACGCTGAGCGGCACGGGGTCAGGCGTCACCTCCTTCACCAGCTTCTCGACCATCGCAAACGCGGCGGAGGAGAACTCTGCCGGCGTCAGGGACAAAGGGATGCCCGCCTCAGACATCGAGCCCAGGCGCTCTCCCGTCAGAGTCACAACTTCGACGGAAACCCGATCTTTTCCTGCAGAGATCCCCACCGCCAAAGCGGCCTTGTCGGCCACGGAGAAGTTGCGGCTCGGGCGGCCCCTGGCACCGGACGGGAGTTTCTGTTGTTCCACTATGAAACCCAGTTCCAACAGCTGGTTCACAACATTGGTCACGCCCCCGTGGACAAGGCCCGTCTCCTTTGCTAGCTCGGTCAGAGATAGGGTCGTGCCCTCAAGGGCAGCGACTACCACTGCGAGGTTCTGGCGGCGAAGATCCTCACCGCGAACTGCTTTAAGAGGCGAAAAGGCGATTGCTGGCACAAAGAAAGCTTACGCGGGCCTAGACGATTATTCCTAGAGCGTGTTATTAATAGTGGGTAGACGCAATCGGTGACCCCGAGTCGAACTAAACGGGAAGCAGCTGTCCAATGGCGGTCAGCTGATCTTCCACTCTTCGTTCTAAGAACACCTTTGATTCGATATTCACTCCGCTGACTTTCCGTCCGAAGCTCTCGAACGGGGCAGCATCTGGCCCGGCACAAGCTGCGGCCCCCGCATGGAGGATTGCCTTGAAAATTTTGAATACTAAAACCCGAACCAAACTCGGTGCTGCTCTGCTGGTCTCCCTCATCGGCCTCAGCGCCTGCTCTGGGAATACCGGCGGGACAAAGGAGGGAGGGGAATTCTCCGGTGACCTGAGCGTGCGGGTCTACGGCGACTGGCCCTTCGTCAAGAAGTACGCCGAGGCTTTCATGAAGGAACATCCCGAGGCAAAAATCGACGTCGGAGGCATCGACAACAACGAGCTGCGGAACAACGGCGGCCGCTTGTTCACCTCCGATGAGGCCCCTGATGTCGTTTCGTTTACCCTGTACACCGAGCTGGTGGACCGCTGGGTGAAAGCTGGAGCCGTCCTTCCCTTGGACGACGTGTGGGAAAAGGACGGCCTGGCAGCGGTCCATGACAAAACGACCGCAGAGGTTGCTACTGCCTCTGACGGAAAGAAATATGCCGTGCCCCTTGGTCTGACAGTCCTTCCCCAGCTCTTCTACAACAAGAGCGCTTTTGATAAGGCCGGCGTATCAGTCCCGAAGGATAGGACTTTCGCATCCCAGACTGACTTCCTCCAGGCAATGGACAAGGTAAAAGCAGCAGGATACGTCCCACCTGTTGCCGCCACCGGGGCTCTGCCGGACCTGCCGTGGTCTCACCTGCTGCCTTCCTCGTGCGGCACCGAAACCTACTTGAAAATGTCCGGGAACTGGAAGAAGGACGCACAGAACGCGCCCAAATACACTGACCCCTGTTCCATCCGGGCCCTCGAGGCGCTAAAAGAATGGTCGGACAAACTCTTCCCCGAAGGGTACTCGAGCGTGACGTACGACCAGGCCAGCGCGCTGTTCGACACCCAAAAGTCTGCCGCATGGTTGCAGGGCTCCTGGGCCCCTCCCGTTGCCAAGCCGGGTTTCGATTGGGACTTTGCTCTTCTGCCGCCGGTGGGGGAGAGTTCTAAAGTTGCAATGCCAATTGGCCTCGATTCCTTTATGGTCCCGGCAAAGGCTCACAATCCGCAGCTGGCTAAGTCCTTCATCAGCTACATGGTGCAAAAGTCGACGCTTGAAACGGGAATGGACCGGGTGCCCGCAAGAACTGACCTGGACTTGTCCAAGGTCATCAGCTCCCCTCTGGAGGCGAACATTGCCGCTGAACTGAAGAATCACGAACTCATCCCGGCGTGGTTTTCTCTGGTTCCCAACGAGTTGATTGAACCCATGACCAGCGCGGTCGGAAACGGGCTTCTCGCCGGAAAAATGACAGCGCAGCAGGCCGGACAAGCGCTGCAGGACGCAGCTGACCGCTACCGGCAGAGCCAGTAGCTCTCTCGACCCCTTCCCGAAAAGGAACTTCTATGAGCCTGCGAACTTTAACCCGGAGCCACAGCCGGAAGGCTGCGAACCAGGCCGCTTCCAAGGCACCTGACCTGGGTGCGGCCGAGAAAACCACATTACGGCGGCCGACGGGGTCGCAGCGGACGATCTTCATCGCGTTCCTGGCACCCGCTGTCGTGCTGACAGTCATGTTCACTGTTGTCCCGTTCGTCCAGTCCTTCCCCCTCATGTTTCAGAAGTGGCAGGGCTTCGGCAAGGCTTCCTTCGTGGGGCTGGAAAACCTGAACAGACTGGCCCAGGACAGAGAGGCAGCTGAGGCCTTGTGGCGGACGCTCGTCTACACATTCTGGACAACCATCGGGACTGTGGGCGTTGGAACTGCGCTGGCGGTAGCCTTTCATCGCAAAATCCCCTTCAGCCGCACGCTCAAGTTCCTCGCCTTCCTACCGGTCATCCTCCCGCCCACCTTCGTGGCGCTGGCATGGAAAAATGCCTTGGATCCTACCTTTGGATGGGTGAACGCGATCTTGCGGGCAATTAATCCAGAGCTCAGCCAGCCTTGGCTGGCCAATGCGGACGCGGCATTACCGATCACCATTGTTGCACTCATCTGTCAGTATTCGGGGATCCCCATGATCCTCATGCTGGCTGCGCTGAATGACATTCCGGAGTCGGTGAATGAGGCCGCGACACTTGACGGTGTCAATGCGTGGCAGCGGATTCGTCACATCACCTTGCCCCTATCCAGGGACGTACTCATCGTGGTTACCGGGCTCCAGCTCGTTGCAAACTTCAAGTTCCTCGACTCCGTATACGCCTTAACGAAGGGTGGACCCGGCCGAGCCTCGGACATCGTGGCGACCTTCGTCTACCGGAACGCCTTCGACTTCGGCAACTTTGGCTACGGCTCGGCGGCAGCGATGGTCAGCACGGTCGTGATCGTAGGCCTGTCGCTGGCGTATACCTTTTTCTTCCGCCCACAAAAAATGAGCAGGCAGTAAACGTGAACATCACCGCGCAATCTCCCCATCTTGTGACCGTGAAAACGGGTCCCCGCAAATTACTGACCGGAAACGCCATAGCGACCCTCGCCGTCGCCGTGTGGGTAGCAACCAGTGTTGCTCCGGTCCTCACGATCCTTCTGGGAGCGCTGAAAACCCAGACACAGATCTCCTCCGATCCACTTGGCCTTCCCAACCCGCTGCGTTTGGACAATTTCATCCGTGGCTGGGAAGGCGTGGCGGTCGGCGAACCAATGTCCACCTACTTCATGAACACCATCGTGTTTTCCGTGGTCGCAGTCGCGGCTTCCACCATCGCTGGGACAATGGCGGCCTACGCGCTGGCAAGGAGGACAAGCTTCGCCTCGTCTTTCTTTGAACGTTACTTCGCAGTCCTCTACGCGCTGCCTTTCCTGGCGGTAATCATTCCCCTGTATTCCATCACGGGCGATCTGGGAATCCGAAGCAACCCAGCGGGTATTGGCTTGGTGTTTGCGGCAGGCTGGCTTCCCCTGACCGTAACCCTCATGTACGGATTCTTTTCGGGTTTCCCACTCGATGTCATAGAGTCGGCCAAAACCGATGGCGCTAGCGAAGCCCGGATCTTCGCGTCAATCGTCATGCCGATGTCGAAAAGTGCCATCCTGAGTAATCTGCTGCTCTGCTTCATCTATGCCTGGAATAACCTCTCCCATACGCTCCCGCTTCTCGTTCGACCAAACAGCACCACGGTCGCGCCAGGACTGCTTTTATTTACAGCTCAGTACAGCGTCGATCTGGGCGCGCAACTGGCTGGAATGCTGATCAGCATCCTGCCGCTCATTGCCGCGTATGCCCTCCTTCACCGGCACATCATGGAAAGCTTCCGGGTTGGATCCTTCCGCTGACCTGGCGCCTGTTTGCCCCGAATAAGCAATCACCTGCACCAAGCCAAGGGCGATCAGGATGCCGGTGCTCCGCCCTTCCCCGGCCGGGCATGCGTACCAGAAGGCCTTTCCTCAAGTGAAAGATGCATGCCAGCAGATTCCCTGACTTTATTTGCCCACAAGGCTCTCAGAACACCTGACCGCATCACCTCTCAGGTGTGACGGTCCTGCAGGTTCTCGTGGGAAAGCCGGAAGCATTTCTCTGCTTGGAAGTGGCGCCAGCGCGCCTTCTCTTGGCCAATTTCGCTTGAATCGCATTTGACCAATCTGCCCTCGAAAGGACCGGTCCATGGCTGCACCGCCTAATCACATCGACGTTACGACAGAACATGGTGTTGTGAGAGGTCACCTGTCAGGGGGATCATACGAATTCAGGGCCATTCCCTTCGCCGGCCCCTTTGATCGCGCGGGTCGGTTCCGGCCGCCTTCCAAACCCAGTGGATGGACAGGAGTCCTTGAATGCAACGAGTGGCCGTGCATCGCTCCCCAGATTCCCGACACCGGCGCAGACAAACATGCCGACCTCTGGGGCCGCTACTATCCAAGACCGCACTCCGACCAAGGCCTTGCCTTGAATCTGTGGACCAAGTCAACCGACGCCGGCGCAAAGCGACCGGTGATGGTGTGGCTTCACGGTGGGGGATTCGCAACCGGAGCCCCCACGCGGGCACGGGAGAATGGCGCCTCGTTCGCCACCAACGAGGACGTTGTCGTGGTCTCACCCACTCACAGGCTGGGCGTCTCCGGCTATTTATTCCTCAATGACTTGGCACCTAGGGAGGATTACAGCGCCAATGTGGGCCTGCTCGACATAGTCGCGTCCCTCGAGTGGGTCCGCACGAATATTGAGAACTTCGGCGGGGACCCCGGCAACGTCACAATCTTCGGGGAATCCGGAGGTGCCGCCAAGGCCCATTCCCTCATGGCCATGCCGAAGGCCTCCGGACTATTCCACAAGGCCATCCTGCAAGCCGGTGCGTTGTCGAATTTCAGTCCCATCACCGTTGCCTCCCGCGCCGAGGCAACCGAAACGAGCTTGCGCTACCTGCACCATTTAGGAGTGAGCACATCGCGGCTTCACCGGTTAAGGACCACGCCAATAGACGACCTCGTCAGGGCGGATGCGAACATGTCCCCAAACCTGCTTGCGTGGAAGCCTGTAGTTGACGGCACGTCCATCCAGCACGAACCTTGGCAGCCGCCACCAGGCGGTGCCACCACAGCCATTCCGCTCCTTGTCGGCTCGTGCCGACATGAGATGGATGTGCTCTATGACGGCGACGCCAACAACGAATTCATCGGCGGCACCAGGTTAACCGAAGAACAAAAGTGGAAAATTACCGACTCCTACAAAGCAAACCGGCCAGGAGCAGCCGGCCGTGAGGTAGAACTGGCTTTCCTCACCGACGCAACGTTCCGTATCCCTGGCATTCAGTTGGCCGAGACACATTCTCAAACCGGTCCAGGGAATGTCTACATGTACCTTTTTGACTTCGGCTACGCCCCTAACGGGGCAACAGTTTCCCGAGCAACCCACGGAAGCGAGGGCGTGTTCGTATTCAACAACACCGCCGCAACTGGGCTCACTGCCACCGATCCATCCGCCCATGCACTTGCCGCCAAAATCCACGGGGCATGGGCGGCCTTTGCCCGAACAGGAGCTCCCGAGCATCCTGATTTGCCCTCCTGGGAAGCCTTCACGCCACAACATCCAGCCACAATGATCTTGAAAGCTGAGTCCGCTGTTTCCCTTGTCGACCAGGCTCAGGACACTTCCGTCTGGCGCGAGGTCGGCGTCCTGAACGCCAGTACGACAACCGTCTCGTGAGCCCCCATGAACAATGCAATGAAGTCGCGGCCGACCCCTTTGGCGCAGCCCACAATCTATGATGTGGCTGACTTGGCAGGTGTTTCACCTTCTCTGGTCTCCCTCGTACTGCGGGGCTCCCTTCATGTAAGCGAGCGTCGCCGCGCGGCAGTGGTGGCATCGATCTCCGCCCTTGGGTATCGGCCGAGCCATGCGGCGAGGACATTAGCCAGTCGGAAAAAAAGAACGAAATGCATCGGGTTCGTCGTTGACGACTACCGAAGCTTGGGGACATCCGGACTGGTTCAGGGCATTCAAACAGTTCTTCGAAACGACGGATACAAGGTTGCTGTGACGGAAGCACCAGCAGGGACTCCGGGAGAAGAAGCTCTTGAAAGTCTCCTGTCCACAAATGTGGAAGGTCTGGTGCTCTCAGCGGAGTGCGGAGGCCGTTTAGCTCTCCCAAGGCGGCCGCCTGGCGTCGTCGTGGGTTGGAGTGGCGGCATACCACCACTGTCGGTGGGCCTCGTCGCCAGTGACGACAGGCTGGGGGGTGTACTCGCGGGACAACATCTGCTTAACCTTGGCCATTCACGCGTGGTCGTCCTTACCTCCAGCGGAGCTGCAGCCAAAAGAAGATGCACAGGATTCCTGGACGCAATGCATAAGGCAGGAGTCCTGGAAGTGTCAGTTGTCGGGGAAAACGCTCGAGATGTTGAGGAAGACGGCTACAGGGCTGCTTGCCAAATCTGGGACTCGCAGCGTGACATCACCGCGATCTTCGCCACCAGCGACTATTTGGCAGTTGGTGCGCTGGCCGCCATACGCAACCGAGGGGATACACCCGAGCAGACCCTCTCGGTTATCGGCTACGGCAATACTCCCTTGGCGAAGTCCCAATACATAGACCTCACCTCAGTGGATGTTCAGAGCCAAACGGTGGGAGAAGAAGCCGCCAAAGCCCTCCTAGCCCACGTCGCAAACCCAGGACTAAAGCCAAGACGCACCTTGGTGAAGCCCATACTTACCATTCGTTCCAGTACCAGACAGTTTGAGATGTAAAGACGGACGCCGCCCAACGAAATAGACTTGAATACTTGGCGGACGAAAGATTTACGTTATCGCCAATAATGCCACTAAAATCCTTCGGCGCTTCGCCCAGCCCTCAAAGAAAAAGCAAAGCCGGATGAATTCTAAAATCTCTGTCGATAACTTATTGACTGGACATGAATCTGCAATTAATCATATTGTTAACCATCCTGTCGGGCAGTACATCAAGGAAACGAATATGCAGCCACTTATTGCGAAGAATCATCATATACGCCGCAATTTGAGGTAGCTGGGGCAATTGCCGTTACCCTGGCATGAGGAACATATACACCAGCGCTGCCAACGACTACACCCGCAGATGGGTCGCCGCTGCACCGATCCCAGACTCCCGTGCCCGACACCAGCTGACCCGCTGATCCAAGCGCTAGTGACGGCCTGATGAGAGACGTCGGTCGTCCAGCGTGATGGTTCCGAGCAGCATTAGCATGCCGGCAGGAACGCGAGGAAGGGAACCGCGACGAAAGCCCTGAGGTGCCGTACTTCACATCCTTGCTTCCCAAGCATAGCCACACTTGATGATCGACATCTTTTGGCACTACCTGCGGCACCTACGGTAATTGAAGGGACGCTCTGCTCGACTGGTTTCCTGCAGGAAATAGAAAGGAAATGCCGCTGTGAGTGCTGTCGGTGTTGGTGTGCCACGCATGGTAGGAATGGCTGCGGCCAGTTTCGCCGTGGCTATGGGACTTGGCCGGTTTGCTTTCACACCGATCCTCCCCCTAATGATCGGAGAGGCGGGCCTTTCCTCCAGTGCGGGAGCGAATTTGGCGACGGCGAACTACCTCGGCTATTTGGTCGGGCCCTTCCTGACCTTGATATTTCATCGGCTGGTCTCTTCCCGAGGCCTCTACCGCTTCGGCCTGGTGCTTATTGTGTTTTCCCTGTTCGGAATGGGCCTCACCTCCAACGAACTCATCTGGCTAGGCCTGCGGTTCTTCGCGGGCACTGCCAGCGCCTTGCTGTTTGTGATGATTGCCACCAGTACCGCCTATCACTGCCGGGCCGCCGGCCTGCGCGTCACCGGGTGGGCATACGGGGGCATTGGGGCCGGTATCGCCCTGTCCGGGATCTTGATCCTCGCCTTCGGTTCCGGGGGCAGCTGGCAGCATGCCTGGCAGGTCGTTGCACTGGCTTCCCTGGTGCTGGCCGCGCTGGCATGGGGGCTACCCCTTCATCCGGTTATCACAAGCCCGCCAACGACCCGCGCGGGGAAACGAACCAGCGTTCAGGCTATGAGACGTGCCGTCCGGGGCTTCACCCCTCTGGCCGTCAGTTACTTCCTCGAAGGCGTCGGCTACATTATTGCCGGCACGTTCCTCGTCGCAGCGGTCGCGGCTAATTCGCCCGGATGGGTGGGGAACAGCAGCTGGATCCTCGTCGGACTTGCCGCCGCCCCGTCCTCAGCACTGTACGGGGCGCTGTCCCACCGCATTTCAGCTCCGACCCTGCTGGCCTCGGCCCTGGCACTGCAGGCGGTAGGCATGGCCCTACCCGCTGTGCTTCCCGGCGCCCTTCCAGCACTGATGGCCGGCGCCTGCTTCGGAGCAACGTTCCAGGGGATTGCCACACTGTCGATGACCATGGGGGCCACCAGCGGCCTACCACACGCGGTGTCCATCCTCACAATCGTATTAAGCACCGGTCAGGTCGCAGGGCCCCTAATCGCGGCACCATTGCTCACCAGCGGGTACTCAGCCGCCTTGCTTCTCGGCGCTGGCATCGTCGCTTGCGCCTCAGTCGTGGCAGTCCTTACCCGCACGGGAACCTCTTGACAGCAACCCCTCACAACCACTGGGACATGAGCTGGCCCTGAGAGAGAAGTGGTCTATGCGCGCCATGCATAGAAGATGCGCGGAAGGTATTATATTCCTTCACGTAACTTCCGGGCGCGATCTCCAATTTGGTGCCGCGCGGATGCTCTGCCACGTCTTGGGTTTTGACCGCATTTGCTCGTACGATTCCTCGACCGGCGAGCCGCCATGTGGGCCCGCCACTATGGCAGTTTGATTCAGGCCCGAAGCAAACTGCAGAAGCGTCTCGTTTAGACTGCCATAATTAGGGCGCTTCCAGTGATTGGCTAAGGATGAACCGCCGCCTGAAAGAGATAAGAAAGGTCCGTGGTCGGCCTCTGATCGCCTCAGCTCGTTGTGGTCACGCTTTGGTTCTGGAACGCCGGGACGACGTGTTTGATGAAGAGTTCGAGTGAGCGCTTCTTTTCCTCGTGGGTGAGGCTGTTGTCGGACCATACGCTGAATTCGGTGACGCCGAGGGCTTCGTAGTGACGGAGCCGTTCAATGATCTCGTCGGGGGTGCCGATCATGGCCGTCTTGTGCAGGGACTCCGGCGTGAACTCTGGACGTTCGGCGAACTTTTCTTCCGGGCTGGGCTCGAGGAAGCCGTTCTTGGGGGTTGTCTTGTTGCCGAACCAAGCGTCGAAGGTCCGGTAGAACTTGTTGATGCCTTCTGCAGGGCGGCGCCAGCCCTGGGGCTCGTCTGCCGAGTGGACGTGGGTGTGGCGCAGGACCATGAGCTCCGGGCGGGGAATGCCGGGGTTTTTCTCGACGGCGGAGTCGAATTTGCGTGCCAGGTCCTCGACTTCCTCGTCGCCCTTCATCAGTGGCGTCACCATCACGTTGCAGCCATTCTCGACGGCGAACTCGTGCGAGGAGATGTCGCGCGCAGCGATCCACATGGGCGGCGTGGGCTTTTGGACGGGCTTGGGGACACTGGTTGACGTGGGGAACTGCCAGACTTCGCCGTCGTGGGCGTAGTCGCCTTCCCACAGCCTGCGCACGGCCGGAACGAGCTCGCGGAGGTGCTTGCCGCCGTCAACGGCTGACATGCCGCCCATGAGGCGGTCGAACTCAAACTGGTAGGCCCCGCGGGCCAGGCCTACTTCCATGCGTCCGTTGCTGATCACGTCCAGGAGGGCGCACTCCCCGGCGACCCGGAGCGGGTTCCAGAACGGCGCGATGATGGTTCCGGCGCCGAGCCGGATCTTTGATGTCCGCGCCGCGAGGTAGGCGAGCTGCGGCATGGGACTCGGCGAGATGGTGTATTCCATCGAGTGGTGCTCGCCGATCCAGACGGTGCTGAAGCCGCCGGCCTCGGCCATGAGCGTGAGCTCGGTCAGGTTCTCGAAGCATTCCTGGTGCGAGACAGATTCGTCCCAGCGTTCCATGTGGACAAAGAGGGAAAAGCGCATTGATAACTCCTTAGTGGGGGCCGGTTTATGGGGGTCGGCCGCTACGGCAAGGCCTGCGCCGTAGCTAGTTCGTGGCTGCGGCGTTACGTTCGGCGATGGTCCGATTGCCGCGGGACCAATGCTCGTGCTCGATTTCGCGGATGATGACGGTCGTGTTTTCCGGTACGGCGCCGACTGCCTTTTCGGCGGCCTGGTGAAGCTCGTTGATGAGCGAGCGGAGCTGTTCGGGGCTGCGGCCCCGGGCGATGGATACTTCGATAAGTGGCATGTGGGGTTTTCCTTTAGCTGCGCATGATGAAGGGATCAGAGACGGGGCCTTCGTCGGTGTTGATCCAGACGCTCTTGAGCCGGGTGTATTCGTGCATGGACTCGAGTCCGTGCTCAATGCCGACGCCCGAGTTCTTGAATCCCTGGCGCGGTGACATCGGGGACATCGCCCGGTAGGTGTTGACCCACACCGTGCCTGCTTCCAGCCGCCGCGCCATTCTGTGGGCACGTGCAAGGTTTTGGGTCCAGATACCGGCGGCGAGTCCGTATTCGGTGTCGTTGGCCAGACCCACGACCTCGTCCTCGGACTCGAAGGGCATGATCGCCGCCACTGGTCCGAAGATTTCCTCCCGCACGACACGCATGCTGTTGTCCACATCGGTCAGCACCGTGGGTGCGAAGAAGTACCCGGGAAGTTCGATCTCTGGGCGTTTGCCGCCGGTGCGGACAGTTGCACCTTCGCTGACACCGAGATCGACGTAGGAGCTGACCTTGTCCAGCTGGGCACCGAAAGCGAGGGGGCCGAGCTCGGTGGTGGCCAGCCGCGGGTCACCGATGATGATTGAGGCCGCTCGCTCGGCGACGCGCTCGACGAGTTCGTCGTAGACGCTGCGGTGCGCGAAGACCCGGCTGCCGGCAATGCAGGTCTGACCCGCCGCCGCGAAGATCCCGGCGATGACACCCATCGCCGCGTTGGATACGTCCGCGTCCTCGAACACAATGTTGGGGCTCTTGCCGCCCAGCTCCAGGGTCGAGCCGATGAAGCGTGATGCCGTCTCTGCGGCGATTCGGGCCCCTGTCTGGGTTGAGCCGGTGAAGGAGATCTTAGCCAGGTCGCGGTGGCTGACCAGGGCTGCTCCTGCTTCCTGTCCAAAGCCGGTCACAACGTTCACGACCCCGTCGGGGAACCCTGCCTGGGAGGCCAGCTCGGCTACGCGGAGGATGGTCCGGGAGGTGTACTCGCTGGGCTTGATGACGACGGTGTTGCCAGCGGCCAGGGCCGGGGCTAGCTTGGAGGTGGTCAGTGTCAGGGGCGAGTTCCACGGCGTGATGGCACCCACGACGCCAAGAGGCTCACGTTGGGTGTAGTTCAGCATGGTGATGGAGTTCGTGGGGATCTGGCTGCCCTGGACTTTGTCGGCCAGCCCGGCGTAGTAGTACAGGTACTCGGGCAGGGAGGTCATCTGGCCACGCATCTCGCGCAGCAGCTTGCCGTTGTCAAGGGTTTCCAGTTCGGCGAGTTCGTCGGCGTGTTCGCCAATCAAGTCCCCGAGGCGGCGGAGCAGGTGGCCGCGCTTAGTGGCCGTGAGGTCGCGCCACAGCGGGGACTCAAAGGCTTCTTTGGCTGCTGCGACGGCGCGGCGGACGTCCTCTTCGGTTCCCCGTGCAGCTTCATAGAGCACTTCGAGGGTTGCGGGGTTCGTGCTGGCAAAGTATTCGCCACCAGTTGGAGGCGACCAGGTACCCCCGATGAAGTGGTCGTAGCGGAGTTCAGCGGACATTTGAATGCTCCTTGATAAAGGCGGTCAGCGTGTGGGCGAGTTCCTGTGGACGCTCGACCGGCATCATGTGACGTGCGGCGGGAATGATGGAGTAGGTACAGCCGGGAATGGCCGCGGCAAGCCGGGCACTCATCTCCGGCGTGGAGCCCGGGTCCAGCTCCCCCGTCACTGCATGGGAAGGTACGCTGATGTCAGGGAGTTCTGGCGCGATTTCGGCGTCGGCGGTGGCAAAGACGCGGTAGCAGGCTAGGAAGGACTTCGGATCGTTCCTCTGCAGCACCTCGCGCGTGGCATCGATCAGTGCCGTGGGGACAGCGGATTCTTCCGGATACCAGCGCTCGATCGATGCCTCGACCGTCGCAGGGAAATCCGATGCAGCGGAGGCGAGCCGGACCATAACCGCGGCATGCTCCTGGGAAGTGCGGTCGCACACGGATGCCACCGATACCAGGCTCGCCACCAGGTCAGGTCGGAATCTGGCCACGTGCTGGGCCACGAGGGCGCCGAGCGAGAAACCCACCAGATGGGTGTTCGGTTCGAGCCGTCCGGCGACGTCCGCCGCGAGCTCGGCAAGCGTGACTCCGTCCCGGGCCGGTGGACGCTGTCCGTGTCCGAGCAGTTCCAGGACCTGGACGTCGTATTCCGGTTCGAGGTATTCGCGGAGGGGCTCCCACATCGATCCATCCAGTCCCACCCCGTGGATCAGTGCTACACGCTCACGGCTCACGGCGGATGGCACCTCAGTTCTTTTCGGTGGAGAAGGCTGCCAGGCGTTGCTGGGGCCGGCCCTGGGCAGCGGCGGCGAGGGCGATCACGATTTCATCGGCGTGCGGTGCGTCGTTGATCCTGACCTCGATGCTCTGGTGGTGGGAGCGGATGGTCGCATCGGTGATGTGCTTGAGCGGGATGTCGAACAGGACACCGGCGGGACCGCGCTTTTCCACTGCGGGCAGAAGTGTCGTGGCGTTGGCGGCGTCCCGGAAATGATTTCCGAAGGCCAAGGTGTGGATCAGCCCCGAGCCGTGCTCGATCTCGCCGTTGAGCCCCACAATGGCGGCCTTGCCATACGCCTCGGCTGGAGCGCCCAGGGCCTCGAGCACCCGCGGGGCGAGAAGCGCTCCAAGGTCCGAAGCGTTGGCGTCGATACCTTCGGAAAGGTCTTCAACGAATCCCTGGCCGGCCCACGGGTTCTTGACGATGGCCGCGACAACCGCGACACGCGCGGCCGGGCTGACTTCCCGTCCTCCTTCAGTGAGGACGTCTTCGGTGACGGTGACGATCTTACGAATGCTCATGAAACAAGTTCTCCTACTGTGTCTGCTTTGACGATGGGGTCGGTACGGCGATCGCCGATGCGCGAGTGCGGGCGCGGGCCGGTGGAGGCCCCGAGAACGACGACGATCTCGCCCGGGCGCGGCGCGTCACTGACACGGGTTGTGATGGTCTGGTAGTGGGTCCGCGTTGCAGCAGCGTTCTTGTGCCACAGTGGTACGACGAGCGAGGCCCCGGCGTCACCGCGGTCGTCGGCGAAGCAGATGATGGACTCGCCTTCAAAGAATTCGCGAACGAGGTTGCCGAAGAAGGGTGTGTGGATCAGGGCGGCGCCGTGTTCGATTTCACCGTCTGTACCGACGATTGCCGCCTTGCCGAAAGCCTGGATGGCTTCGACGCCACCGAGGTTTTCAGCGAGCACGTCGGTGAGTTTACGTGCCAGGACGGGCGCGAGCTGGACCACTTCCTCGCTGAGGTCATCCGTCGGACGGCCATCCAGCCAGGGATTGGTGACCACTGCCGCTGCAGTGGCGCGGACTGCGGGGATGGCCGGCGCGAGGCCGTTCTCGTCCAGGATTTCCTCGCTGTAATACACGATTTTCCGGATGCCAGGAGTTTGGTCGTTCATCGTCGAGTCTTTTCGGTCGTAACGAAGCGCATGGCTTCCTTTCGTGGTGTGTTCAACTCCGGGGATCCACTGCGGTGTCGCTCAGAGCTTCCCGGGAGGAGGCATGAACGTGGTTCCTCATAGCGGATTCGGCTCCGAAGGGGTCTTTGTGTTCGATCATTTCCAGGACCGCACGGTGTTCACGGGTGGAGGCTTCAAGCCTGCCGGGATGTTCGACCGTGCGCAGGACCAGCCGTTGGTAGGCGAGCTGGTTCATGAGCCGCCCGTAGTGCTCTACGAGCTTGTGGCTGTCCGAGCCGCGCACGATGGTCCAGTGAAATTCGTGGACAAGTCGGGCATAGGCGTCGGTGTCGTGCGTGAGCGAGGCCATTTCGGATTCTTCAAGGTTCCGCCGCAGTACAGCGAGTTCCGGGACCTCTCCGCGGCGGGCAAGCAGGGAAGCGGCCAGTCCCTCCATGGATTCCTTGAGCTGGAAGAGTTCGATGATCTCCCGGCGCGTAGGCTCGCGGACGAAGGTGCCTACTTTCGGGCGGATCTCAACAAGCCCTTCGTGCTGAAGCTGCTTTAGGGCCTCCCTGATCGGTGTTCGACTGACATCGAATTCCTGCGCCAGAAAGGCCTCCGGAAGGACTGCCCCCGGAGGGAACTCCCCGCTCAGGACGAGCCTGCGGATGCGATCCAGGAGTCCGTCCTGTTCGGCGGCTTCACCGACTGTTGCGAGATTATCTTGCATACATGAAAGCGTATGTTGCATGCATCAGCAACGTCAATAGGACCTCCAAAAATCTGCAAAAACCGTAGAAAAGCCGGAAACATACGTGATTTTCTCAACCCCCTTGACCTTGGCTTGTGAGCTAGCTTACCGTTCTTGGTATGCAACAGACTTTGGAACCGCTCATCACGTCGGCTTGGTTGGCCGCTTGGGACAAGGGTGACCTTGACGCCCTGGACGGCCTCGTAGCCCCCGGTTACACGCGCACCAGCAAGGCGACGGGTGCAACCGTTGACCTTGCCGGCCTTAAGTCAGAGATCGCGGCGGTCCGGGAAGCTTTCCCCGATCTGCGCACCACGGTCGATGACGTCGTCGAAGGAGATGGCACCGTCGCCGTCTTCTGGACCTCCACCGGAACCCACACCAACGAATACCTCGGCGTCCCCGCAACCGGACTGACCGTCCAGACCCGCGGATCGAACATCCTCGTCCTTGAAAACGGACGAATCCTGAAGGAGTCCGTGACGTGGGACGGAAGCGAATTGCTTGCCGGTCTCGGGATCAGGCCCCTGCGCGGCATCGCGACACCGGCCGCCCCCGGCGGCGAGGACTTCCCGGAATTGGACCCGGACCTGATGAAGTCCTTCAACCGCCAGTTCATCACCGGGGTAACGGTGGTGACCACAAAGGAAGGTGAGACCCCGAAGGGGCTGGCAGCGAATTCGTACTGCTCGGTTTCCCTCGAACCGCCCCTGGTGCTCGTCTGCGTCCAGAAGACCTCGAGCACCTACTCCGCCCTGTTCTCCTCCAGCCACCTCGGCATCAACATCCTGGGCACCGAACAACTGGACACGGTCAAGACGTTTGCGTCCAAGACGCCCAACAAGTTCGCCGAGCTCGACTGGCATGACGGACCCAACGGCAGTCCCCTGCTGGATGGATCCGCAGCTTCCCTGGAAGCTGAAATCCAGGAACGGTTCCAGGCCAAGACGCACACCGTTTTCATCTGCCGGGTCCGCCATGCGGAAACCAGCAACACCACACCTATGGTCTACAAGGCCGGACGGTTCTTCGACGGCGCTGAACTCGCCGAACTCTAAACAGCCGGCGCGGCTGGCCACCCTCCGACAGGCTCCAGCCACACCGACCCCATCTGCTCGTAAGCAGCGCACCAACGGGTGCGCCTTCCACATTAGGACATACAGATGAGCCCTGACACCATGCACGCGGCCGAAGACAGCGTCGCCGAAGACCGCGGTTACCGCAACAGCCTCACTAAAATCGAGCCCTACGGCATCGAACACATCCCCGACGTCGAACGACACGGCAAACCCCGCTCCCAGTTCTTCCTCTGGTTCGCCGCAGGAATGAACTTCCCCATCGTCGTCCTTGGGTTCAGTGCCACGTATTTCGGCCTCCCCTTCTGGGCCGCGGCCCTGGCCATCGTCCTCGCTGGGGTAACCTCGTCCGCGGGAATGGGGTACCTGTCACAGATGGGAGTCCGCCTTGGAGTCCCCCAGCAGATGCAGGGCCGCGGACCACTCGGCTTCATCGGCAACCTTTTCCCCGTCGCCTACGTGAACGTCTTCGCCGGCATCGGCTGGGCAGCCGTCACCGTGATCCTCGGCGGCAAGGCCATCTCCCTGCTGACTGATATTCCTTTCTGGCTTTCCTCGCTGATCCTTATGGGCATCCAGCTCGGCGTCGCCGTCATCGGCTACAACCTGATCCACTTCCTGCAGCGAATCCTCTCTTTCGTGCTTGTCATCGGCTTTATCTTCATTACTGTCGTGGCAGCGGCCAGCGGACGCATTGAGAGCGACTTCAACCCGGCTGCAAAGGGCTTTGACGGGGTCGGTGGGTGGATCATCTTCTTCGGATGGTTCTTCTCCTTCATCGTCGCCTGGATGCCCTTTGCCTCGGACTACTCCCGCTACCTCCCCAACACCCCGGGTAACCGGCGCGGCGCAGGGTGGGCCACCATGCTCGGGAACTTCATCACCCTTGTCTGGATGGGCATCCTTGGAACCCTCCTGGGAACCACCACGACGGCATCCGACAGCATCGGTGCACTCAAGGAACTCATGGGTCCCTGGGCCGCCGTCGGTCTCGGCGTCGTCGCACTGTCCTCCTTTACCCAGAACTTCCTGAACGTCTACGGCGGTGCCATCTCCATTCAAACGATGGGCGTACCGGTAAAACGCCACACCGCAGTCGTCTTCATCTGCGTGGCCTCTTACCTGGTGGCCCAGTGGGGGCAGACCGGCTTCAACGAAGGCTTCACGGCATTCCTGAACCTCACGGCCTACTGCATCGCCCCCTACGTCGCCGTCCTGGTCTGCGACTACCTGTTTGGTGGGCGCCGCACAGAACGCGGCCTGCGTGAACTGTTCGACAAGTCCCGAAAGTTTGAATGGGGTTTCGTGGCCTGGGCCGCGGGAGTGGTCCTTTCCTCCCCCTTCTGGATGTCCTCCATCTACACGGGCCCTATCGCCGCAGCCTTCCCAGGGATCGGGGACCTCTCCTACTACGTCGGAGCAGCCGTCGCGGCAGCCGTCTACTTCGCCACCCAGCGGCGCCAGCGTCTCTCCGGCCACGAGATGCTGGACCGAACCCCCGCTGGACAGATCCTGTGACATCCGCCCCTCGCCCCGACGTAGTCAGGCTCGTCGTGATCGACATGCAGCGGGTCTTCCGGGACGAGGGGCAATGGCAGGTTCCCCGCTACGACGAGATAGTCCCCGTTATCGAACAGCTCCAGCAAGAACTCGGATCAAGCGCCGTGTTCACCCGCTTCGTTCGGGACGAGACCGAGCACGGCGCCTGGGCCGCTTACTACCAGCGCTGGAACGAGATGCGGTACCCAGCCAATTCCAACGCCTGGGACATCACCATCGATGTCCCAGGCACAGCAACGGTGGTCGACGCGCCGACGTTCTCCAAGTGGGGTCCACAGCTGGCCGCCCTCGTCCCGGAAGGGACACGCATGGTCCTGACTGGGGTAGCGACTGATTGCTGTGTCCTGTCTACCGCGCTAGGCGCTGTTGACGCCGGCCGGTTCGTCACCGTTATCTCCGATGGCTGCGCCGCCGTCGCCGATCAAGCCCAGCAACAGACGCTGGCACTGCTGGGCCTGCTCTCACCAATGTGTGAAGTGATGACCAGCGACCAGTACCTCTCCCGGCGAGCATGAAATAGCGTTCACCGCACACGCGGTGAAATAGCCGTCAGCGCGTGAAACCCCGTCCTACCCGGAGCACCGCATGAACACCCTGACCCTGCAGGCGACACTGCAACAAGACCACAAAGCGACCACCGGCCTTCCCCGCGAGGTCATCGCGGCCGTCGTTCAGTGGCGCGGACGGATCGCCCTCTTCAAGCGCAGCGAGTCTGTCGGACACGAAGGCGGCCTGTGGCACTGCATCACCGGCTATCTCGAGCCGAACGTTTCCCCTGAGCAGCAGGCCCTTGCCGAGCTGGAGGAAGAAGCCGGGCTCACGCCGCAGGACCTGGCCGACTTTCAGCCCGGAGGGCAACTCCTGATTCCGGACCAAGAGGGTAACCCCTGGCTGGTGCACACCTTCACCGCGACAAGTCTTAGGCGCCGGCTAACAATCAACGACGAACACGATGCCTACCGTTGGACGGTCCCGTCCAAGATCATCCGGTTTTCCAATCGCGTTCCCTGGCTCGACACCGTCCTGCAGGCAGCGCCGGGCACATCAACTGGGGCACCACAGTGATCACCATCGAAGGCACCGTGGAACACGGTGACCAGCGAGGCAGACTCCTCGGGTTCCCCACCGCCAACATCCCGATAAAGAACGACGACATTGAGGACGGCGTTTGGGGAGCGATCGCACGGCTCGGAGCGGGCAGGTGGGTTCCGGCCGCAGTCTCCATAGGTCGCCGGCAGACGTTCTACGCCGAAAAAGGCCAACGCCTGCTGGAAGCCCACCTCCTGAACATCAACGAGGATCTCTACGGACAAACCATCCGTATTGCACTCGCCACGAAACTTCGACCCCAACGGGCCTTTGAAAACGCCGAGTCACTGATGGAGCAGCTGCGACAAGACGTCCAACAGGTCCACCAATGGTCCCTCTCCCACTTCCCACCCTCCCCGCCGCAGACTTACCGCGAATCACACGCCATTCGCCCTGTGGCCTTCAGCTACACAACTTAAGGAGCCGACATGGCTGAAACCACCACCTTGACCATTGACCGCGAAACGACCCTGCTCGCTTCCGTCCCCACCGGCCTGCTCATCAACGGTCAGTGGCGGGACGCGTCCGACGGCGGCACGTTCGATGTGAACGACCCCGCCACCGGGGAGGTACTCGCCACCCTCGCCTCAGCCACCAGCGACGACGCTATTGCT
The DNA here is from genome assembly GCF_039907755.1 of Pseudarthrobacter sp. CC12. Classification (NCBI taxonomy): domain Bacteria; kingdom Bacillati; phylum Actinomycetota; class Actinomycetes; order Micrococcales; family Micrococcaceae; genus Pseudarthrobacter; species Pseudarthrobacter sp. CC12. The sequence continues at coordinate 25,031 of NZ_JARDJH010000013.1, read as the reverse complement.
GCGCTGGATTCAGCCGATGCTGCCCAGGCCTCCTGGGCGCGCACCGCACCCCGGGTACGCGCCGACATCCTCCGCCGCGCCTTTGACCTCGTCACCGAACGGGTCGAGGACTTCGCCCTGCTGATGACCCTCGAAATGGGCAAACCCCTGGCAGAAGCCCGCGGCGAAGTCACCTACGGCGCCGAGTTCCTGCGCTGGTTCTCTGAAGAAACCGTCCGCGACTACGGCCGCTACCTCACCACCCCCGAGGGCAAGAACAAGATCCTGGTCCAGCACAAACCCGTCGGCCCCTGCCTGCTCATCACCCCCTGGAACTTCCCCCTGGCCATGGCCACCCGCAAAGTCGCCCCGGCAGTGGCCGCCGGCTGCACCATGGTGTTGAAGCCTGCGAAGCTGACCCCTCTCACGGCCCAGTACTTCGCGCAGACCATGGTCGACGCGGGCCTGCCCGCCGGAGTCCTCAACGTCGTCGCGTCCTCCTCCGCCTCAGGGGTTTCCGGGCCGCTTCTGAAGGACTCCCGCCTCCGGAAGGTCTCCTTCACCGGGTCCACCCCGGTCGGGAAACGGCTCATGGCGGACGCCGCGCAGAACGTGCTGCGGACCTCGATGGAGCTCGGCGGGAACGCCCCGTTCATCGTGTTCGAGGACGCCGACCTCGACGCCGCCGTCGAAGGGGCCATGGCGGCGAAGATGCGGAACATGGGCGAAGCCTGCACCGCAGCCAACCGCTTCCTCGTCCACGAAACCGTCGCCCAGGAATTCACCCGCAAGTTCGCCACCGCCATGGGCGCCCTGACCACCGGCCGCGGCACCCACCCCGGCACGCAGGTCGGGCCGCTCATCGACGGCGGCGCCCGCGCCGACGTCCACACCCTGGTATCAGCGGCTGTCGAGGCCGGAGCCGTGGCCGTCACCGGCGGCGCCCCCGTGGACGGGCCCGGCTACTTCTACCAGCCCACCGTCCTGGCCAACGTCCCCAACGACGCTGCGATCCTGGGCCAGGAAATCTTCGGACCCGTCGCCCCCATCACCACCTTCACCACTGACGAAGAAGCCATCACACTCGCCAACGCCAGTGAGTACGGGCTAGCCTCTTACCTCTACAGCCGCGACTTCAACCGCCTCCTCCGGGTAGCGGAGCAGATCGAATTCGGCATGGTCGGGTTCAACGCCGGCGTCATCTCCAACGCCGCAGCACCCTTCGGCGGCGTCAAACAATCCGGCCTCGGCCGCGAAGGCGGCTCCGAAGGCATCGCCGAATACACCACCACCCAATACATCGGCATCGCAGACCCCTTCGCCAACTAGGATGTGGGCGTGATGAATAGTCAGGTTGCGCAGAACTGGTCAGCGCTCACAGCAGGCCAATCCGTCGTCATCACCGAAAGTTCCGCTCTTCAGTATTCAGGCACAGTTGATGAACTCACTGAAGACAAGACCGTCCTATGGATAATCGCTGGAACTTCACGTCGTGCCTTTGACTACCGCGAGGGCGTCGTCGTAGTCCCCGCCGAACCTGAGCAGCCACCCACCAAGCCTTACCTCTACCGCGCGCTCCGACAAGCCTGACATCAGTTTGGGTACACCCCAACCTGACGTCCGAGCCGTCCGACGTGGGAAGACTCGCCCCGTGCCCGGTCGATGGGTCTGACGCCCTGTGCCGGCAGAGCCGCAACAGGTGGCATCGGGCCGTTTGTCCCGAGTGGGTGTCGTCAATTCCGGATGCTTTGGCCTGTTTCGACCGTTCTCGAGCCGATGGACGTGCTTGCGTTGGTTGCGGACTGTCAGCTTGAGATCTGAGATGATCCGCAGCACCTGTCAGTAAATCGATTCTGGACATTATTCTTACGCAATGCACCGCTTGAGGCGTCAGATATGCCCCTATTTTCAGCTCGTCAGGGCGGCTGCCCAGGCAATGGCGTTCCGTTGCCGGTAGTCCAGCACATCGATGTCCTGATCGCTCTGGACAAGGGCTAGGTCGATCGATGCCAGCCGCTTCTGCAGGACTACTGGGTCAATCAGCCGTGCATCCACTAATGCTCGAACGAACTCGAAGTCCTTTTCGCGGTGTGCCATGAGCTTCGCTGCGCATAGGTCATGGGGGTCCAGGCAGAGCCCTGTGGCGTTGTTCGTGGCTTCGCTGCGCACTCCGACCAGGCGGTATTCCCAGTCGGGAGGCAGGATCGCGGTTCTTTTGCCGACCCCTTCGATGTAGAAGCCGTAGGTTGCATGGAACTCAGACCACTCCCCCACGTCGAAGCTAAGCTGATCGCTCAGGGCATCGGCGTCCGCATCACGCATCGGCGCGATGTCGATCTCCGGGGACATCGTGGCCTCGGCGGGCAGCTGATCCTCAGTGTAGGAACCGAGGATCGACTGGCTGCCGATGATGATGACCTGGTCATCCTTGATGATCTGTGTCGCGGCACGGATCGCGTGCTCGAGTTCATCCCTTCGCAAGTAACTGCGCCTTTTTCATCGCCACCAGCCTGTCCTCCGGGCTTAGTGCCCCGGCAAAGGGGCTGATCTGGCGCAGGTCCCTGCCCTCTTCGTCGTCGGCCAGCATGGCCTTCTCCAATTCGTCATCAGGCAATCGAAGAAGTTCTTCCCACCGGTCCAGCCACCGCTCAGCAACAGCCGCTCTCGGAGTGCGACGCATACGCTCAAGATTCTCCCGCGCCACGCTCCGCAGCCGAGACGGATCCTCCCGCAATCTCATCCCCAGCATGACATGCAGTTCAAATGGGAACCGCTCCTCACGCCGCGCCTGCGGATGCCGTCCCTTGGCGGTGCGGATCGCGTCCTGAATCACAGAAGCGCTGCTTCCCAACCGCTCCGCGATCCCCCGCACGGACAGGCCGGAGGCGTGAAGGCCCAGAATGCACTCCTGGCGGCCACGGGCCAGGACCAGCATCCGCTGCCGGGCACCCTCCGACTCCACTGCCAAAGCCCTGGCCTCTGCCGAGAGCCTCGATATCAGATCCTCCATATATGTATGGTACCCCCATACAGTCACTTTCAGCTTTACGGAATATCCGCTATCGGCTCTTCAAAAAGGGCGGGGAGTGTCTGCAAAAGGGGCTGTTTCCCGACAGTATGTGCCGGCGCAGTACGCAGTGCCGATGGCGGCCCCTCTTCTTTCCTGGGCGTAGTGTCAGGCCCCGAGGACCAATGTCGACCCAGAGGGACCATCGGCCCTGTCTGATTCTGGTTTGGTGCGGAATGCTTTCGTCTATGCCGTTCCTTCTTGAGTACGGGACCGACGACGGGGCGGCCTGGTTCACGGTTGCGGGCACGAACTCCAGGGATGCCATGGCCAAGGCTGTGGAGGCTTTGCGGGGTCTGGAGTGCAGCCATGCGGTGTGCCGGCAGACTACTTACCCGCACGCCCTTGTGGGGTTGGGACCGGTTGTCGCCGCCTTTACCAGGGGTGGAGGGTGGACGGTGCAAGGAGTCTGGCCGGGCCTGTGACGACTCCTGCCCGTGGGATCTGGCTGTCAGGCAAAGATGGGACGGGCTGAAAGCGTGGTGTCCGAAGCGGGCGGCTGCGTCCTGGCGAAGTCCGTGTTTCCCGCCGTGTCGTGCCGGATGGTCAGTGCCCCTCAACGCCTCAGCAGTCTCGGCCGGGAATGCTTTCCGAGTGCATCAGCTGGGGTGCACCCGTGGACTTTCAGCGCGAAAAAGCCTCCCCCGATGTGTGAGGAACGTTCGTGCAGAGGGCGGCCGACTCACGGGTGGTTCAAGGCCCGCACCCCCCCTGGGTGCGGACGCTAAGCCGACGCGGCGCACATTCAATGCCCTGAACGGTGCCGACGGGGCAACCGAGCCTAGACTCCTGATCATGATCTCAGTCGAAATGCAGAGCCGAGCCGAGCATCGCTGGCCCGCCGTGATTGGCCTCCTCGCTGCGCTGGGCTTATACGGGACGCTGCCGACGACATTCCTGCCGGGCGTCCGCTACGTCGTCGTCGTGGTCGGACTTGGCCTGCTGATTCCGCTGGTGGTCCTAAATCCTCGGCGGCTCACCCGCGAAACCCGCTGGTCCAGAATTCTTTCCATTGGCCAGGCACTCCTCCTGGTCGTGGCCAACGAGGCTGCCTTGGTTCAGCTGGTCATTGCCCTTACGACAACCAACAGCAACGGCCCCACCCTTTTGCTCGCCGCACTTCAGGTATGGGTAACGAACGTGATCGCTTTTGCCCTGGTCTACTGGGAACTGGACCGCGGCGGACCCGTATCCCGCCGACACACCCCGCGCCCCCACCTGCCCAGAGCAGACTTCCGCTTCCCGCAAGATGAAGACCACGACGCCGTCAAGGAAGTTGCGGCCAGATCTTCGGTCAAAACCGGCTGGACGGCTGCGTTCATTGACTATCTGTACTTCTCGCTGTCCAACTCCATGGCATTCAGCCCCACGGATACAATGCCGCTTTCAGCCCGGGCCAAGGGACTGATGGGGTTGGAAGCCTTCGGCGGCTTCGTGCTGCTGGCGTTGGTCATCGCCCACGCCGTCTCCCTGCTCGGCCAATAACAGCCCAGGGTGGTTGAACAACCTACGCGTGATCCGCCCGGGATCATAGTGGCGGCCTCGTTGTCGTCCTCCGCCAACGTCCATAACCTTCGTAGTCAGATGCTGGGCCCGGTCCTAAAGCGTGCGGCTGGTGCGGACCGCGGGCCAGGAGCTTTGGGGCTACTTTCAGTCCTCGAAGTGCAGGGAGTTGTCATGCGGCACACCGCGACGGGCGATGATGTCTGCTGCCACGTCGTGAAGTTTTTAGTTCCGGTGGCTGGAGGCTTTGGCCAGCATTTCGAACGCCTCGTCACTGGCTGCTATGGTATTGGGCCATAATCACGCCGCAGGCTGCATCGATCACGGTGCGCGTGGCCATCCCAGTTTTCAGGTCAGAGTTGAGCTGCTCCACTGCCTCGATGCGAATCGCAGTCGCAGGGTACTGCCGCCTACATGCGTAAAGTCAGATGCTTCGCCGATCACCTCTGCGGTAAAGACACCAGTGGCGGCAGCGAAAGATTAGGACCGCCTCGGGCCTTTCTCCCAGGTCCATTGGGACGCACAACGCGCTCCGGCCTCTCTTCGCCGACGTGTCCGGCTGTATGCGGGCCAGATCGCCGGTGGACACGTCAGCGAAGTGCATTGTGTGGCCGAGGTCCAGGGCTTCCAGGCAGGGGCCTTGGCGGAGACTTTGTTCGATATGGTCAGACATGACAACCGTTGCCGCTACTTCCCGCAACGGTCGCGGCCCGTTTGCGTCGCTGCAAGTACTGCGCTCTCGATCGCCCACAGGCCGCGTTGCACACCGCGTTTGTCGCGAAACGCGAAACGCCGTTCAAGATGCTCTGAATGTCAGCGCTGCCCGTTTCCAGCCCGTGCAGGATGATGATGTGCGGGGGCGTGTCCGGTGCCGTCCGTGAGCCCAATCGCAGGAACTCCCCCGCCCACGTCACATCTTGAAGCCGAGCCCGGCTGCATTGCTTCTGCCGGCGTCACTTATCCCGAGAGCAAAGCAGCCTGACAAGGCCAAGGGCCACGGGCCTGTAATGAATCCGTTACATCAACCGTATGGACCAAGCTGCCCATCCTCGGGCAGACTCTTCCTAGCCCTTCACTCAGGTCGGCGGCCGAGCGGTCTCCGAGTCAGGGAAACGGTCCGGGTGTGCGGATCGACTGAGCAGGTGCGACTCCTAGTCAGATGCCTCACGACACGTGAGGTCTGTCCAAAATTAGAAGGAGCCACATCATGAGCAAGAGCAAGCAGCCCCTCCAAGACAAGGCGCCCATGGCCGCGCCACAGCGTTTCCTTCCGAGCAAGGCTGTCCGGGCAATCGCCACGATCATCACCGCGCTTGGCCTCGTTTTTGGATTCGCTGTTCTCGGCGGGGCGCCGGCAGACGCCGCATACTGTAACTCGTATTCGCTCCGACCCTTTACGGACGGCTCGTACGGCAGGACAGTTCAGGCCCCTAACGGCGCAGTTATCGGATATTCGAAGAACGTTGCGGATACTTGCCGTAATCAGTGGTACTCCCACAATCTCCTCACAAACAATAACTACAAGTTCACCGTCTACATCTGGCAGCCGGGTCAACCCGCTGCCCCGTACTGGATGGGTCCGTGGACGAATGCCTACCAGAATGGCCCGTCAATCGGGATCGGCCGGGAGAACTGCTCTGGAGCCCACATCTACGACAGCAAAGGTCGCTGGCTTCGCTGGCAGTTTTTCGGCTGCTGGAGAAGCTGAACTGCTTGCCTAGCCGTCAATGATCGAACGCGGAAAGGGAGGGCCTGCACCGGGGTGCCAGGGCCTCCCTCTCCAGTCCTTGTTGGCTGCACCTCACAGGGCGACCGGGCTGAACGGCCGGGACTACGTGAAAGTGAATTGGACTTCGGTTAAACCTGGGAACCGGAACCGTGTCATGCAAGATGCCTTGGTTGCAGCCCTCTGCACAGAGGCCCTGGCACCCACCCTGGCTTCTCCTGTGTGCCGGCCGCACAGGTTACGGCTGTCATGAGGCAAGTTCCGCCCTTCTGGATCCTTGCCGGGTCCACCTCAACGGATGCTCCCTTTTCTTTCTCTGACCCCGGTAGCAGGCGTCAACAATCCGTGCCACCGCCAGGTCATCCGTGACCGCTATTGCCTGCGCATGCATCCTCGACAACAGTCAACGTGGTGGGCAGGGGGCCCGTGAGAACCTTCTCAGCATTCGGCGAGCATGTGCGGCTCAGGTTCGAAGGCTGCGCGGAAGGCTGCCAGGGCCGCGTCCCCGGCTTGGAGGTCCTGACCGCCGGAGGCTCCCGCCTCAAGGCCGATGACACCGTCGTAGCCAGCTTCGTCCAGTGCAGTTGCCACGGCGCGGTAGTTGATTTCCCCGGTCCCGGGTTCGAATCTTCCGGGAACGTCGGCTACCTGGACCTCCCCGGTCCAGGGCAGAGCGGCCCGAACGAGTTCTATCAGGTTCCCCTCGCCGATTTGAGCATGGTAGAGATCGAGCATCATTCTGACGTTGGGGTGGTTCACGGCGGAGACCAGCGCCATGGTGTCCCTGGCCCGCGCCAGGGGTATGCCGGGGTGATCCACTGTTGTGTTCAAATTCTCGAGCGCAAAAGTAACGCCGTGTTTCTCTCCCAGGACGGCGAGGCGTTCGAGGGTCCGTAGACCGGTCAGCCACATCTGTCCCGTGGACCGTTGCAGTGGCCGCACCGCGCGGCCGCCCTCCCCAAGCTCTGACGGGTGTACCACCATCCGCTCGACGCCAAGTTCAAGTGCCACAGGGATCAACTTTTCGGCGGAGGCGAGAACCTGGTCTGTACTGGAGGGATCGATGAGGCTGCCGCCGAAGTAGCCGCTCATTGAAGAGAACCGTGCCCCTGTCGCAGTGAGAGCTGCTATGTCCCGACCGCGGGTGTCCCAGAGCTCCGCTTCGAAGCCCTGTCCGTGGATCCTCTCGACCCTTTCAACCAGGGGCAGGTCTCCATAGACCATTTCGGCACATACGGCCAACCGGAAGCTCATGCCTTCTCCCCAACCAGGTCGGGTTCAGGCTCGGCCGGACGCAGTTGCGCAATCGATGTGATCTCAACAGGAACGCCCGTTTCCGCCGAACGCATAGCAGCCAAAGCTACAGCCAAGGCGTTCCGGGCATCGGTTCCCCCTGGAACGTGGCCGGCAGGACCCTGAAGATCATCGCGGCGGCATGTAACGGAGTCGACAAAGTGGGCAAGTTCGGCCGTGTAAGCATCGTGGAAGAGATCCACGTTCAATCTGACCGTGGCGGAGTTGATTCCAGTGGCGGTGTAGCTGGCGGCACTGAACGCCTGCGGCCCTCCCGCTGTAACCATTCCGGCGGATCCGAACACTTCGCCCCGGACGTCGTAGCCGTACAGGGCGTTGAAATTGGCTTCGGCCACAGCAATGGCCCCATTGCTGTAAGTGACCGTTACAACCGCCGTATCGAGCAGTCCCCCGGCCTTTGCCTCCGGGGCGACCAGAGCGTCAGCGACGGCATGAACGCGAACGGGAACAGCGCCAGGATTCAGCCAGTTCAACGTGTCGAAGTCGTGAATGAGGGTTTCCAGGAAGATCGTGCCCGGCGGAATGCGCTCGGGGTTGGCAATCCCGGCATCGCTGCCTGGATCGCGGGTCAGGGAACGCATCAGCTGCGGGGTTCCTACTGCACCGGTGTCGATAAGTGTGCGGGCGGCGGCGAAATCCGCGGCGTAGCGCCGGTTGAAACCGAACTGGACGATGACCCTGGAAACTTCAGCTGCATCAAGAGCGGCATCAAGTTCTTCCACCGTGCGGCCGCCGGGCTTTTCACAAAAAACGTGCTTTCCTGCCCTGGCCGCTGCTGCGATTAACTCCGAGTGGAACCGTGCCGGCGCAGCAACAAGGACAGCATCAACATTCGGATCATTGATAACGTCTGCGGGATCCACGCTGATTTTTGAAACACCCAGACGGCTGGCCAATGCCTCCACCGCAGGAAGGACCGGATCAGCGATTGCTTCCAGGACGACATTGGGAATGCGCTTAGCAACGGACTCGGCATGGAAACTTCCAATCCACCCCGCACCAATCAAACCGATATGAACGGGCCGGTCCTCACTGACCGGATGCTTGAGGTAAGTCATCCAAACTCCTGAACTAATTTCCCTAGATCGTTCTAGCGATCTCCATACTGGCACTTGGTTGGCACCCTGTCTAGATCGTTCTATAGACTGCAGAGGGTCAAGGAGGAATATGACGGAACAGCAGCGCCGCCCGACTCTAATGGATGTAGCCCAGGCGGCAGGCGTCTCACGGGCGCTGGTGTCCCTTGTGATGCGGGGCGCACCGGGCGCCGCGGAACCAACGCGTCAAAGGGTTTTGGAAGCCGCCCGGAATCTGGGCTACCGCCCGGACACACGGGCGAGGCTGCTGCGCAGCAACCGGACGAAACTTTTAGGTTTGAGTTTCTCCAGTTCACAACCCTTTCACGCAGAAATCGTCGACGCCGCCTACGCTGCGGCTTCTGCCAGGGGCTATGAAATAGCCTTAAGTGCCGTAGCCAACAACCGGCCGGAAGCACGGTCCATCGAAGCGTTGCTGGATTTCGGTTCCGAAGCTCTCGTCCTGATCGCCCCAACCCTCAGTAACCAGGACCTGGATAACTACGCCCGCCAGGTGCCCGTCGTGAGCCTTCTTCGCGACAGTGTCGGGGAGGCGGTTGATTCGGTCAGCAGTGACGATCGCGCGGGCGTCCGGATGGCTGTTGAACACCTCACCGGCCTGGGCCACCGCCGTATCGTTCACGTCGACGGCGGAACAGCCATCTCCGCAGAGCAGCGGCGCGCTGCTTTCCGCGCCGAAATGCTTCGGCGCGGACTCCAACCTGTCATCGTTCCGGGTGGACCCACTGAGGAAGACGGCTTGCGGGCGGGCCGTTTCCTTCCGGCCGAGATGCCCTCAGCCGTCGTTGCCTTCAATGACCGGTCGGCCTTGGGAATCCTGGCAGGTCTGAGGGAGCACGGAATGAAGGTCCCTGCAGATGTATCCGTCGTGGGCTACGACGATAGCCAGTTTGCCCGACTAAGCTACGTCCAACTGTCTTCCATCAGTCAGGACGCGCCGATCCTCGCCGCTGCTGCTGTTGACCGGGCCGTGGACCGCGTGGAGGGAGACGGACCGGCAGCAAGTGTTATCAGGACACCGCATTTGGTTCTCCGAGCCACAACAGCAGCACCGGGTCCCGCGTGCGGGACAAAGTCCTAAAGCCGGAGTGAGTGCATCCCTTCAGCATCAAGAGCACCAATTTAAGGAGCCGGGAGTTGGGCTGACACACTGCCTCCAGCAACGCCGGGTCATAAACTTGTCGGCGCTTTGGAGGTCTGCAGGGGCAGTCCCACTCCAAGCGGCGTCAAGTGCCAGCCCGGGAGGCAGCGTCACCGGCATCACCGTTTTGTGATCTCGAAGACCTCAACCAGGTGCTGTCTGGGAAATTTGCTGTAGCGATTTTGCGTCTTTGAGACTTCGCGGCCGCCCTCCGCCAGTTTCTCATGTCAGTACATACTGCTTTTAGATCTTAGACACAAGGCTTTTATAGTGGCTGCAGGGAGGTGAAGCCCTTGGTTCCGGCCGAAGCTGACTGGTAGTATCGAAGATGAGCTTTGTTCTATCAAGCGAACATGTAGCAGCCGGCCAGCGACGCTGTAGGTGCATCAGCTGGAACCGTAGTCGAGGGAACATGAGGGAACGAAACTTGGCGAACAACCTGGGTCTCAGCATTGACCGCTCCTCCCCCGTGCCCCTGTACCACCAGGTGGTCCAGGGCATTGAAGCTGCGATTTACAGCGGCGTGCTGGAGCCCGGCACCCGGCTGGAAAACGAGATCGACCTGGCCGCCCAGCTCAATCTTTCCCGGCCGACCATGCGCAAGGCCATGAGCGAGCTCGTAAGGTCCGGCCTGCTGGTGCGCAAGCGCGGGGTGGGTACCCAAGTGGTCTCCAGCCAGGTACGCCGCCCGCTGGAGCTCTCAAGCCTCTACGACGACCTCACCAACAACGGCAAGAAACCCACTACAGACGTTCTGAGTTTCGCCCATGTGGAGGCGGACGAGAGTATCTTGGCCACTCTCCAGCTGCCCGCGGGCTCCAAGGTCTACCACTTCACGCGGCTGCGGAAGGTGGGCGGAAAACCGCTGGCGCTGATGGAGAACTGGGTACGGGACGACATCGCGGACATGGATGAGGCCATGCTGGGCGCCGAGGGCCTCTACTCGATCCTCCGCCGCGGCGGGGTGAACTTCCGACTGGCGAACCAGCGGGTTGGCGCCATGATTGCTAATGAGTACCAGGCGTCAATGCTGGAAGCCGTTGAAGGTTCCGCCCTGGTCACCATGGAGCGCACGGCCGTGGACGATACCGGCCGCCGGGTTGAAACCGGCCACCACGTGTACCGCGCCGATTCCTACAGTTTTGAAATGACACTCGTACAGCGATAATCCAAGGAGCCAACTCCATGACCAACTGGGTCTACCCCCTGGGCACCGCCGCCGACGGCACCTGGGACGTGTCCATCGGAACCTCCGATTCCCCCCTGGCCGTGGACGGCTGGGCGCACACCGGACTGAAGGTGGCCACCCTGCCGGCGGGGGCCGCCGTCGACCTTCCCGCCGCGGACGAGGAACGCATCGTGGTGCCGCTCAACGGGTCCTTCACCGTCACCGTGGACGGCACCGAATATCCGCTGGACGGGCGCCCGGCCGTTTTCTCCGGCCCCACCGACGTGCTCTATTCCGGCGCCGGACGCGCCGTCAGCATCAGTTCGGCCGACGGCGGCCGGGTGGCCGTTGCCACCGCCCCGGCACAGGTTTCCTACCCCACCCGGCTGCTGCCCGCCACCGAGACCCCGGTGGAACTGCGCGGGGCGGGCAACTGCTCGCGCCAGGTCCACAACTTCGGCACGCCGGCCGCGCTTGAGGCCGACCGTTTCATCGTCTGCGAGGTCCTCACCCCGGCCGGCAACTGGTCCTCCTACCCTCCGCACAAGCATGACGAGGAGAAGGACGGCGAGACCTCCCTTGAGGAGATCTACTACTTCGAAACGCAGGTAGCGGCCGGCGGTGCGGCGCCCGCTGAAGCCGATGCCATTGGCTACCAGCGCGTCTATGCCTCCGACGATCGGCCCATCGACGTCTCCGCCGAAGTCCGCACCGGCGACGTTGTCCTGGTGCCCTACGGCTGGCACGGCCCCGCTATGGCCGCGCCGGGGTATGACCTCTACTACCTGAACGTCATGGCCGGTCCGGGGCCGGTGCGCGAATGGCTGATCAGCGACGACCCGCACCACGGCTGGGTGCGGCAGACCTGGGAGAGCCAGAACATCGATCCCCGGTTGCCCTTCGGCGCGTAACGCCGTTCCGGAACGACCGGCTGCAAAATGGCATATTGGGGGTTTTGAAACTGACTTCCCCTGCACCTCGGTCCCCCATGGAGGACGTGGCACGTGAGACCCGGCGAGCCGTGCTCCAGTCTCCCGGGTGGTAATTACCTCCCCTCAAGGACCTGCCGGCGAAGCGGGTGACGGTAGGGGAACGCGTCGCCGGCCTGGGGCTACTTCCTTAACACGCTGGCCAGTCGCGGCGTCCCTTTCCTGGACCTGCATAACTCTGCCGGGCCGACATTTGGGGCGGAATCAACGAAGGCACCACGGGCTGCGGCAACCAAGATCATGGGCGTCTCCCAGATCTGACAGCGCTTGGGCCGCCCGTCCCCCGGGGATGTTGCCACTCCCGGCCGCGACAACGTTGACCGGCATGCGTTGGAATCGCGCGGAGCGGACCCCGCCGATTCCTGTCCGCCCGCCAGAGCATCATGCGGCTGTCAATGGCTGCCGGAACGGTTGTTAGCCCGGTTTAGCTTTCCTTGGCAGCCTGAAGGTTGAGCTGGACCGGGACACCCGTTGCCAGGGATTCCTGTGCGGCGTCAGCGACGAGGGAAGCGGCCACAGCGTCCTCTGGGCTGCAGGGATTTTCCCGCTGACCCTGGGTCAGTTCTATAAACGCGGCCATCTCGGAACGGTATGCCTGATGGAAGCGTTCAGCAAAGGTTTTGTGGGGTTCCCCGTGGGGGAAGGTGATTCCAGGCTCAGCCGAAACCAAGGCTGTCTTCTCATCCAGCCCGACCATCAACGAGCGGTTGGAGCCTTGGATTTCCAGGCGGACATCGTGGCCGGCGCCGTTGTAACGTGAGGCTGAAACAGTGCCAACAGTTCCGTCATCGAGTGTGACCAGCGCCAGGGCTGTGTCCAGGTCCCCTACCGCGCCGATGGCCGGGTCGCCGTTGTTCGAGCCGGTGGCATATACCTCAACGATTTCCCGGCCGGTCAGCCAGCGCAGAATGTCAAAATCGTGGACGGAGCAATCACGAAACAAGCCCCCGGAAGTTGCGAGGAATTCCACGGGAGGCGGAGTCATGTCGCATGTCACGGCACGCAGCGTGTGAATCCAGCCAAGCTCGCCCGATTCGTAAGCCCGCTTGGCTTCCAGGTAGCCGGCGTCGAAGCGGCGCTGGTGACCGATCTGTACCACGCCGTTGTTGCTCCGGATATAGTCCAGCAGGGGCAGAGCCTGGGCGGCGTTTATGGCCACAGGTTTCTCGCAGAAGACCGGGATTCCGGCGTCCACTCCCGCGCGGATCAGTTCAGGGTGCGTCCCGGTTCCCGTGGCGATAACGAGCCCGTCCACCCCGGAGGCCAGGAGTGCCTCCACCGATGGGAGGAATTCGGCGCCGAGACCGTCAGCGATGCCCCGGGCGTGCCCCTCAGCGACGTCGGTGAGCCGGAGGCTGACGCGGACACCGCGAGAGTTGAGATCTCCGTTGAGTGCGGTGATGTTGTTGGCGTGCATGACGCCGATGCGCCCCACTCCGACCAGACCAAGAATGACGTCCTTCATGGCGTTCCTTCCGTTGAAAACCTTTTGGTGCTGTGCTTGGGCCGGGAGGCCCGGCTGAAATCCTCGGTCATCTGCGCGGGCCGCCAGGAATAGGCGCTCCTGAGCTCCGCACCCTGTTGCTGTTGCTGGCTGTTTCCTGGTTCACAGGGCCGAGCCGGTACCCCGCCCGGACCAGCGGGAGCAGCGCAGTTCGATGCAGGCCACGGGTCCGACAGCGATGGTCAATGCAACGCTCGCTCAGGCAGGGACACGGTCTTCGTCCGGGAATCCTATTCCTGTTTGGCGGCGGATCTCATCGGCGACTTCCATGGTGCGGATGGAGGACGCCAGGGGCCGCTGCCGGGTTTCCAGCTGTCCGGAGGTGATGGCCCGGGACACTGCGGCCGCTTCATAGTGCAGGCCGTCAAAGTGTGCTCCTGAAGGCTCCGTGTAGCGGAGCAGTGGCCCGTCCGGGAAGCGGATCTCGAAAGAACCGGGCATGTTGAAGGGACCATCGATGGCTAGCGTCGCCTCGGTTCCGACGATTGTTGCCGTCGTGGGGGTGAAATTATGCAGGTGTGTGTTCATCACGGCGTGGCTTCCGCCCGGGAATTGCATGATGGCGGAAAGTTGCGCGTTGACGCCGGATTCGTGCGTTTGGCCGAGGGCGCTTAACCGTTCGGGGGCGCCCAGGACCTCGGTAATGAGTGCCAGCGGGTAGGTGCCCAGGTCCAGCAGGGGGCCACCGGCCAGTGCGGGATCAAAGATGCGGTGGCTGCGCCCGAAGTACTCGCCGTATTCGGCCAGGACGGTCGTCACGGTGCCCAGCATGCCGGCGTCCAGTACTTGCCGGATGACATCGAATTTCGGCAAAAAGAAGCTCCACATGGCCTCGGAAGCGAAGACGCCGGCGGCCTTCGCCCTGGCCGCGATGTCCCGCGCCTGCTCCGCGTTCAGGCCGATCGGTTTCTCGATCAGGACATGTTTACCGGCGTCGATGGCGAGAATGGCAGCGCTGCGATGGAAGTTGTGCGGGGTGCACACGTAGATGATGTCGATGTTGGCAGCTGCGGCCAATTCCTCGTAACTGCCATAGGCTGCCGGGATGTTGAAGGCGTCCGCGAATGCCTTGGACCGGGCCAGTGAGCGGGAGCCGACGGCGCCGATCACTTGCCCGGTGTGGGCCTGCACCGATTCCGTGAAGCGTCCGGCGATCCATCCCGGGCCCATGATTCCCCAGCGCAGCCGGGGGGCGTCCCTGGAATCCGGAACGCGTGGGGCCGGCAATACTGTGGCATTCATCAGTAAATTACTTTCGTGAAGGCCCCGTCGCTGTGGAGCGACCGGATCATGGCCTGCGCAACCTGGGATGCCCGCAAGCCGTCCTCACCGGTTGCGAGCGGGGCTGGTTCACCGTTGCTGAGGGCGGTAATCCAGGCCTGAAGCTGCAAGCGGTAGGCGTCGGCGAACCGGGGGCGCCAGTCCGCGGGCAGATAGGAGCTCCGGCGCCCCTCCTGTTGGACGGCCAGTGCAGCGGGTTCCGGCAGGGCCGCGGTGCCGAGTTCGGAAACAACCTCGCACTGGGTCGTGTAGCCGTATCGGGCGTTGAGGAAGAGCTCGAGCGTTACCAGGGTCCCGTCAGCGGTGCGCAGGAGCATAAAGGCAGGATCGCTCAACCCGCCGGGGCTGTCCCGGGTACTCCGTCCCGACTGCCACGACACCTCAGTGATAGGCGAGCCCAACAGCCAAGGGACGATGTCCAGCTCGTGGATGGCCGAATTGGTGATGGCGGACTCCGAGGTCGTGCCCGGTCCCGCGGCTGCTGTCCTGCTCGTGCAGTGCACCAGGAGAGGCTCGCCTTGAGTACGTGCCCTGGTGGATGCTCGAAGGGCGACGTAGCCTGGGTCAAAGCGCCTCATGAAGCCCATCGAGAGCAGCCGGGCGCCCGTTGCGGCAAAGATATCGGCCTCAGCGTCCACCACTTCCAGGCTTTCCAGGAGCGTCGGGGCCAAGGGCTTTTCGCACAGCACCGGTGTCATCGCTTCGAAGCATTCCAGCACCAGCCCGGCGTGGGTGGAGTCGTGTGAGGCAATAACGACGGCGTCTACCTCGCTCGAATTGATCAACTCGGACGGCTCTGTGGTGGTACGTGCCGCTGGCGGGGCCGCGGCCGCCGCACGTCCGGCGTCGAGGTCTGCCACGAAAGTGACTTCGGCCCCGCTGATCGTGGTGGAGAGGTTTCTGATGTGGTCAGCGCCCATGACACCGGCGCCGATAACGCCAACCCGGATTGGCATGCTGTCTTCCCGTCTGCTTTGTGGTTGCATTGGCCGCGGCAGAAAAGTCGGGGCCAGCTCATCCTGAGTGCTGGCCCCTGTCCCCTCCCGGCTATACGTGCCGTGGGCTGTTTTGCCCTGCTGCGTCGGCTGGCCCGGAAACGTCGGCGACCTCGGCCTGGACTTCCTTGACGACGTCACTGTGGCCGCCGAGCTGCTCGAGCTCGTGGGCGAGTTCGGCGAGTTCGGCGCCGCCGGCCATCTGGGCGGTGAGCTCGTCCAGAGTGATGTCCTTCTTGTCGTAGTAGCCGATGGACTTTCCGCGCTTCAGCAGCAGGAAGCGGTCACCGACGGGGAAGGCGTGGTGCGGGTTGTGGGTGATGAAGATGACGCCCAGTCCGCGGTCGCGTGCCTGCAGGATGTAGCGGAGTACAACGCCGGACTGCTTGACGCCGAGCGCCGCAGTCGGTTCGTCCAGGATCAGGACCTTCGCACCGAAGTACACGGCGCGGGCAATCGCGACGCATTGGCGTTCACCGCCGGAGAGTTGCCCGATGGGCTGGTCGACATCACGCAGGTCGATGCCCATCTCGGCGAGTTCGTTCTTGGTGATGTCCTTCATCTTCTGCACGTCCATGCTCCTGAACGGGCCGAAGCCGGAGGCCAGTTCGGAGCCGAGGAAGAAGTTACGCCAGATCGGCATCAGCGGGACCACGGCGAGGTCCTGGTAGACGGTGGCGATGCCGGCGTCGAGGGCGTCGCGGGGGGAGGTGAATTTCCGTTCCTCGCCCATAATGTTCAGAACCCCGGCGTCGTGCTGGTGCAGACCGGCGATGATCTTGATCAGCGTGGACTTACCGGCCCCGTTGTCACCCAGGACGCAGGTGACGCGGCCGTTGTCCACGGCCATGGTGACATCGCTCAAGGCGACGATGTTGCCGTAGTGCTTGCCTACCCCTTCAAGGGAGAGCAGGTGGACGGGGGTGTGGGTCAGGGGGTCCTTCTCGCCGTTGAGGAGCTGCTTCTGGTTAATTCGTTTGGCGTCCGTTTGATTGGCATTCATGGTGTTCGGGCCCTTACTTGAGTTCCGCGCGGCGCTTGACGATGAGGTTCACGATGGTGGCCAGCAGCAGCATCAGGCCTAGGAAGAACTTGAACCAGTCCGGGTTCCACTGGGCGTAGACGATGCCCTTGTTGGCCATGCCGAAGATGAACGCGCCGATCGCCCCTCCCACGGCCGAGCCGTAGCCGCCGGTGAGCAGGCAGCCGCCGATCACGGCGGCGATGATGTAGAGGAATTCGTTGCCCACGCCTTCGCCGGACTGTACCGCGTCGAAGGCGAAGAGGTTGTGCATGCCCAGGATCCAGCCACAGAAACCGACAGCCATGAAGAGCCCGATTTTGGTCGCTTTGACAGGCACGCCCACGGCGCGGGCGGCATTGGCGTCCCCGCCGACTGCGAAGATCCAGTTGCCCACCTTGGTCCGCAGCAGCACCCAGGAGGCCACCGCAACGAGCAGGATCCAAATGAACACGGTGTTCTTTACGTCGACACCGGCGATGTTTACCGAGGAGGAAAAGACTGCCTGAGCCGCCTTGTAGCCGTCCATCGTCGAGATCGAGGGTGAGGACACGCCTCCGCCGATCATCCGGGTCAGGCCCAGGTTCAGGCCGGTCAGCATCAGGAATGTCGCGAGTGTGACGATGAAGCTGGGCAGCTTGGTTTTCATCAGGATCCAGCCGTTGATGAAGCCGATGGAGAGGGAGACGAGGAGGGCCAGAATGACACCGACCCAGACGTTCGTGCTGAAGTACCAGCTGAACATTGATGCGGTCAGCGCCGAACTGATGACGGCGACGCCCGTGGACAGGTCAAACTCGCCCCCGATCATCAACAGCGAGACCCCCACCGCCATGATGCCGATTGTGGAGCTGCCATAAAGGACGGTCGCGATGGACGCCGGCTGGATGAATGTCTGGGAGACCGCGGCAAAGAAGACGAAAAGAACGACGGCGCCCACCAGGGCGCCCACCTCGGGCCTGCCGAGGAGTTGCTGAACAGGGTTGCGCTTGGCGACGCGCTCATCGGGCGCCTTTAGCTGGACGGCTACTTGGGTCATGGTGTTTCTCCTACTAGGGCGGGTTCCGGGGCCCATTGAGCCCCGGAACCCGGCTCAAAGCATCCTTAGCGGATGCCTTCCTTGGCGAACTTGAGAACGTCGGGAGCAGTAGTCTTGTCAACGATCGACGGACCGGTCAGCACTGGCTGGCCGCCACCTTCGTGGATACCGGCGCGCTTGACCTGCCACAGTGCGTCCACTGCTCCGTAGCCCTGCAGCCAAGGCTGCTGATCGACGGTGAAGGCGACCTTGCCGTCGATGATGGCTTGGGCCAGATCACCGTTCATGTCGAACGAGGCGACTGTGACCTTGCTTTGCAGGTTCAGCGACTCGACAGCCTTGTCGATGGTCAGTGTGAACGGCGCACCCAAGCCGATGATCGCGTCCGCATCAGGAGTTGCCTGCAGTTTCGCGGTGACTGTGGAGGAGACCGCCGTCATATCAGTTCCCTGGACGAACAGGTTCTCGGTACCCGGGATTTGCGACTTGACGCCGGCGCACCGGGAATCCAGTGCGACGTTGCCTTGTTCCATGATGACGCAGATCGGGTGTTTGGCACCGAGCGAGGTCAGTTTCTTGCCGACAGCAGCACCGGCCAGGTTCTCATCGGAACCGAAGTGGGTGAAGGCACCTACTTGCTTCCAGACGTCGGCTCCTGAGTTCAGGCTGACGACAGGGATACCTGCGTCCGTCGCCTTTTTGAGGACATCCTTCAGCGCATCCGGCTTCGCGAGGGTGACGGCGATACCATCGACCTTCTGATCGATAGCCTGCTGGATCAGCTGGGCCTGGCGTCCGCCTTCGGGGTCAGAAGTATAGAGCAGCTCGACATTGTCCTTGGCAGCTGCCTCCTCCGCTCCCTTGCGGAGGATATCCCAGAACGTGTCGCCGGGAGCGGCGTGCGTAACAAGCGCAACTTTAATCCGGGGGGTGCTCGCGGCCTGTCCGCCGCCGGCACCATTGCCTGTGTCCGGGGACTTTCCGCCAGTGCTTGAACACGCACTCAATGCCAGCATCGGGACGACCGCCGCAACTAATGCCGCCTTACGCCAAGAGAATTTAACCACTGTGAATCTCCTTTGATTTCAGCTCCGGGTTGCTGCTTGCAATACCGGAAAAACGCCTATACCGATCATGGTGACTCACGCCACACATGTCAATACTTTGTTCGGACATTAATATGTTAGGTCGTTTGCTACCTGTGCGGGTACGACAGGGAACGGGCCCGGCTGGCCGGATGGTGAACCAGGCCCGGGAACGTTACCGCCACGGCGAATTGGCCCCAATAGGGTTCATCGGGTAGGACGCACGCCTCCTGGAAGGGCGGGGAACGCCCCGTTACTACCGGGTGCCATGGGGTCCCTTCGCATTCTGGCCTACGCGGATCGACTGTCAGCTCTTTCAGGTTGTTCTCCGGCGGCGTTCTTGAAGTAGTGCTCCAGGTCCTCGAGGCTCTTGTCCTTCGTCTCCGGAACATACTTGGCCGCGAAGGCGATGGCTCCCACCCCGAGGACAGCGAATACGAAGAACGTGTTGGAGATGCCGATGGCGTCCAGCAGCTGCGGGAATCCGAATCCGATCAGGAAGTTCACGATCCACAGCAGGAAGGCCGACGCGCCCATCCCCAAGCCCCGGATTTTGAGCGGGAAGATCTCCGAGAGCATCAGCCACGTCACCGGCGAGATGGCACCCTGCTGGAATGCCAGGAAGGTGACGGTCAGGGCAAGGATCACGAAGCCCCGGCCCGGGCCTTCGGGCAGGATCAACGAAAAGAAGCCGATCAGTAGCAGCGCCGTGGTGGTTCCCACTTGGCCGGTGATCAGCATCCGGCGGCGCCCGACCTTGCCCAGCAGCCAGATGCCGACGAACGTGGCCAGCACCGAGATGACCCCGTTGGCGATGTTGGCCGTCAAGGCAGCTTCGCGTCCGAAGCCGGACTGCGAGAGGATCTGGGTGCCGTAGTACATGATCGAGTTCACGCCGGTGATCTGCTGGATCACCGCGAGGCCCAGGCCCACCACGAAGATCCTGCGGAGCCACGGGATGCCCAGGTCCTTCCATGAACCCATTTTGGACTTGTAGTCCTCCACGGCCATGGCCTTGACTTCCTCGAACTCCCTGCGGGCCTCCTCCTGCGACCGGATCCGCTGCAGCACGCTGAGCGTCTCGCCGAAGCTGCCGATGGAAGCCAGCCAGCGGGGACTCTCGGGCATGAAGTTCATCCCGATCCACAGCGCGATGGCCGGCAGGGTGGCAATGACCAGCATCCAGCGCCAAATGCCGTGCGATTCACCGAACGAGTTGCCCAGGTAGGCGTTGAAGATGAAGGCGAGCAGCTGCCCGGTGACGATCATGAGCTCGTTCTGGGTGACGATCCGGCCGCGCCGGTGGCTCGGCGAGACCTCCGCCAGGTACACGGGCACTGTCACCGAGGCCCCGCCCACGGCGAGTCCCAGGATGAACCGGGCGGCGATCATCACCCCGGTATTGGGCGAGAACGTGCAGCCGATGGTGCCCGCGAGGAAGATGACCGCCAGCACCATGATCATTTTGCGCCGGCCGTTGCGGTCGGCCAGGCGTCCGCCGAACAGGGCGCCGAAGGCGGCGCCGAACAGCAGGGATGAGGTGACCAGGCCTTCGGTCAGCGGAGTCAGGCCCAGGTCCTCCTGCATGTACGGCAGGGCGCCGTTGATCACGCCGGTGTCGTAGCCGAACAGCAGGCCGCCGAAGGTGGAGATGATGGTGACGGTCCGCAGGGCCCGCTGATGGTTGCCGGGCTGCTTGACCGCTGCCTTTCCGGAAACAGGCGTACTCATAGGCTTACCTTTTGGACGTACTGTTTCATGGTCTCCAGTTGGTAGCGGGACACTTCTTCGGCGTTCTCGTCCTCAGCGAAAACGCTGGACACCATCACCGTGTCCTCCCGGTCGAGGAAGCCGATTTCCTTCAGGCCGCCGAAGAATTCGTCCCAATTGACGTCGCCGTCGCCGATCTTCAGGTGCTGGTGGACGCGGACCGGGTTGCCCGGCGGGTTGGTGATGTACCGCAGTCCGTGCGAGGCGTGGTGGTCCATGGTGTCGGCCACGTGGACCAGGCGCAGCTTGTCCCCCGCGGCCCGCATGATGTCCAGCGGGGAGTTCTTCATGTGGAAGCTGTGCGAGGCCACATAGACCATCCCCACGTTCTTCGAGTTCACGCCCCGGATCACGCGGATGGCGGCCAGGCCTTCCTCCACGAAGTCGTCCGGGTGCGGGTCAATGAGCAGGTCGATGCCTTCACGCTCGATGATCGGCAGCAGTTCCTCCATGGACCGGTAGAACGCCCGCTCGGATTCCTCCGCCTTCTCGGGCCGGCCGCTGAACTCGGTGTTCATGGTGCTGACCCCCAGGTCCACGGCGATCTGGATGGCGCGCTTCCAGTAGCGGACGGCGGCTTCGCGGGCGTCCTCGTCGGGCCCGGACCAGCGGAGCACGGGGAGGATGGAGGCGATTTCAATCCCGGCGTCCTTGCAGGCCTTGCCCAGCTGGCCCACCAGTTCGTCGTCCGCTTTGGGGTGGTTGTAGAACGGGATGAAGTCCGCGTGCGGGGTCATCTGCATGTACTTGTAGCCAAGGTCCGCCACCACCTTGGGGAACTCCAGCAGGCTGTGCAAGTGATGGAACGGGGTGGGGTCAAGTGCGATTTTCACGTAAACACTCCATTGTGGATCAGGAAGGGGGGAGACACGAAAGGGGACGGATGGCTCCGCCCCCTTTCCGGTCCTGGTTACTTGTAGAGGTCGGGTTTCGGAGCCAGCTTCACGGCGACCTTTTCGCCGTTCTTCTGCGCTTCGACGCCTGCCTCGCAGCAGGCGGCGGTGGCGTACCCGTCCCAGGCGGAGGGGCCGCCGATTCCGCCCTTAAGTGCCGCGTCCACCCAGGACTGGATTTCGACGTCGTACGCCGCTCCGAAGCGCTCCTCGAAGCCGGGGGTGACGTTGCCGCCCCAGCGGCCGGAGCTGCGGGTGTAGGGGCCCTTGTCGCCGCCGATGCTGACGATGCCGTCCTCGAAGGAGGCCTGGGTGGCCACCTCGTAACCGAATTTGGCGTTGACGTAGATCTCGACGTCCGCCAGGACGCCGGACTCGGTCTCGATCAGGACGTGCTGGGGGTCGTGCTGGCCGTTGGGAGCATTGCGGGTGGGCTTGCCCAGCCGGACCTGGATGCTGGTGATTTCCTCGCCCGTGAAGAACCGGATGGCGTCGAACTCGTGGACCACGGAGTCGTTGATGAGCATCTCGTTGGTGAAGCCCTCAGGGGTGCTCGGGTTGCGGTGCTGGTGGTGCAGCATCAGCAGCTCGCCGAGTTCGTGGTTGCGGATGATCGAACCCAGCGTGGCGTATTCGGCGTCGAAGCGGCGCATGAAGCCCACCTGGATCCGCTGGTGGCCCAGCGCCACCTCGGCTTCGACGATCTTCCAGGACGATGCGGCGTCGGGCGTGAGCGGCTTTTCGCAGAGGATCGGGATGTCCCTGGCGAGGGCCTTGAGCAGGATGTCCTCGTGCAGGAATCCGGGGGTGGCGATCAGGACGGCGTTGACGTCGCCGTTGTTCAGGGCCTCGTCAGCGTCCGCCAGGGCCACGGCGCCCGGGATGCCTTCAATAGCGGCCTGGGCGCGGGAAAGATCCACGTCCACGACGGCGGCAACTTCGGCTCCGTGGATGCGCCTGCTGATGCGCTGGATGTGGTCGGCGCCCATGCGGCCTGCGCCGATGACGGCAACGCGGAGGGTTTCAGTCATTGTCTTGTCCTTTGTGGTGTCTGTGGGGCGGGTTAGCTGACGGCGGTGCGGGAACCGCAGGACAGCAGGTAGTTGCGGGTGCGCTTGGCGATGGGCATGGGGACGTCGAAGGCCACGGGGTACATGTCCTGTTCCACGATGCCGAAGATGGGCCGGTTGAGCGCTTCCACGGCTTCGATGACCGCGCGCAGGTCCGGCAGGCCGTTGGGCGGTTCGGTCATGACGCCGGCCAGGTTGGCAGCTGCCCAGGTCATGTTCTCCTCGTTGACCCGCCTGAGGACGTCCGGGTTGATCTGCTTCAGGTGCAGGTAGCCGATCCGGTCCGGGTAGTTCTTGATCAGTTCCAGGCTGGAGGCGCCGCAGTACTCGGCGTGGCCGGTGTCCAGGCAGAGGTTCAGGTACTGCGGGTCCGTGGCACCGAGCAGCGTCTCGATGTCCGCCTGCGCGCCCACGTGGGAGTCGGCGTGCGAGTGGAACTGCTGCTTCAGGCCGAAGTCCTCCAGGAGGGTCTTGCCCAGGCGGTTGTGGCCGTCAAACAGGTCGCTCCAGGCCTTGTCGTCCAGGGTTCCGCTTTCCACGGCTTCGCCTGTGACGTCGTCGCGCCACATGGCCGGGATGACCACGATGTGCCCGCCGCCCATGGCAGCGGTGAGTTCGGCGACCTTGCGGGCTGGCTCCCACGCGGTTTCCCACTGGTCCAGGCCGCGGTGGAACGCGGTGAACACGGTGCCGGCTGTGACCTTGAGGTCGCGCTGCTTGAGCTCCTCCGCCAAGCGGGTGGGATCGGTGGGAAGGTAGCCGTACGGGCCCAGCTCGATCCACTTGTAGCCGGACTCAGCCACTTCATCCAGGAAGCGTTCCCAGGGGGTCTGCTTGGGGTCATCCGCGAACCAGACGCCCCAGGAGTCCGGCGCCGTGCCGATGATCAGTTTGTTCTCTGCTTCCGTCATAACAGCATTTCTTTCTTTCGTGGACCTGAGGGGTCAGAATTTGGATACGGCACAGAAGGGGTCTAGTCCCGCCGGCTACGGCCTTCCGTGGCATCATCGGCGCGTCCGGGAACTGCGTCTTCTCCCGCTGCCAGCTCATCGGGAAGTCCTTCTGCGATGCCGTCGTGGCGGACCGCGTGGTCATCGGCATGGGAGGGGAAGTTGTAGGAGGCGCCGGAGGCGTGGTGGGTTTCGGGCCAGCGGGACGTGACCACTTTGCCGCGGGTGTAGAAGCTGACGCCTTCGGGGCCGTAGATGTGCTTGTCGCCGAAGAGGGAGGCTTTCCAGCCGCCGAAGGAGTGGTATGCAACGGGGACGGGCAGGGGCACATTGATGCCGATCATGCCCACGGTGACCGACCGCTGGAACTTGCGGGCGGCGGCGCCGGAGGAGGTGAAGATGGCGGTGCCGTTGCCGTAGGGGTTGGCGTTGATCAGCGTGATGCCGTCTTCCAGGGTGTCGACGCGGACCACCACCAGGACGGGTCCGAAGATTTCCTCTGTGTAGGCGGTCATTTCGGTCTTCACGTGGTCGATGACGGTGGGGCCCACCCAGAAGCCGTTTTCGTGGCCGGGGACCACGAGGTCGCGGCCGTCCACGACCATGGCGGCGCCGGCAGTTTCCGCCTCTGTGACGATCTTGACGATGCGTTCCTTGGAGGCCGGGGTGATGACCGGCCCCATTTCGGCGTCGGGGGCGGTGCCGTTGTTGACCTTGACGGCCAGGGCGCGCTCTTCGACCTTCTTGACCAGCAGGTCAGCGGCCTCGCCGACGGCGACGGCGACGGAGATGGCCATGCAGCGTTCCCCGGCGGAACCGAACGCGGCGGCAGCGAGGTGGTCGGCGGCGTTGTTGAGGTCGGCGTCGGGCAGGATGATGGCGTGGTTCTTTGCCCCGCCCAGGGCCTGGACGCGCTTGCCGTGCTTGGTGGCGGTTTCGTGGACGTACTGGGCGATCGGGGTGGAGCCGACGAAGGAAATGCCGTCCACGTCCGGGTGGGTCAGCAGCCCGTCCACGGTTTCCTTGTCACCGTGCAGGACCTGGAACACGCCGTCGGGCAGCCCGGCGTCCTTCCAGAGCTTGGCCAGCAGCAGCGACGCGGATGGGTCACGCTCGGAGGGTTTCAGGATGAACGCGTTGCCCGTGGCGATCGCCATCGGCGCCATCCACAGCGGCACCATGACGGGGAAGTTGAACGGGGTGATGCCGGCGACCACGCCGAGCGGTTCGCGGAAGGAGAAGACGTCGATGCCGGTGGAGACCTGGTCCGAGTAGTCGCCCTTGAGCAGGGTGGGGATCCCGCAGGCGAACTCCACCACTTCCAGGCCCCGGCCGATCTCGCCCTTGGCGTCGGAAAGAACCTTGCCGTGCTCGGCGGTGACCAGCTGGGCCAGTTCATCGACGTGGGCGGCGACGAGCTCGCGGAACTTGAACAGCAC
>NZ_JARDJH010000012.1:0-100073 GCF_039907755.1 Pseudarthrobacter sp. CC12 | reverse complement strand
AAGAACTACTTGAACGCAAAACTGCTCCCCGGAAGTCGAAACTGAATTTTCAGTCCAACTTTCGGGGAGCAGTTCATTGCGGAGCAGCGGGGCTTGCGTTGTGGAACTTAGACGCTCGGGGCGATTTCCGGGATGCGCGGCTTGGCGTTGCCGGCGAAGGTGAACTTCGCGTCGTCGCCTTCGCCTTCGACATCCACCACGACGATGTCGCCGGTGTGGATCTCGCCGAAGAGGATCTTCTCGGAGAGCTGGTCCTCGATCTCGCGCTGGATGGTGCGGCGCAGCGGCCGGGCACCCATGGCGGGATCGTAGCCGCGGGTTGCCAGGAGCACCTTGGCGGCCTTGGTGAGCTCGATGCCCATGTCCTTGTCCTTGAGGCGCTTCTCCAGGCGGGTCACGAACAGGTCCACGATCTCGATGATCTCGTCCTGGGTGAGCTGCGGGAACACCACGACGTCGTCAACACGGTTCAGGAACTCGGGGCGGAAGTGCTGCTTGAGTTCCTCCGTGACGCGGGCACGCATGCGGTTGTAGCCGGTCTGCGTGTCGGTGCCGGACTGGAAGCCGGTGGCAACGCTCTTGGAGATGTCCCGGGTACCCAGGTTGGTGGTCATGATGATCACGGTGTTCTTGAAGTCCACCACGCGGCCCTGGGAGTCGGTCAGGCGGCCGTCTTCCAGGATCTGCAGCAGCGAGTTGAAGAGGTCCGCGTGGGCCTTCTCAACCTCGTCGAACAGCACCACGGAGAACGGACGGCGGCGGACCTTCTCGGTCAGCTGGCCACCCTCTTCGTAGCCCACATAGCCCGGAGGAGCACCGAAGAGCCGCGAAACGGTGTGCTTCTCGGAGTATTCGGACATGTCCAGCGTGATGAGGGCATCCTCTTCACCGAACAGGAACTCGGCGAGTGCCTTGGCGAGCTCGGTCTTGCCGACGCCGGTGGGGCCGGCGAAGATGAACGAGCCACCGGGGCGCTTGGGGTCCTTGAGCCCTGCACGGGTACGGCGGATAGCCTGGGACAGTGCCTTGATGGCCTCGTCCTGGCCGACGACGCGCTTGTGCAGTTCATCTTCCATCTTGAGCAGGCGCGAGGACTCTTCCTCGGTCAACTTGAAGACGGGGATGCCGGTGGAGTTGGCCAGCACCTCGGCGATGAGATCCTCATCCACCTCGGAGATGTCATCCATGCCGCCGGACTTCCAGTGGCGTTCCTTCTCCGCGCGCTCGGAGATCATCTTCTGTTCCTTGTCGCGGAGCGAAGCGGCGCCTTCGAAGTCCTGCGCGTCGATGGCGGATTCCTTCTCCATCTTCAGCTTGGCGATGCGCTCGTCCATGGCCTTGAGCTCCGGCGGAGCGGTCATGCGGCGGATGCGCAGCCGGGCGCCGGCCTCGTCGATCAGGTCGATGGCCTTGTCCGGAAGGAAGCGGTCCGAGATGTAGCGCTCGGCCAGGCTTGCAGCGGAGGCCAGGGCGCCGTCGGTGATGGTGACGCGGTGGTGTGCCTCGTACCGGTCACGCAGGCCCTTGAGGATCTCGATGGCATGCGCCACGGAGGGTTCCTTGACCTGGATCGGCTGGAAGCGGCGCTCCAGGGCAGCGTCCTTCTCGATGTGCTTGCGGTACTCATCCAGCGTCGTGGCACCGATGGTCTGCAGCTCGCCGCGGGCCAGCATGGGCTTGAGGATCGAGGCTGCGTCGATGGCGCCTTCGGCGGCACCGGCACCCACCAGGGTGTGGATCTCGTCAATGAACAGGATGATGTCGCCGCGGGTGCGGATCTCCTTGAGGACCTTCTTCAGGCGCTCTTCGAAGTCACCGCGGTAGCGGGAGCCTGCCACCAGGGAGCCAAGGTCCAGGGTGTACAGCTGCTTGTCACGGATGGTCTCCGGAACGTCGCCGCGGACAATCGCCTGGGCCAAGCCTTCGACGACGGCCGTCTTGCCGACGCCGGGCTCGCCGATGAGGACTGGATTGTTCTTGGTACGGCGGGAAAGGACCTGCATGACGCGTTCCATTTCCTGCTCGCGGCCGATGACCGGGTCCAGCTTGTTCTCGCGCGCAGCCTGGGTCAGGTTGCGGCCGAACTGGTCCAGGACCACGGACCCGGCGGGAGCGCCCTCGGGCTGTCCGCCGCCGACGCCTGCGCCGGTGGTTTCCTTGCCCTGGTAGCCGGAGAGGAGCTGGATGACCTGCTGGCGGACCCGGTTGAGGTCGGCGCCGAGCTTGACCAGCACCTGCGCGGCAACGCCTTCACCCTCGCGGATGAGGCCGAGCAGGATGTGCTCCGTGCCGATGTAGTTGTGGCCCAGCTGGAGGGCTTCGCGCAGCGAGAGCTCCAGTACCTTCTTGGCACGGGGGGTGAAGGGGATGTGGCCGGAGGGAGCCTGCTGGCCCTGCCCGATGATCTCCTGCACCTGCTCGCGAACGCCGTCGAGCGAAATGCTCAAGGACTCAAGAGCTTTGGCGGCAACGCCCTCACCCTCATGGATCAGACCCAAGAGGATGTGTTCGGTACCGATGTAATTGTGGTTCAGCATGCGTGCCTCTTCTTGGGCAAGCACAACTACGCGACGGGCACGGTCCGTAAATCGCTCAAACATTTCGCCACACTCCTAGCTACGACGTACTTTGATGCTACGTGGCCGCCCCTGTGTTGTGGAGCGTGTTCGCCACAGGGGAAACATGGGTCGTCCGGGAATATTGCCGCGCCGCCTTCCACGGACTCCGGCGGCCGGGCATCAGCGGACAAACGAGCCCTCCAGGCAGCCCTTGTCCCACGCCGGGTGATGGGCCATTCTTGGCCCTAACGGCTGCCTTAAACGCTCCAGCGGGAGCAACATGGGCAGCGTGAATCAGCGGGAAGGGCGGGAACATGTCGCAGGTGAACCTGGAACGCGTCAGGCGCCCGGCGGGGGTTGCCCTCGCCGCGGGTGCGATTTGGTTGGCGGGCATCAGCCCGGTGCCGGGGGTATACCTGGAGCCCGACGCTGCGCGGCGGCTCGACATGCTCCGTAAAGGGCATCGCTGGTGGGTGGCCGGACAACACGTGGCCGCGGCGGGGACGGCTGCCATGCCCGCGGCGTTTGCCCGGCTGGCCCTGGCCCTTCCGCCCGGAAGGAGCAGGGCACTCGCCGGCACAGCCGCCGTCGCACTTGCCGCCGGGGCGCCGTTTTTTGTGTCCGAACTTGCAATGCGCGCGTCGGACCTGGAGCGCTTCGCGGCGCGCCGCTTCCCGGCGTGGCCGTTCTACGCCTATGCGTGGCTGCATGTGCTCGCGCTCGGGTCCCTGTCCGGCGCCCTGGCAACCTTGCCGCACCGGAAAAAGGAAGCGGCAGCGCTGGCCCTCGCCAGTGCCGGGTGTGGAGTGGTACTGGCGAAAACAGGTGATATTCCGCCTTTCGTGTTCTATATCGCCGAGCAGTTTGCTGCCGGCAGCCTGCTGCGTGGATCGCGCAGCGGTGAATCCCCGGCCGGGGCGCGGGAGTAATTACGCCCGTACCGCTAAATACCTGCAGCCAGCCAAAAGCCCTGCCTCCCGAAGGTGGGAAGCAGGGCTTTTTAGTCAGGCGACGCGCGTACCTAGGAATTTGCCTTTTGGTAGGCTTCCTGGATTTCGGCCTGAATTCGGCCGCGGCTGTTAACGGTGTACCCGTTATCCCGGGCCCATTGCCGGATTTGCGCCGAATCGTGGCTGCGGCCCCCCGGGGCGGCTTTTGCCCGCTGGGCGCGGCCGCCGGATGCCTTGCGTGCGGCAGTGATGAACCTCTCCAGTGAAGACCGAAGTTCAGCGGCATTGGCTGCGGACAGGTCAATCTCATAGTTGACCCCGTCGAGGCCAAACTTCACATTCTCGTCTGCGGATCCCCCATCCAGATCATCAACGAGGATGATGTTTACTTTCTGTGCCATTAAAGTCTTCCTCTTGCTGGAAAGTCGGTTTTCAGAAAAGCAGGATGTTTCCCGAAAAAAGTATGACTCTTATCTTGGCAACGCGTCAAAGCGCCTAATGGTTCCTTGGGGATAAAGGCAGAAAGTAGGGGGTTTTAGCTATTTTGATTCGGGACCTTGGCGGTTCGTGGGCCGCACGGCAAGCGAATCAGCTTCAGCCTGGGCGCGCGCTTCCGCCTGCCGTTCAGCCTTGTCCGCATTAAAGATCGCCTTCATGGCAAACCAGAACAGCAGGCCCACCACAAGGGAGGGAAGGATAACTGCTACGTACTCCATGGTCAGTGCCCTTCAGGCTTCAACAAGGGGAAGAGGATGGTTTCGCGGATCCCGGCGCCGGTGAAGAGCATCACCAGCCGGTCGATGCCCAGGCCGATGCCACCCATGGGCGGGGCACCGTACTCGAGGGCGCGCAGGAAGTCCTCGTCCAGCTGCATGGCCTCGACGTCGCCGGCCGCTGCGTGCAGTGACTGTTCGGTAAGCCGTTCGCGCTGGATCACGGGGTCGATCAGTTCGGAGAACGCGGTGCCGCGTTCCATGCCGCCGATGATCAGGTCCCAGGCCTCGATCAGGCGGCCGTCCTCACGGTGCGGGCGGGCCAGCGGCTGCGCGGACGGAGGGTAGTCGTAGACGAAGGTGGGGTTCAGCAGGGTGGGCTCCACGATCTCACCGAAGAGCTCCACAGCCAGCTTCTCGGCGTCCCACTTGGGATCCACCTTGACCTCGTGCTTGGCCGCGATTTCCCGAAGCACCTCAGCAGAGGTGTCCGGCGTGATTTCCTGCCCAACGGCGTCGGAAAGCCCCGGGTAGACGGCCAGCCAGGTCCACTCGCCGTCGAGGTTGATCTCCCCCGCTTCGGTCTGGAGGACACGCCCGGCACCCACGGCGTCCGCGGCGTCGAGGATGATCTCCTTGATGCGTTCGGCCATAACGAACTGGTCCGCCCAGGCCTCGTAGCACTCGAGCGTGGTGAACTCAGGGCTGTGGGTGGAGTCCACGCCTTCGTTGCGGAACACGCGGCCCATGTCGTAGACGCGGTCGATGCCGCCCACGACTGCCCGCTTGAGGTAAAGCTCGGTGGCGATGCGCAGGGTCATCTTCTGGTCGAACGCGTTCATGTGGGTCTCGAACGGCCGCGCCAGGGCACCGCCGTGGACCAGCTGCAGGATGGGGGTCTCCACTTCCACGTAGCGGTGACGGAACAGCGTCTCGCGGATGGACCGGGTGATGGCGGCGCGGGTGTAGACCATTTCGCGGGCCTCGTCGCGGACCATCAGGTCCACATAGCGCTGGCGGACACGGGTTTCCTCGTTCAGGTCCGCGTGCAGCACCGGCAGCGGGCGCAGGGCCTTGGAGGCCATGGACCAGGAGTCGGCCATGATGGACAGTTCGCCGCGGCGGGAGGAGATGACCTCGCCCTTGATGAACACGTGGTCGCCCAGGTCCACCAGTGCTTTCCAATCCGCGAGCGCTTCCTCGCCCACGTTGGCCAGGCTCAGCATGGCCTGCAGGCGCGTCCCCTTGCCGTCGGTGCCGCCCTCCTGCAAGGTGGCGAAGCAGAGCTTGCCGGTGTTGCGGACGAAGACCACGCGGCCGGTAACGCCTACGGTGTCGCCCGTGGTCTCGTCAGCCTCAAGGTGGCCGTACTTCTCCCGGATCTCGGCGAGCGAGTGCGTGCGCTCCACTCCCACGGGGTAGGCCTCCGTGCCGCGCTCAAGAAGTTTGGCGCGCTTCTCCATGCGGATCCGCATCTGCTCGCTGGCGTCGATGGGCTCTGGGGCATTCTTGGGCGCGGGAGTGTTTTGGGAAGTCACAATCATCAAGTTTACCGGGATTTGGCTTCCGGGACTTTCAGCTGCCCTGCAGGCTTGCACCCTAGGATGGCCGGGTGAAAGAACGGGTACTTCCAACGCACGACGCCGGCATGCTGGCTTTATACAGCTACGGCACCGAGGATGCTCCTGGCGAAAAGCGGGTGCTGTTGATCGGCGGCGCATTCCTCACTGCCCTGATCTACCGGCCGTTCTCCATTGAGCTCGCGAAGGGCCTGGGTGACGGCTGGGCTGTTGATGTCTATGACCGCCGGGGCCGTGGCAACTCCTCCGAGCAGCCGCCGGGCTACTCCATGGCCACCGAGATCGAGGACGTGCGCACCGTGATGGATGCCACCGGCGCCCGGAATATCCTGGGCCACAGCCTGGGCGGGGCGGTGGCGCTCAATGCCGTACAGGAGTTCACCGGCACCGGGTACGTGCCGGACAAACTCGCGGTGTACGACGCCGCGGTGAACATCGACGGCAGCATCGACACCGCCTGGCTGGACGGATTCGAGGATGCCGTCAACAACGGCAGGGTGGGCCGCGCCCTGGCGTACATGAAGAAGGCCACCAGCCCCGGCTCCGTCATGGCACGGATCCCCGATCCCGTGCTGGCTGGCCTGATGGCCGTGCTGTCGCGGACCAAGGTGAACACGTTGTTCCGCGAGGTGATGCCCAGCGGAGTGGGTGAGCTGCGCGCGGCCTTCGACGAAAAAGACCACGCCCGCGATTTCAGCGTGCTGCCGTCCGGCACGCATTTCATGGCCGGCGGGAAGAGCCCCGACTATTACAAGGTGACCGCGGAACGGCTGCACGCAGCCGTTCCGGGCAGCACCCACCAGCTCTCGCCCAAATGCTTCCACGGCTCCATCCCGGCAGCGGTCAAGGAGCTCGTGGCTGACATCTCGGCGTACTTCAAGGACGAAGGTGCGGACGAAAGGCCCCGCCCGGATTCCTCCGGAGCTATTCCCGTCCACCGCGGCTGAACCCCGCGAGGGCGGCCGCACCGGCCGGGATGCCTGCAACCACTTGCTCGGCTAGGCTCGGAGCATGACGCGAGAGAACATCAGGACCCCCGACGGCGGCACGATTGAGCTCTTCTCCACCGGCGCGGAACTGGCTGCGGCAGGGTCGGGCGTGGTGGTGGTGCCGCCTTCAATGGTCACGGCCGCGGACTACACCAAATTTGCCCAGAAACTAAGCGCCGGCCTGGGCCGGCCGGTGCACACGTTCAACCGGCGAGGCCGGGGATCGTCGTCCCCCCAGCCCGAGGATTACACGCTGGACGTGGATATCCGTGACCTGGACACCGTCATGAAGCACACCTCCAGCACGGATGTCTTTGGCCACAGCTTTGGCGGTGCCGTTGCCCTGCACGCCGCGCGGACCCTTCCGGTGGAACGTCTGGCGGTCTACGACCCCGCCGTCTCCGTGAACGGCAGCGTCACCGCGGACTGGATTGTGGAGTACGAGCGCGCCATCGCGGCAGGCGACCACGACCGCGCCCTCGCCGTCATCCAACGCGGCCTGGAAGCCGGCGGCTCCTTCTCATCAAGAATGCCGCTCTCCATGCTCACCCTGGCCAACAAGCTGACCGCGGGCACCACGGAGGGCAAGCAGCAGCGCGAGCTGATGCGCACCGGCGTCCGCGAAATCAAGGCGATCATCGCCGCCGACATGCCGGCCGAACCGTTCCAGGCGCTCCCCTTGGAGACGCTGATTGTGGTGGGTGAAAAGAGCCCGGCCTACTTCGGCATCGCGTGCGGCCAGATCCACGATGTCCTCTCCGGCTCCAGCTACACCATCCTGCCCGGCTTCGGCCACGACGGCGCCATCAAGGCCCCTGACAAGCTGATCAAGGAACTGAGCGACTTCTTCGCCGGCTGATCCCGGCCGGTTGGGCTAGTGTGCTGGCCCGTGGCCCGGTCCGGCACCTTCAGTCTTGCGCATCATCGCGGACAGCACGACGGCGGCAAGGGCTATGACCGTTGCCGTCATGAAGGCGGCGCTCATCACGGCGACGAGCCCCGACGTCGCACTCACCACGGCGAAGATTGACACCAGCAGCGCCGTGCCGGCGGCGCCGGCCACCTGCTGGGTGGTGCTCATGATCGCCGAGCCGTGGGAGTACAGGTGCGGCGGAAGTGGGTTCAGCCCGGTGGTGAAGGCGGGGGTGAACAGCAGGGCCAGGCCGAAACTCAGCCCGACGTGCAGGGTGATGATCCACCAAACCGCCGTGCCGGCGTCGAGCATTGAAAACTGCCAGAGCGTCACCACCATGAGGATGGAACCGGTGACGGTGAGCGGCAGCGGGCCTACCTTGTCGAATGCCCGGCCGATGACGGGGCCGAGCAGGCCCATGGCCAGGCCGCCGGGAAGCAGCGCCAAGCCAGTCTCGAGCGACCCCAGGCCACGGACTTCCTGCAGGTAGAGCGGGAGCAGGATGACGCCACCGAACAGCGCCATCATGGCCACCACCATCAGCAGGACCGAGACGGTGAACATCCGGAAGTTGAACGCGCGAAGGTCCAGCAGCGGCGCGGCGGCCCTCTGGAGCCGGACCTGGCGCAGCACGAACACCGTCAGCGCAGCGACACCAATCGCAAGGGCAGCGATGGCTCCGGCACTGGGGCCGGCCTGGCCGCCATGGCCGCCGCCGATCTGGCTGAGCCCGTAGACCAGGCCACCGAAGGCCGGGACGGTGAGGATCACGGACAGGACGTCGAGCTTTCCCTTCTCCACTTCTCCCACATTGGTGAGGTATTTGGCGCCGATGGCCAGCGCGGCGAGGGCCACGGGCAGGACGAAGACGAACATGAAGCGCCAGGTGAAGTGCTCAAGGATCAGCCCGGAGACCGTGGGGCCCATGGCCGGCGCCACCGAGATGGCAATGCTGACGTTGCCCATGACCGCACCGCGCTTGGCAAGGGGGACAAGGGTGAGGATGGTGGTCATCAGCAGCGGCAGCATGATGGCGGTGCCGCCGGCCTGTACGATGCGGGCCAGGAGCAGGACTTCGAATCCCGGCGCCACCGCAGCGAGTGCCGTTCCACCGGCGAACAGGCCCATGGCCAGCATGAAGACCGCCCTGGTGGAGAGGCGCTGGAGGATGAAGCCGGTTGTGGGGATGACCACGGCCATGGTGAGCATGAATCCGGTGGACAGCCATTGGACGGTGGGCGCGTCCACCCGGAGGTCCACCATGAGCCGCTGCAGGGCGACATTCATGATGGTCTCGTTGAGGATCACCACGAACGTCGCCACCAGCAGCGTGCTGATGATGGTCACGGACTCCCGGGACATCTTCTCCGGTGCGGCGGACGGGTTTCCTTGGCGGATTCCTTCGCCGGGTCCCTGGTCAGGGGCGGACTGTCCGCTGGCGTTCGGAGAGACTTCGGTAGACATGGGTGTTCCCTCAGGGGTGTTTTAAGAGTGATGCGCGGCCGGCGCCGCTGCAGATTCCAACACTCTACCCGCTGGAGTAATTCCTCCGCATGGGTTCTTTCTACCCCCGAGGGAACATTAGGGCCTCCCTTTAGGCGGTCTGCCCTGCGTGCTGGCCTTCGGAGATTTCCTCAATCAGCTTGCTGTTGAACGCCGGAAGGTCGTCGGGGTTGCGGCTGGTCACCAGGCCCTGGTCAACCACAACTTCCTGGTCCGTCCAGTTGGCGCCGGCGTTCTTCAGGTCGGTTTCGAGCGTGAAGTAGGACGTGACGTTCCGGCCCCGGATGACTCCGGCCTCGATGAGCAGCCACGGTCCGTGGCAGATCGATGCCACCGGTTTGTGCTGTTCGAAGAAGCTGCGGGTGAAGCTCTGCGCGTCCTTGTCGACGCGGAGGTGGTCTGCGTTCACCACGCCACCCGGAAGTACCAGCGCGTCGAAATCGGAGGCGTTGGCGTCCGCGACAGTGAGGTCGACGTCAAAGGTATCGCCCTTTTCCGTTCCGTCGTAGCCCTGCAGCTTGCCGCTCTTCGGGGCGATGAGGGTGGGTTCGCCGCCGGCATCCTTTACGGCCTGCCAGGGACTGGTGAGTTCCACCTGTTCCACTCCATCAGTCAGCAGGAATGCCACCTTCTTGCCTGCGATGCTGTGCTCTGACATTTTTCCTCCTCGCTGGAGCGGCCCGCGCAGCGTCTGGGCGCGTCGGGTCCCGCTCGAGAGTTGATTGCCTGACGTGTTCCAGCCTAGGAAAGAGAAAAGTAATAAGCAAGCTGACTATCTGTCTTGGGCGCTATCCCGTGGGTAGGCGTACGACGCCGGCACAGGGCTTGCAGGGTCGAGGCACCTTTGGCAGCGGGTGGCGTTGGCGGCCAGGCGCATTAAGCAGGGGCGACTTCAAATGTCAGTGGGTCGCTGGATGATGTGGGTATGGGAATCAGCGGTGGTGTTGGGGTGGTGTTGGAGGGTGTTCGTGCCTCTGTTGCTGCCCTGGATGCGCTGGAGCGTGAGGACGCTTCCCTGGCGGCCGGTGCCAGTGTTGGTGCTGGTGTGGACGTGTTGCAGCGGCGGTATGAGATCCGGTTGGAGCGGCTGGAGGTTGCGTCCCGGCTGGAGGCGCAGCTTGCAGGGGTGAAGGCGCAGGATGCGGCCGACGCCGCCGGGTTCCAGGAGGCGATGACCCCGCCGGACGCCTCGGTCCAGGACCGCACGTACGCGCAGATGTCGGTGGTGGAGGAGATCGCAGGGGTCCTCACCATCAGTTCCGCCGGTGCCGGGGCGCTGGTGGAGCAGTCCCGCCGGATTTGTTCCCTGCCGCCGGTGTTCCAGGCCCTGTCCACCGGGACCATGTCCTGGCAGCACGCCCGCGTCGTCGCGGACGAAACCGAAGGCCTTGACGCTGTCGGGGCTGCGGCTTTGGTGGCGCATTTCTTCGACCCCGCCACGCCCCACCCCGCCCGGGGTGCCGCGCCCGGTGAACTGGTCCCGTCCCGGTTCCGGGCCAAGATCCGGGGCTGGCGCGAACGCCACCACCCCGAATCAATCCAAAAGCGCCATGCGAAAGGGGCGGCGGATCGTCGGATGGAATACACCCCGGACCGGGACGGCATGGCCTGGGTCTCCCTCTACCTTCCCGGCGATACCGCGTGCGCGATCTGGAACCGGACCACCGCCACCGCCCGCGGCCTCCAAGGCCCCGACGAACCCCGCACCCTCACCCAACTCCGCCCCGACATCGCCGCATCACTGTTGCTGGGGGCTGGAACCGCCACCGACCTTGCTGAAATTCCCACCCCACGGGCCGACGTGCCGGTCACTGTGCCGGTGCTCTCGCTCCTCGGCCTCACTGACGAACCCGCATTCCTGGATGGTTTCGGGCCGATTCCTGCATCGATGGCCCGCAGACTCGTCGCCGGTGGTGCGGAGTCGTTCTACCGGGTCCTCGTCGACCCGCGGGACGGGGCGCCCCTGGAAATCGGCAGGAAGAACTACCGGCTCACGGGGGCCATCAAACGCTGGATCAGGCTGCGCGATGCCCAATGCACGTTCCCCGGCTGCACCAACCGCACTCCCGACAACGAAACAGACCACCTCACCGCCTGGCAACACGGCGGCACCACCAACGTCAGCAACCTGGCCCAGCTCTGCCGTAAGCACCATCGGCTCAAACATCACAGCCAATGGACCCCCGGCCCCGCCACGAGCAAGGACCCACCGGGCTGGACCTCACCCACCGGACGCCACTACAACCCCGAACACCAGGATTCAGAACCAACCCACTGGCCACCGGGAAGCCTGCCACCATGGCTGCAACGGGAAGCTGCCGGTAAATGCCAGTGCCTGGAGGCCAGCCTCGAGAACTTCCCGCAGTGGGAACCCGACGACGACCGGTACGTGGACCTCAACGACCTGTCACCCGACGATCCACTCTGGGCCGAATTCCCAGCCACGCAATTTGCCCTTGTCCCGGACGCCATTGGTATGCAGTCATAGCCTCCTGCAGTAAGTCCTGAAGCCCGTCCTGCAGCACCGGTCGACTACGGCTTGTGATGCTCGATCAGCCAGGACGCCATCTGCTGGGCCCGTTTCCCCGCGTCCAGGTCACCGCCGGTGGCCGAGATGATGGAGCCCTTCATCAGGATCTGCCAGGAGCGAGCAAACCCATCGGAATCCACAAGCCCGGCTTCCTCGGCCAGCGCCTGCACGTGGCCCCGAAGTTTCGCCAAGTAGTTGATGCTGGCCTGGCCCAAGGGGTGCGACGGCCCCATCTCCAGCAGGACATGGGTGAAGGTACTCCCCTCAAAGTCATCGCGCTGAAACCATTCCCCCAGGACGTCGAAGATCGCCAGCAGTCGTTCTACCGGCGTTTGCCCCCGGCGACGGGCCTGGGACACGATCGCTTCCACGGTCCACAGCTTGTCCCGCTGCTCGAGGAACGCCAGGACCAGCGAATCCTTGGACGGGAAATGCCGGTAGAACGTGGCTTTTGCCACCCCCGACCTGTCGATCAGCTCATTGACGCCAACGTCCCGGATTCCCCTGCGCGAGAACAGTTCGTAGGCCACCGAAAGGATCCGTTCCACGGAATTGCTGCTGCCCTCCGGCGCCGCCGGAGAGGAAGCATCGGATATCGGGACCTTCGCCTCTGTGCTCATAAGACTTGGAGTCTATCCGAGAGGAAGACAGACTGGTCTTTCCCGCTGTAGTGTTTTCCCTACGCAGTTCTTAAGGACACCGCACAGGCGCACCAAGGGTCCGCCGGTTTGGAGCAAGGAGGCCCCAATGTCAGCAGAGCGGATGTTCCAAAGTGTCCCGTCGGACCCGGATCCCTGGATGTCCGGCGAGACGCCCGCCGAGGTCCGGCAGTTCGCCATCGAATCGCTCCGGTGGCAGGCCCAGGAAATCATCGACGAGCTGCTCGGTGGCCAGGATCCGGGTGAAGAGCTTGCCAGGGCCCGACTCCGCCGGTGCGTCGCCAGGAACCCGGGCCGGCCCGAACGCGCGCTGCTCGAACAGCTCATGATCAACCGGGACCATCCAGTTTCCTAAGGAATCCCGCAGGGCTGCCGGGCAAATCCAGCACCGCAGCACTCCGCTCCGCTGCTATGAACTTAGCGGCACGTTGTCGATCAGGCGCACCGGCCCCACTTTGGCCGCTATGAGCGCCAGGCCCTCGCCACGGAAAGGTGTTTCCCGGCAGTTCTCGGCCAGCGGTTCAAGCGTGCCCGGATCCACCACATCGAAATAGTCCAGTTCCACCAAAGGCTGGGATTCCACCATCGCCAGCGCGGAATCGATGCCCAGCGGTTCGTGGGCTTTGGCCCGCTCCTCCAGCAACCGCAACGCCCTGGACAGGACCAGCGCGGCGTCCCGCTCCGCCTCGGAGAGGAAGCGGTTCCGGCTGGACAGCGCCAGGCCGTCCTCGGCGCGCACCGTCGGCACTCCCACGATCTCCACCGGGAAATTCAGGTCGGCAACCATCCGCCGGACCAGGGCCAACTGCTGGGCGTCCTTCTGCCCGAAGTAGGCACGGTACGCCGGCAGGCTGCCGCCGCCGGAACCTGCGGAGCCGGCCGGAAGACCTGCCGCCGGCATGCCATAGTGCAGCAGTTTGGCCACAACGGTCAGGGCACCGTCAAAGTGTCCGGGCCGCGAGGCGCCCTCCCACTTATCCCCCAGACGGCCCGAAGTGATCCTCACCAAGGGCTCGCCACCGGGGTAGACCTCTTCCACGGAGGGCGCGAACGCCAGGTCAACGCCCTGCTCCTCAAGCAGGGCAAGATCCGCATCAAGCGTCCGCGGGTAGCGGTCCAAGTCAACCGCGTCGCCGAACTGGAGGGGGTTGACGAAGATACTGGCCACCACCACATCGTTCTGCTCGACGGCGGTGCGCGCCAGCGTTGCATGGCCTTCGTGGAGTGCCCCCATGGTTGGCACCAGCCCTTGGGAAACTCCTTGCTTCGCTGTGAGCAGGCGGTCACTTTCGGCTTTCAGGCCGGCCACCGTGGTGACGAGTTGAATCGGCATTCAGTCTTCCTTCGGATCAAGGGCCTCGTGCAGACCCTTCAGCTGGTCAGGTTTCAGCAGCCCCCGGCCTTCGGCGCGCAAAGCGGTGGCTCGGGCCATCGCGAGGTAGGCGGCGAGCACGTCACCCTGCCCCCCGCCGTCGTACTCCCGCAACGCCTCAGCGTGTGCACGCACCGTGCCGACGTCCCCGCGGGCCACCGGACCGGTCAGGGCGGACTCCCCCGAGGCCAGCGCGTTTTCCAGCGTGGCCCGCAGCAGCGGCCCCAGCATCCGCTCGGGGGATTCCACTCCCACCTCGCGCAGGAGCTGCGACGCCTGTGCCACCAGCGTGACCAAATGGTTGGAACCGTGGGCCAAGGCTGCATGGTAGAGCGTCCGGTCCGCCTCGGCGATGGCCACGGGCTCCGCCCCCATCTCCACCACCAGGGCCTGCGCGATGGGGAGCATGGCGGCATCGGCCGTCACGCCGAAGGTGCAGTCAAGCAACCGGGTGAGGTCAAGGCTCATGCCCGTGAAGGTCATGGCCGGGTGCAGCGCCAGTGGAACCGCGCCGGCGGCACGGACCGGATGCAGCACGCCCACGCCGAACCGGCCCGAGGTATGGGCCACGAGCTGTCCCGGCTGCCAGGCGCCAAGCTTCGCCAGCCCTTCCACCAGGTTCGGGAGGGCGTCGTCGGGCACCGCCAGCAGCACCAGTTCGGCACGCTCCACGATGTCCTGCACTTCCAGGATGGGCACGCCGGGGAGCAGCGCCTCGGCCCTGTCCCGGCTGGCGTCGGAGACGGCCGAGACCCCCACGACGGCGTGCTCGGCGGCGCGCAGGGCGGCACCAAGCACGGCGCCCACCTTGCCGGCACCGATGATTCCAACGCCGAGGCGTCCGGGCTTAGCCATGCTGCTGGCCTTCCTGTTCGTGGTGGGTGCGGGCTTCACGGGCTGGTGTCCCGTGATGCGGTGTCCCAGGATGCGGCGCCCCGGGTACCGGCGTGCCCGGCACGGGAGCAGGTTCCGCTGCCGGAACAACCTGCCGCAACCATTGTTCGGTGGTTTGCCGCCTCCTGGCCAGCCGGGCCCGCGCGGACTGCTCGTCAAAGAGCTGCCGGGCCTCGTCCAGTCCCGCCTGGGTCAGCCTCGGGGCCACGGGGCCGGCCGTCGTGTGCAGGACCAGGTCGGCCACCCGGAACAGGCGTGCCACGGGCCCCTGATGGATTGCCAGCGACTGCGTCCGTTGGTGGGGCACCAGCACTAGGTCCCGCCACCAGCGCCCGGAACGGATCAGCAGCGCCGTGTCCGTGGCGGCAAATCCGTTCCGGCGCCAGGCAAGGGGCGCCAGCAGCCATGCCCGCCGCGGCGTGGTGGTGAATCCGCCGTCGGAACCCGTGCCACCGAGGCCGGCGGCAAACACCTCGGCAGGGCGTTCGGTTCCCGGATCCGGGAGGACCAGCGAAAGCATGGCCATGACGTCGGCGAACTTCCCGACGGGCAGGAGGATGGTCCGGGTGTTCCCTTCCGCTGCGTTGCCGGATGTCCCGTAGCCGGCGACGTTCACCTGCATCCGGTACCAGCCGAAGGGACGCCACAGCGGCGGCTGGGCGATCTTCACTGCCTGGATCCGGCCGGGCGGAAGCGTCTGCGCCTGCGTATCGAGCAGTCCGTACCACAGCCGGATGCCGTCCGGCGAGACCGCGGCGGTGAAGTTGTAGCCCTTGTTGAAGAAGTTCCAGTAACCTGCGGCGAGGCCCAGCCCGGCGGGCACCAGGTAGAAGTAGAAAGCGCGGTTGTCCGTCAGCGCGGACAGGAGAACCGAGACGATGCCGCCCACCACAATGAAGAAGCTTTGCTCGCTCAGCAGGAGCGATCCGATAAGGCGCGACGGCGGCACGCGAAGTACCTGGATTTCGGGCGCCTCGGATGCGTACGGGCCAAAGGAAGCCGCGGATGGGCTGGCTGAACCGGCAAGCGCAGCGCCGTCGATGCCGGCGGCCGGGCCCGCACCGGAATCCGCCTCAGCCCCGGAAGCCCGGGCAAGGATGGTGGCGCGCAGCCGGCGGGCGTCGTCGATCCGCAAATAGGCTAGGCGCACCGCCGATTCGCCGGCGTCCGCCACTTCGAACTTGAGTTCTGCCAGGCCGAAGATGCGGGCCAACAGCGGCTGCACGATGTCGATTGCCTGGACCCGGTCCAGCCTCGCCTGCCGGTGTTGGCGGAAGAGGAGGCCTGTGTTGACGCGGACGTAGCCGCCGGAGACCTGGTACTTGGTGAAGTACCAGGTCAGGACGAATCCGAGGACTGCTACGGCCAGCACTGCCGCGCCGCCGCCCAGGAGCCACGGTGCACGGCGGGCAAACCCGTCCTCGAACACCGGTTGGCCCTGGAGCGTCCGCTCAAAGAGGTCGCGGCCAAAAAAGAACAAAATGGCCGCCAGTGCAACCCAGCCCCGGACGAAAGGCGAGGCAGGATGCACGCGCAACCAATCGCCGTCGGACGTTTCGTAGCTTTCCGGTACCGCGGCAGGTGGGAGCGCAGGGGCTCCGGGCAACTGGCCATCAGCGGTCACAGTCCTGCCAGCCTGGCTTCGCCGCGCGCGGCCAGCTGTTCGCGGAGCCGCGCCCCTTCCTCCGCCGGGAGGCCGGGAATGCGCGCGTTGGTGCCAGGGGATGCCGTATGGAGCTTTACGGTACACAGGCCCAGCCCGCGCTCCACGGGGCCCACTGCGATGTCCACGTACTGCATTCGGCCGTAGGGGACGGTCATGGTGCGCTGGAAGAAGATGCCGCTCCTGACCAGGAGGTCGTCGTCGCGCTCGGCGTAGCCGATGGCCCTGACCTGCCGCGGGATGAGCACCAGCCGCCACAGGGCGACCAGCAGGGTGACAGCCGGAACGGTGATGGCCAGCCACAGCGGCGGCCACCGCCACCACCCCAGGAGGACGAGCACCAGCGGCGCGGACAGGACCAGCACCGCCAGGACGTTCGCCAGGGCCCACTCCACCAGCCGGACGGTCACGTACTTGGGGGAAACCCGCTGCCAGGCAATACCGGGCGGGTCAATCGCCTCGGTACGCATACTCGCCTTCCCCGGCGGCCTCGCCGCGGGCGGTGCGGCCCTTCTTCCCGTCGGCACCGGGGGTGTCGCCGTCCTCCGGGGGAATCCTGCAAAACCGCTCAACGAGGAGTCCCACCACGATCATCACCAGGCCGCCGCCGGCCATGGCAAGGGCCAGCCAGGTGATTCCCTGGTCGCTACGCAGGCTCCAGATCCGCAACTGGTCAAGGAAGATGCCCACGTGCCAGCCCAGCAGCACCGTTCCCGCGTACGCACACGCCTGCGCCAGGACCAGGGTCCGGGCGGCCAACAGGGGGTCCAGCTGCGTTTTCTTCGTCTTGCTGTTGGGCTGGTGGCTGTTCCGCCATCTCAGGATCCGGATCCCCAGGATCAAGGTGATGACGACGATGACCCCCATGGTGGCAAGCGCGGTGGAGGGCAGGACAGGCGTGGCCATGCTGTAGCGGCTGGTGACAACCGTGGCCGACCAGCCCGCGACAGCAAGAATGACGCAGATCAGCAGCAAACGCAGCGGGTTGATGGGCTTCATCGTTCGTCCACAGCTCCCGCCGTGGGCAGGCCGTCGAAGTCTCCATAACCGTCAAAGGGGGCAAGATCCTTGAAATCGTCGGCCTGCACTGCCAGGGTGCTGATCCGTTCGCCGTTCAGCGTGGCGCCGGGTTCGATGAGGGACCAGGGATAGAGGACGAACGCGCGTGACGCTGCGCGGGGGTGCGGGATGGTCAGATCGGGATCGTCGCTGCGGAGCTCGCCGTAGGTGATGATGTCGACGTCGAGCGTCCGCGGTCCCCAGTGGACCTCGCGGACCCGGAGGTGCTTGTTCTCCACGGCCTGGCAGTGTTCCAGCAGTTCCGCAGGGGTGAGGATGGTTTCCACGGTGATGACCATGTTCAGGAAGTCGGGCTGGCCGGAGGGTCCGCCCACCGCCTTGGTCTGGACGATGGGCGAGACGGCGAGGAGCCGGACCTCCGGCGGGTCCACCAGGTCCGCCACGGCCTCGGTCAGGGTCTCATTCCGTTCCCCGAGGTTGCTTCCCAGGGCCAGCACGGCTTTGGTGTAGATTCCGTTCATGCCTGTGCCCCGGCCGGCGCAGGGACGGCAGAGGCCCGATCCCGGTGGACCGTCACTGCCACGTCCCCGAACGGAACCTCAATGGGGGCCTGCGGTTTATGGACCGTGATGTCGACGGCATGGAGGGCGAATTCGGACAGGAGGCCTTCGGCGATCCGCACCGCAAGTGCCTCAATGAGGTTGAGCGGCTCTCCGGTGATCCAATCGGTAATACGCTGGGCCACCTCACCGTAGTGGGCGGTGTCCCGGACATCGTCGGACTGCGCGGCTCCGGTGAAGTCCAGGTAGAGCACGGCGTCCACCACAAAGGGCTGCCCTTCCCGGCGTTCGAAATCGAAGACACCGTGGTGGCCGACTGCCGTCACTCCGGTCAGCGTAATCCTGTCCATGGGTCCCCCGGCCCTATTGCGTTTTAGGTACGGCTTGTGTCGAGGGTGCCGCCGCCATGCGCGCCGCAACCTTGACCGCGTCGAGGCTGGACCCGACGTCGTGCACACGCACGGCCCATGCCCCGCGGCTGGCGCTGATCGCCGTGATCGCGGCCGTGGCAGCGTCCCGTTCGTCCGGAGCGGCGGACTTTCCGGCGACGGTAAGGAGGGTGCCGAGGAAACGCTTGCGGGAGGCGGCCACCAGGACCTTGTGCCCCAGGCTGTCCAGCTGGTCCAGGTTTTGCAGGAGTTCCCAGTTCTGGGCATCGTTCTTGGCGAACCCCAGGCCCGGGTCGATGATGATCTGTTCCTGGCTGACGCCGGCAGCGTAGAGCTTGTCCCGCACTCCTGCCAGCTCCGCCACCACTTCCCCGGCCACGTCCGTATATTCGGCGAGCGAGTTCATGGTCCTGGCGTCGCCCCGGCGGTGGGTGAGGACATAGGGCACCTTGGAGGTTGCCACAAGCTCCACCATCTCGGGTTCGATGGTCAGTCCGGAGACGTCGTTGATGATGGCAGCGCCGGCCTTGAGTGCAGCGGCCGCCGTGGAGGCGTGCGTGGTGTCGATGCTGACCAGGGCGCCGGCCTTCACCAGCGCTTCGATCACCGGCAGCACGCGGCGCTGCTCTTCATCCGGAGTGACGTCGTCGGCACCCGGCCGGGTGGACTCGCCTCCAAC
Organism: Pseudarthrobacter sp. CC12; assembly: GCF_039907755.1. NCBI lineage: Bacteria > Bacillati > Actinomycetota > Actinomycetes > Micrococcales > Micrococcaceae > Pseudarthrobacter > Pseudarthrobacter sp. CC12. Next base: position 81,101 of record NZ_JARDJH010000012.1, on the reverse strand, counting down.
GTCGATGATGTCAGCGCCGGCGTAGAACATTCGCAGGCCGGCCGCGATGGCGGTGTCCGCCGTCGCATGCTTGCCGCCGTCGCTGAAGGAGTCAGGGGTGACGTTCAGGATGCCCATGACCAGGGTGCGGCCGGTGGGCAGGTCTTCGAACCGCGCGGCCGGCCGCGGCTTGCGCAGGATTGGCAGCGGGGATGTTGCGGGCCCCGTTCCGGGGGCTGCAGCGAGTGTATCCATGGTCTGTGGTTACCTTCCGAGGATGAGGCTCATGGCTTCGGCACGGGTGGCCGGATCATGAAGCTGCCCGCGGACCGCACTGGTGACGGTCTTCGCTCCGGGCTTGCGGATGCCGCGCATGGACATGCACATGTGTTCGCATTCGACAACGACGATGGCACCGCGGGGTTTGAGGTACTGCACCATCGCCTCGACGATTTCGGTGGTCAGCCGTTCCTGCACTTGCGGGCGGCGGGCGTAGATGTCCACCAGCCGGGCCAGCTTGCTCAGTCCGGTCACCTTGCCGTCATGCGAGGGAATGTACCCAACGTGGGCAACCCCGTGGAACGGCACCAGGTGGTGCTCACACGTGGAGTAGAACGGGATGTCCTTCACCAGGACCAATTCCTCATGGTCCAGGTCGAAGGTGGTGGACAGGACGTCCGCCGGATCATGGTGCAGCCCGGCAAACACCTCCGCATAGGCTTTTGCAACCCTTTTGGGGGTGTCCACCAGGCCGCCGCGGTCCGGGTCCTCGCCGATGGCAAGGAGGATCTCACGGACGGCCGCTTCAATCCGTGGCCGGTCCACCTTTTCGCTCTTGGAGTGGTGGGAACCGGCCTCCGCCGGGTAGGCGGCGGAGGCGGAAACGTCGTCGTCGTCGAAGGAAGTCACAGGGAAAGCTTAGCCGCGAAGGGTGTCAGGCCCCGAGTCGGGGGTTCCTCCATGAAACGGAGCATCCTCCGGAACGCCCTGCGAATGCGGCGGCTGGGCGTCCAGCGGCTCATCCATCCGGGCCTTCTTGGCTTCCTCCTGCGCTTCGCGCTCAGCCCGCTCCTGGCGGCTTTCCACGGGGCCGGCCTGCTGGACCGGCCGGGTCTCCTTGGACAGCCACACTTCGCGGAAGTCGCGCTTGCGGACGTCACGGAAGATGTCGGCAATCTCGGCCTGGTTGAGGGTTTCCCGCTCCAGCAGCTCCAGGGCGAGGAAGTCCAGGATGTCCCGGTTCTCGGTGAGGATTTCGTAGGCCTCATCATGTGCCTGCTCGATCAGGCGGCGCACTTCCTCGTCCACGACGTAGGCGATCTGGTCCGAGTAGTTGCGCTCATGGCCGGCATCGCGGCCCAGGAACGGCTCACCGCCGCCCTGGCCCAGGCGGACAGCCCCCACGCGTTCGCTCATGCCGTATTCGGTGACCATCTTGCGTGCGGTGCCGGTGGCCTTTTCGATGTCGTTGGAAGCGCCGGTGGAGGGATCATGGAAGACGATCTCCTCCGCCACGCGGCCACCCATGGCGTAGGCCATCTGGTCCAGGAGCTCATTCCGGGTGATGGAGTACTTGTCGTTCTCCGGAACCACCATGGTGTAGCCCAAGGCCCGGCCACGCGGCAGGATGGTGATCTTGGTGACGGGCGCCGAGTTCCGCAGGGCTGCCGCCACCAGGGCGTGGCCGCCTTCGTGGTAAGCGGTGATCTTGCGCTCGTGTTCCTTCATGACGCGGCTGCGCTTCTGCGGGCCGGCCATGACGCGGTCGATGGCCTCGTCCAGGGCGCGGTCGTCAATCAGGTTGGCGTTGGAGCGGGCCGTGAGCAGCGCGGCCTCGTTAAGGACGTTGGCCAGGTCCGCACCGGTGTAGCCTGGCGTCTTCTTGGCCACGGCCTTCAGGTCAACGCCGGGGGCCATCGGCTTGCCCTTGGCATGCACCTGCAGGATCTGGTCGCGCCCGATCAGGTCCGGTGCCTCGACGGATACCTGGCGGTCGAAGCGGCCGGGGCGCAGAAGTGCCGGGTCCAGGACGTCGGGCCGGTTGGTGGCGGCGATCAGGATCACGTTGGTCTTGACGTCGAAGCCGTCCATCTCCACCAGGAGCTGGTTGAGCGTCTGCTCGCGTTCGTCGTTGCCGCCGCCGATGCCGGCGCCGCGGTGCCGGCCGACGGCGTCGATCTCATCCACGAAGATGATGGCCGGCGAATTGGCTTTGGCCTGCTCGAAGAGGTCGCGGACACGGGACGCGCCGACGCCGACGAACATTTCCACGAAGTCGGAGCCGGAAATGGAGAAGAAGGGTACGCCGGCCTCACCGGCAACGGCGCGGGCCAGCAGGGTCTTACCGGTGCCTGGCGGGCCGTACAGCAGCACGCCCTTGGGGATCTTGGCGCCGACGGCCTGGAACTTGGCCGGTTCCTGCAGGAATTCCTTGATCTCCTGCAGTTCCTCCACGGCCTCATCCGCACCTGCAACGTCAGCGAAGGTCACCTGCGGCATGTCCTTGCTGACCATCTTGGCCTTGGACTTGCCGAACTGCATGATCTTGGAGCCGCCGCCCTGCATGCGGGTCATCAGGAACCAGAAGAGTGCGCCCAGCAGGATCACGGGGATCAGGAGGGAAAGCAGGCCCGAGAACCAGTTGCTTTCAATCGGCTGGTCCGTGAAGCCCTGGGCCGGCTTGGCGTCGGTGACAGCCTTCACCACGTCCTGCGCGCGGGCATCCACGAAGAAGAACTGGACGCTCTTGCCTTTGTCCTGCCCGTCCACCTGCAGGTTGTCCTTCAGCGTGAGGTCAACGCGGTTTTCACCGTCGAAGATCTTGGCCTGCTCCACCTTGTTGCTGGAGAGCAGTTCCAGGCCCTTGTCCGTGTCGATCCGGGCCGCACCGCCGGGGGCGAGCGTTGCAAAAGCCACTAGGAGCAGACCGACCACAACGACGATCCAGATGCCCGGGCCTTTGAAGAAGTTCTTAGCTTTCATCTGTTCGGGGGCTGACCCCGTCCCTTCCGGTAGTGCTTCACGGCGAGTAGTCTGCGCGCGTGATGGTGCTGCGTCAGCTTCTAGCTATACACCGTCCGGAGTACATCACGCATAGCGAAAAGCAAAAGTTCCCTGTGGGCGTATCGGCCCGGCGCTCCGCCGCGTGGCGCACGGAAGGGAGTGCGCCGGGCGGTGCGGGCCGGGGCTTTCGCGGCCGGCGCCTACTCGTAAACGTGCGGGGCCAGGGTGCCCACGAAGTCCAGGTTGCGGTACTTTTCCGCGTAATCCAGGCCGTAGCCCACCACGAATTCGTTGGGGATGTCGTAGCCCACGTACTTGACGTCGATCTGCACCTTGGCCGCGGTGGGCTTGCGGAACGCAGTGCAGATTTCCACGGAGGCGGTGCCGCGGGATTCCAGGTTGGTCTTGAGCCAGGACAGGGTCAGGCCGGAGTCGATGATGTCCTCGACGATCAGCACGTCCTTGCCCATCAGGTCCGTGTCCAGGTCCTTGAGGATCCGCACCACGCCGGAGGACTGCGTACCGGAGCCGTAGGAGGACACGGCCATCCAGTCCATGGAGATGTGGCTGTGCAGCGCCCGGGCCAGGTCGGCCATGACCATGACGGCACCCTTGAGGACCCCAACAATGAGGATTTCGCGTCCCTCGTAGTCCTTGTCGATCTGTGCGGCGAGTTCGGTGATCCGCTGCTGGATCTGTTCCTTGGTGTAGAGAACGTGCTTGAGATCTGCCTGGACGTCGTTTGAATCCACCAATGGCTCCTGTGTAGATGCGGGGCGCGACTATTTTGCGGGCGGTTTTTGAGGCCGGAATACTAGCTTCCCACAGCGCGCGGGTTCGCGGGGAACGGAACCGGTACCGTCCGGGGCCCCTGCTGCGGCAGCGTCCTTCGATTCCTCCAGCTGCGCGAGCGACAACCTGTACACCGCCACCCCGCCCGGAAGCTCCACGGGACCGGCGGAACCTTGCCGCCGCAGCAGTGCTTCCGCCGCCAAAAGGCGCCGGTAGCTGGGCTGCTGCCCGCCGGCGTCGGCCGCTGCCTTGGCGATGACGCGGAACCTGAGGGCAGGCGCCAGCGCGCGCAATTCCTCCTCCGGCAGGCTCAGGTCCCTGCCATCACGCACCACCAGGGAGGCATAGGTGCTTTCCGCCACATCCTCGAGGTAGTCGGCGTCCAACTGCAGGATGGCAGCGGTCCGGGCAAGGGATTCGGCGACGCCGGGACCAAGTTTTTCCTCAAGGTGCGGCAGGACTTCCACCCGGGTCCGCGACCGGGCAAAGGAGGGGTCGGAGTTGGTGGGATCGTGCCAGGGATCCAGCTCCTCCACTGCGCAGATTTCTTCCGTGTCCGCCCGCCGGAGTTCCAGGAAGGGGCGCAGGAGAACGGTATTTCCGGCCCCGGGACGGGCCGGCCGCATACCCGCCAGGGACCGCGTGCCGGAGCCGCGGGCCAGGCCCAACAGTACTTGCTCGGCCTGGTCGTCCAGGGTGTGGCCCAGCAGCACTGCCTGCGCGCCCTGCCCTCCGGCTGCGGCTTCCAGCGCGGCGTGCCGGGCTTCGCGGGCGGCGGCCTCGGGGCCCATTCCGGCACCGGCCACCGTAACGGTACGGATTTCCACCGGCTGCAGGCCCAGGTCCTGCAATGCTTCGGCCGTACGGGCAGCGACCTCGCCGGACCCCTCCTGCAGCTGGTGGTCCACCACCACGGCGCCGACCGTCAGCGGGTGGCCGTCCACGTGGCCGCGGCGGGCGAAGTAGGCGGCGACAGCGGCGAGCGCCAACGAGTCCGGTCCGCCGCTGCAGGCTACAAGGACGTGGCGCGGATAGCCGGCGCCGGCCAGGGCGTTCTGCAGCAGTTTGCGCGCAGTGCCAACGACGGGCGCCAACCTGCCGGGCCGTCGTCGACCCCTCCGCGCGCCCTGTCCTTCAGCTGCCGGGGCGCCCTCCGGTACCTCTGAGGGCAACTAGAGGCCCATCCGGTCGAGCCACAGCTTGGCGTCGTGGATCTCGGGTTCGGTGGGAAGGTGGTCCACCGAGTCCCATACCTTGTTGAAGCCCTCCATGCCGGCCACGTCCACCACGGCGCGGACAAAGCGGGCGCCGTCTGAGTATTGGCGCATCTTGGCGTCCAGGCCCAGGAGGCTGCGGATGAACTTCTCGATCACGCCGCGGTCCTTGCCGCGGTCGTTGAAGCGCTGCCGGATGGTCTTGACGGAAGGCACGATGCTCGCATCCACGGCATCCATCACCACATTCGCGTGACCCTCAAGGAGGCTCATCACAGCAGTGAGATGCGAGATGGCAGCCTTTTCCTCGGGGTCCTGCAGCAGGTCCAGGATGGCGCCGCGCCCCGGCGTGTTTCCGCTGGCAGAGCGGTCCTTGAGCGAACGCGCGGCAGCCGAGGCGCGCTCCATGAGGGAATCGACGTTGCCCAGGAGGTGCCCGCTGAGTTCGTCGATTTGCTCCAGCATGTGGTGGCGCAGCCACGGCGCTGCCGCGAACTGCACCCGGTGCGTCTGCTCGTGCAGGCACACCCAGAGCCGGAAGTCCTCCGGGGCGACGTTGAGTTCGCGCTCCACCGAGATGATGTTTGGCGCCACCAGCAGGAGCCGGCCTGCGGCAGGGGCCGTGGAGTTCTCGGCCAGGGCCGCAAAGGGATCGTACTGGCCCAGGACCTTGCTGGACAGGAAAGCCAGGACGGCGCCCAACTGGCTGCCGGTAATGGCGCCACTGACCTGGGCGGCAGCGGGGCTGAGGTTGCCGCGGCGGGTGTCCAGCATCTTCTGCATGGCGGGCTTGAGCATTACTGCGAAGCTTTGGGTGTTGGCTTTGGCCCAGGACGCCCGGTCCACCACCAGCACGGAGGAGTCGCGAAGGTCCCGCGCGGCTTCCAGCCCGGTGATTTCGTGGACATGGGGAACGGATGCGTCCGCGAGCCGGCGCAGGCTGTCCACCGCATCGCCGATGGCTTTTCCGTCAAGCACGGGTCCGGCCGGGGCCAACCGCGCCGCGGCAGAGGCAGCGAGGTCCCAGTTGATCAGGGCCTGCGCCGGGTTGGACTGGGCTGCCTGGTTGGACTGGGTTGCCGGGGACAACGTCGGTGCGGACTCGCGTGCAGTGGACTCCATGGTCCCATCAGAACACAGCGCACCGGACAACGTCCTTAAGTTCGCTGACCGGCGAAACTTCCACAGCCCCCGCACAGGGAGGCGAAAGCGCTGTCCCAGTCCGGACCCGCACAGTGGAACCACGAAAACATCCCGCCCGCACCGGAGCGGCCCTATCCCGCAGGAGGACACCATGATCCCCTACCGTCCCATCGCTCCCCTGACCGTCGGTCCCCGCAAGGGCTGGAAGTCGGTGCTGGCCGCCGTCGTCATGGCCGCCCTGCTTGGCACCACCGCCCCGTCCGCCATGGCTGCAGGGCCGGCGCCCACCGCCGCGTCAGCCACGGAGGCAGCACAGCCCGGAACCACCCCCGCAACGGAGCGCCCCACGGAGTAGGCAACCCCTAGCGGCAGCCGCAGCCTGCCAGGGCGGTGGCTGCCCGGTCCAGCGCCACTTTGTTGCCGGCAGCTCCGGGCGTCAGTCCGTTGCCGATGAAGGAGAACACCAGGAGCCGGCCGTCTGCGTCAACCACGTAGCCGCTGAGCGCCAGCACGGTGTTCAGGGTCCCGGTCTTGGCGTGGACCAGCCCGGCACCCCCGGAGGTGGTGGAGTCCCCGTAGCGGGTGTCCAAGGTGCCCGACAGGCCGCCGACCGGGAACCCGTCCAGGGCAGAGCGAAGCCTGGTATCAACGCCGGTGGTCATGGCGCGAACCACGTCCGTGAACTGGCGGGCCGTGACCTGGTTGCCCATGGCCAGCCCGCACGCATCCACCAGTTTTACGGCGTCCGGGGTGACCGCCGCTGCCGCCAGTTCGGCGGTGACTGCGGCCGTGGCGCCGTCATTGCTGCCGGGCCGGCCCGTGGCCACGGCCGCCATCCGGCCCATGGTCTCGGCCAGGTAGTTGTCCGAAACCTGCAGCATCAGGTCCACCTGCTCGGCCACGGTGGCCGAGTCGACACCGGCCAGGACAGCAGCACCGGAACTGGCGGCGCCGGGTGAACGGTCGATGCCAGCCGCGACGGTCAGTGCCGCCCCGGCACCAGCGGCCCGGAGCCGGGCCGCGAATTCCTGCGCTGCGGACATTGCAGCGTCCTGGGGCCGCGGACCGGTGGTGACGGCGGGGTCGAAGCGCGCGGAGTTGAGGGCCAGCGGGTAGAGCGGCGCGATTTCGCCGGCTTCCACGTCGCCGGACAACCAGTTGGGATTCAGCGCCGGGCCGGTGAAGAGGGAGTCGTCCACCAGTACCTTGATCTCGCCAGTGGTGCCTGTGGCCTGCAGGTACTGCACTGTCAGTGCGGCAAGCGTGGCCAGGCCGGCGTGGCCCAGGGTCTGTCCGGGCTGCGATTCCCCTGCCCCCAGGAGGACGTCCCCGCCGCCCACCAGGACCACCTGCCCGGGAGCTGGGCCCCGCACCACCTTCGTGGTGAACCGGTGGTCCGGTCCCAACGTGCGAAGCGCGGCCACGGCAGTCAGCAGCTTGAGGTTCGACGCCGGCACCCGGCTTTCCGAGCCGCCCCGGTCAAAGAGGACCTGGCCCGTGAGCGCATCCTGCACCATGCCCGTGAAAGTACCCCCGCCGTCGGCCGTCAATACCGGTTCCACCTGCGCCGCCACGGCAGGCGGTGCGGGCACCGGCGCCGAAGGCTGGAGGGGTGCCAGCACCTGTGGGACGGACAGCGTGGCGGGAGCCTGCTGCCAGGCGGGCGCAGAGACGGCGGGCGCCGGGGCCTCGGGTCCGCGGAAGCCGGGGGCCACCAGCAGGGCCGCGGGGATGGCTAGCGCGATCAGCACCAGGGCGGCCAGGACCAGGTGCCAAGGCTTCCTTGCCTCCCGGGCCATGCTGCCGGAGCGTTGGGAACGCCGGTCCCGCAAACGTTCCCCGCCGGTTGGTGTGGTCATGCTGGTGCCGGTCCTCAAGTCCTGAAATTTCCCCACAAGTTCCTGATTCCAGGGCCTCTCGCTATATCCTCAATTGTAGTCGGCGGCACCGACACGCTTTTTGATGGGCCCGTCCTGTGTGCCGCGCACCCCCTGCAATTGCCGAGGAGCATTCCCATGAAGCACGACGTGACCATCGAGATCCCCAAGGGATCACGCGTCAAGTACGAAGTTGACCACGAGACCGGCCGAGTCCGCCTGGACCGCGTCCTCTTCACCTCCATGCAGTACCCCACGCACTACGGGTACTTCGAAAACACCCTCGGCGAGGACGGCGACCCGCTGGACGCACTGGTGCTCCTGCAGGACTTCGACCTGCACCCCGGCGTCATCGTCGAATCCCGCCCCATCGGAGTGTTCAACATGACCGACGACGGCGGCGGAGACGCCAAGATCCTGTGCGTGCCCGTGGACGCCCGCTTCGACCACATCCAGGAAGTCAGCGACGTCAACGAGTTCCTGATCAAGGAGATCGAGCACTTCTTCACCCGCTACAAGGACCTGGAACCGGGCAAGTGGGTCAAGGCCGAAGGCTGGGGCGACCGCGCCGCCGCCGAAGCCGAGCTGGAAGCCTCCATCAAGCGCTACGTCCCCACCGGACACTAGTCCCCAGGCTGGGCTTGCCCGGCAACTCCCTTAGGGTCCGACGGCGGGTGCCCGGCTTTTCGAAGCCGGGCACCCGCCGTCGTTGCCCCAGGAAGTTGTGGCATGGTGGGGCTGTGAATTCCGAGCCAGCCGTGACGTCCCAGCTTCTGTTCCATCCCCCGTGCGGGCCCGTCAGCGGTTGGTGCGACGGCGACGTTGTGCGCGCCTCCGGCATCCCCTACGCCCGGGCCCCACGTTTCCAGGCCCCGGTACCGGTACCGGACTGGACCAGCGAATATGCCGCCACGTCTCCCGCTCCCGCTTGCCCACAGGCGCCAGTGCCGTTCCTGGACGACGTCCTGGGCACGAAGTACGGCGAGCTCCCGGGCAGCGAGGACTGCCAGAACCTTTCCATCACCCTGCCCGGTGACCTGGCACCGGATGAGAAGCTGCCCGTCATGGTGTGGATCCACGGCGGCTCCTACACCACGGGCTCCGGGGACCTTGCCATCTTCGACGCCGCACGGCTGGTGGCCGAGAACCGGATCATCGTGGTCTCGGTGACGTACCGGCTTGGACTGTTCGGCTTCCTGGCCACACCTGCAGGACGGCCCGGCAACCTGGGGCTCCTGGACCAACTCGAGGCCTTCCGGTGGGTGCAGCGGAACATCGCCGCTTTCGGGGGTGATCCAGGCCGGGTCACCGCGTTCGGGCAGTCCGCCGGCGGGGACGCGATCGCCCACCTGATGGCCACCCCCGAGGCTCCAAACCTTTTCCGGCGTGCCATCATCCAAAGCGCCCCACTGGGCATCACCCGCGGCCGGGCGAAGATGAACCACGCCATGGGCATCGCCTCGGACGGCGTCACGGACCAGACCCCTGCCATGGACGTGGTGGCCCTCGAAGCACAGGTGACCCAGGTGGCCCGAAAGTTCGGGATGTTGGCTGCCATGCCGTTTGGCACCCAGTACGGCCACGATCCGCTCCCCGGGGAGTCCGGCATCGAGGCTGCCTGGAACCGGACCGCCCCGGCCATCGACGTGCTGATCGGCCATACCTCAGAGGAGGCCCGGCTGTTCCTTCCCCGCAGCCCGCGCCTGATGCGCCTGGCCAAGGTTCCGTTTGTGGGCAAGGCCGCCGTGCGCGCCATCGATTGGGTGGTGACCGAAACCGTGTATGGCCGGGCCACCCGCAGGTTCGCGCGCCGGCATGCCAAGGCGGGCGGGCGGGTCCACCGGTACGTCATGGACTGGCACGCCCCCGGGAACATCTTCGGCGCAGCCCACACCATCGACCTGCCGCTGCTCTTGGGCAACCGGGAAACCTGGGACGGCGTGGGCCTGATCGCCGGCGCCCGCTGGGAGGATGTGGACGCGACCGGCAGGGCGGTGAGGTCATTGTGGGCCGGTTTCGCGCGGGGCGATGACCTGGGCGAGGCAGGCGGAGTCGACCACGCCCTGCATTATCGGCGGGTGTGACAGCCCTTGAGGACCCTCGGCGTGGACCTGGCGGCCGCCACCAAGAAAACCGCCGTGGCCGTCATCGAGTGGAGCGATGACCGGGCCCGGCTGGCACACCTGTCGCTGGACGTGGACGACCAGGAGATCGTGGACTTATTCGGCAGCTGCGACATGACCGGCGTCGACTGCCCCGTGGGCTGGCCGGACGCCCTGGTCCCGTTCCTCACCGGCCACCTCAACTTCGACGCCGGACCCGTCCTGGCGCATGACGGCATTGCGGGCCGGCGGCTGCTTGCGTACCGGGACACGGACCGGTTCTGCACCGCCCAAACCGGCCTGATTCCGCTGAGCGTTTCGGCTGACCGGCTGGCCCACCCTGCCATGCGCTGCGCAGTGATCCAGGCAAAGATCGCGGCGGTACATGGCCCACAGCTCCGGGACGGGTCAGGGCGTCTTGCCGAGGTGTACCCGGCGGCGTCACTGAAAATCTGGGGCCTCAACGGCCGGGGTTACAAGGGCCGCGGCGTCCCCGAAGCCGAACGCCTGGGCACCCTGCTGGCGGCCCTCGAGGAGCAGGCCCCCTGGCTGGACCTCGGCGGCCACCGGGACCGGATCACCGCTTCGGACGACCTCTTCGACGCCGTCATCGCCTCGCTGACCGCCCGGGCCGCCGCCCGCCGTCGAACGCTCCTGCCCGATGATGCCCACGCTGCAGCCGCCCGCAGCGAGGGCTGGATCCATTTGCCCTCCTGCGGCCTGGACGTGCTCCCGGGCTAGGAGCTCAGCCGCCCAGCTTCCAGTTGCGGATCTCCTCCGGGTCCTCGCCGTGGGTCCTGGTGTGCTCCCGGGCGCGGTTCCGCCGGTCCTGCAGGTCCTGGCGCAGGAGCGCGTGCGAGCCGGCGAGGCCCGGCACCCGGTCGATCGCGTCGATGGCCAGGGTGAAGCGGTCGATCCCGTTAAGCATGGCCATGTCGAACGGGGTGGTGGTTGTCCCCTCTTCCTTGTAGCCGTGCACGTGCAGGCCCTGCTGGTTGGTGCGCCGGTACGCCAGCCGGTGGATCAGCGCCGGGTAGCCGTGGTACGCGAAGATGACCGGCTTGTCAGGGGTGAAGATCCCGTCGAAATCGTGGGCCGGCAGGCCGTGCGGATGCTCGCTGTCGTCCTGCAGCCGCATCAGGTCCACCACGTTCACCACGCGGACTTTAAGCCCGGGGGCGCCTTCGCGGAGCAGTTCGGCGGCCGCCACCGTCTCCACCGTCGGGACATCGCCAGCGCAGGCCAGCACGACGTCGGGCTCCTCGCCGGGCACTTCGGAGCCGGCAAACGTCCAGATCCCCAGGCCGCGCCGGCAGTGGTTGGCGGCATCTGCCGGGCCCAGCCACGTGGGCGAGGGCTGTTTACCGCTGACCACGATGTTCACGTAGTCCGTGGACGCCAGGCAGTGCTCCATGACGGACAGCAGGGTGTTGGCGTCCGGCGGCAGGTACACCCGGATGACTTCGGCTTTCTTGTTCACCGCGTGGTCGATGAACCCCGGGTCCTGGTGGGAGAACCCATTGTGGTCCTGCTGCCACACATGCGAGGACAGCAGGTAGTTCAGAGACGGGACCGGCTGGCGCCACTGGAGTTTGCGGTGCACCTTGAGCCACTTGGCATGCTGGTTGAACATCGAATCGACAATGTGGACGAAGGCCTCGTAGCAGTTGAACACCCCATGGCGGCCCGTGAGGAGGTAGCCCTCCAGCCAGCCCTGGCACAGGTGCTCGCTCAGCACCTCCATCACCCGGCCGGACCGGGCCAGGTGCTCGTCGACGTCGTCAATCCGGTACTGCCAGACCTTGTCGGTGACCTCGTAGACGTTCTGAAGCCGGTTGGAAGCCGTCTCATCCGGACCGAACAGCCGGAAGTTATCCATGTTCTGCGCGATGACGTCCCGCATCCAGGACCCGAGCGTGATCATGGGGCTCACGCGGTCCGTGCCCGGGTTCGGGACCTCGACGGCGTGGTCCCGGTACGCGGGCAGTTTCAGTGAGCGCCGGAGCAGTCCGCCGTTGGCGTGCGGCGTGGCACTCATGCGGAAGTCACCGGCGGGCGCGCCCCGGGCGACGTCGGGCCGAAGCCTTCCCTCGGCGTCGAACAGTTCGTCCGCGCGGTAGGACTGCAGCCACTCCTCCAGCTGCTTCAGGTGATCCCCGTTGGTGCGGACCTCGGACAGGGGCACCTGGTGCGCCCGCCACGTCCCTTCCACCTGGAGCCCGTCCACGGTGCGCGGGCCGGTCCAGCCCTTGGGCGAGCGCAGGACGATCATGGGCCAGCGGTGCCCGCCCTCCCCCACCTTCTCAGCCTCCGGATCCTGCCGGTGGGCATCCTGGATGGCCTTGATTTCCCCCAGGCAGCGGTCCAGCACGGCGGCAAAGTCGCGGTGCGCCTGCTCGGTGTTGTCCGGATCCTGCACGGTGACGAAGTAGGGCTGGTGGCCGTAGCCACGCAGCAGCTGCTCCAGCTGGTCCTCCGGCATCCGGGCCAGGATGGTGGGGTTGGCGATCTTGTAGCCGTTCAGGTGCAGGATGGGCAGCACGGCGCCGTCCGCGGCGGGGTCCAGGAAGTTGTGCGAGTGCCAGCTGGCGGCCAGCGGACCGGTCTCCGCCTCGCCGTCACCGATGACGACGGCGGTCACCAGCTGGGGATTATCAAACACGGATCCGTAGGCGTGCGCCAGGGAGTACCCGAGCTCACCGCCCTCGCTGATGGAACCGGGGCTTTCGGGGGCCGCGTGGCTGGGAATGCCGCCGGGGTAGGAGAACTGCCGGAACAGTTCGGCGATGCCGGCCTCGTCGTTGCCCACGTGGGCATAGATTTCCGAGTAGGTGCCCTCCAGCCAGGCGTTGGCGACGACGGCGGGGCCGCCATGGCCTGGGCCGGCCACGAAGAGCATCTCAAGGTTGTCGCGGCGGATCACGCGGTTCAGGTGCGCGTAGATGAAGTTGAGCCCGGGCGTGGTGCCCCAGTGGCCCAGCAGGCGTGACTTGGTGTCCTCAGCCTGCAGCGGCTCGCGCAGCAGCGGGTTGGAGCGGAGGTAGATCTGGCCCACCGAAAGGTAGTTAGCGGCACGCCACCAGCGGTCCACGAGTTCCAGTTCCCCCTGCCCGATGCCTTCCTGCCGCACGTCGTCCTCCCGCATCGTGTCCTGCATTCCATCGTGCCCAGTGCTGCCGGCCATAACCATCCTCACCTCGGGAGTGCCGCTGCAGGCGGCCGTTTCCCCATCGCAACAGATGGAGGGGCAGCGAGGCAACCCCCCGCCGTCGGACCTTGCCGTGGGGACGTGGGCCCCCTGTAGGGTACTAAGCAAGCTTAGTTTTCGCTGCGGCGGAAGCTGGGAACATCAATTGTGGGGAGATCGAGACATGCCAGCCGAAGACGACGTTGTAATTCCCGGGGTTCCGTCCAGCGAACCGCCTGCCCTCGAGGAGCCCACCAGCCCGCGGGAGCCGCTGCCGCCAAAGCCGGACCAGCGCGGCCCCGAGGCGGTGTCCCCCACCGGCAGCCCTACCGGCGCACCGGCCACCGCCCGCGCCCAGTCCGGCCAGTACCTGACCACGGCCCAGGGCCTGCGGCTGCAGGATACGGACCATTCCCTGAAGGCCGGCGCGCGGGGCCCCATCCTGCTGCAGGACCACCACCTGCGCGAAAAGATCACCCACTTTGACCACGAGCGGATCCCGGAGCGCGTTGTCCACGCACGCGGCGCCGGAGCGCACGGGGTGTTCCGGTCCTACGGGACGGCCTCGAAGGTCACGCGCGCCGGTTTCCTGGCCGCGGACGTCGAAACGCCCGTGTTTGTGCGTTTCTCCACCGTTCTGGGCTCCCGCGGGTCCGCGGACGCAGTGCGGGACACCCGCGGGTTTTCGACAAAGTTCTACACCGACGAGGGCACCTACGACCTCGTGGGAAACAACATTCCAGTGTTCTTCATCCAGGACGGCCTAAAGTTCCCGGATGTGGTGCACGCCGCCAAGCCCCACCCGGACCGCGAAATCCCCCAAGCCCAGAGCGCCCACGACACGTTCTGGGACTTCGTCTCGCTGCACACCGAGGCGCAGGCGCACACCATGTGGAACATGTCGGACCGCGGCATCCCGAGGTCATACCGGACCATGGAAGGCTTCGGCGTCCACACGTTCCGGCTCATCAACGCCGCCGGCGACACTACCCTGGTCAAGTTCCACTGGAAGCCCAAGCAGGGCGTGCACTCGCTGGTCTGGGAGGAGGCCCAGATCATCAACGGCATGGATCCGGACTTCCACCGGCGCGATTTGGCGGACGCCATTGAGGCCGGCGCCTACCCGGAATGGGAACTGGGAATCCAGACGTTCCCGGACACGGAGGACCAGATGTTCCAGGGCATCGACCTGCTGGATCCCACCAAGTTCGTCCCCGAGGAGCTGGCCCCGGTGCAGCCCGTTGGTCTCATGACCCTCAACGCGAACCCCACCAACTACTTCGCTGAGACCGAGCAGGTGGCCTTCCACCCAGGGCACCTGGTTCCGGGCATCGACGTCACCAACGACCCCCTGCTGCAGGTGCGCCTGTTCTCCTATCTGGACACCCAGATTTCCCGCCTGGGCGGGCCCAACTTCGCGCAGATCCCCATCAACCGGCCGCACGCTCCGGTCAACGACATGCTCCGCGACGGCATGCACCAGACGGCGGTCCATGGAGGTGCTGCGCCCTACCGGCCCAATTCGCTGGACGGCGGCTGCCCGTTCCTGGCGGGGCAGGACATGGGGGCATTCGTGGACGTGCCCGAGGCGGTTGCGGAATCCATCAAGGAACGGCACAATCCTGCATCCTTTGATGACCACTACAGCCAGGCCCGGCTGTTCTTCCGCAGCTTGAGTGCCGTGGAGCAAGACCATGTGATCCAGGCGTACACGTTTGAGCTGGGCAAGTGCTACGAAACTGCCGTCCGGGAACGCCAGCTCAAGGCCTTGGCCAATATTGACGCCGGGCTGTGCGCCGCGGTCGCCGCAGGCTTGGGCATGCCCGCTCCGGAGGCCACCGAGCAGGTTCCGGACCGGGATCCCAGCCCTTCCGTGTCCCAGGTGGGCGAAAACTGGCCGGTTGCCGGGCGCGTGGTGGGCATTATTGCCGATTCCTCCAGCGACCTTTCGGAGGTGGAGGCGGCCCGCAAGGCGCTCGACGGCGAAGGCATGGTGCCGCTGGTCATCGCACCAACCGGGGGCACGCTTTCCTCCAACGGGCTGTCGGTGACAGTGCAGCGGACCCTCCTCACGGCACGGTCCACGGAGTTTGACGCGCTGATAGTGGCCGGAGGCAAGCAGCCCGCGCCCGACGCGTCCGCGGGGCGCGACGCGAAGGCCGGGGAACCTGTCAACGGGCTGGATCTGCGCGCCGCACTGATGCTGTCCGAGGCCTACCGCCATTCCAAGGCGATCGCCGCCTGGGGTTCCGGTTCGGCCGTCCTGGAAGAGGCCGGCATCCCGGAGGGGGCCGTAGGTGTGGTGGGAGGCAGCGATGCGGACTCGGTGACCGCCGAACTTTCGTCGCTCATTGCCGCGCACCGCGCCTGGGACCGCTTCCCGGCCAGCGACGCTGCGAAACGGGAAAACTGACCGCGGCCCCTCCAGCCTTCAGGTCCGCCGCTGGGGCCCCGCATCCACCCGATGCGGGCCCCCAGCCGTGCGCATGGCCGGGGCCCGGCAGGCGGTACGGGCGCGAAACCTCCCGTTTCGCAATTACTACTTCCGGGTAGTGTGGACCCAGAATGTTCACCCTCACCATCAACCAGACGGACAGCCGGCGCGACGGCGACCAGGTGCCGCAGCTGCTCAAGGCGCTGCGGCACATCCCCGCGCGCCTGGATTTCGACCGGTCAGTGGAAGACGAAGTCCAGGGCATTGTCGACTGCCCGCACCAGGCCGTGGAGGCCGCGCTGATCGCCTTGCGGAGCGGGTATTGGTACGTGGGAATCGGCGCAGGGACCGTAAACGAGCCATTGCCCAACCAGATCAAGGACGCCTCCGGCCACGGTCTGGTCTATGCCCGCCGGGCGGTGGACCGGCTCCGCAGCAGCAAGGAGCGGGTGCCGGTTGCCGTGGAGGGTCCGCTGGCGGATGTTGCCCATGACGCCGAAGCGATCCTGCGGCTGCTCGGCCATATCGTGCGGGAGCGGTCCGGCGCGGAATGGCGGGTGCTGGACCTGCTGACCCCGGGAGTCCGCGGCCAGCAGAAGGCCGTGGCGCAGGAACTCGGGATCACCACCCAGGCGGTCAGCAAAGCCGTCGCGCGGGCGCAGTGGAACGAAGAACATGCCGCCCGGCCCGCAGCTGCCCGTTTGCTGGCGCTGGTCCTAACGGGCATGACCGCCGGCGGGTTGACCACTTGAGCCGCGTCCCGCCGTCGTAATGACTGCCGGGGCTTCCGTGCCCCTTAGCTGCCCGTTGCTGCCAGGACCGGCTCGCCGTTGAAGTATTCCAGCTTCCAGCCGTCGACCGCGTGGTGGTGCGCCAGGTTGAGGGCGGCGTTGTCCACACTGCCCAGGGCCTGGCCGATGGCACGGCTGAGGCTGACCCGCAGCAGGGTGCCGTGGGTGACCACCAGGACCCGCTGGCCGCGGTAATCATCCGCCAGGGCTTCCAAGGCTGCGAGGCCGCGGTCCGCGGCTTCGTCTTCACTCTCCGCGCCTTTGAATCCGCCGGGAATACGCAGCGCTTCCAGCTCGGGGCCGGCCTGCATCCCCTCGGCCGGGCCGAAGCTGCGCTCGGTGAGCTCCGGGACCCGCCTAGCCACCGTCAGCCCGAGCCCTTCGGCGATCAGGTCCGCGGTCTCCGCGGCCCGGCTCAGCGGCGAGGAGACGATGGCGTCCCATTCATACGGTGCAAGGATGGCGACGGCGTCCCGCGCCTGGCCGCGTCCGACGTCGTTCAGGGGGATGTCGGTTGATCCCTGCAGCCGGCGCTCGGCGTTCCAGTCGGTCTGGCCATGGCGGACGAGGGCGAACGTCGTAAGGGTCATATCCCTATTCTGCCTTGGACTGGCGGCGTGCCCTGAATTCCTCCTTGCTGCCGGGTCCTGCCTAGAGGAGGCTGCGCAGCACATGGGCGGCGCCGTCGTCGTGCACTGAGTGCGTGACTTCGTCCGCCGCAGCGACCACTTCCGCCGGAGCCTGCCCCATGGCGACGCCGCGGCCGGCCCACGTGAGCATTTCGATGTCGTTCCGGCCGTCGCCCACGGCAACTGTCAGGTGCTCTTCAAAGCCAAGCCGGAGCCTGAGGTTTTCCAGGGCGCTGGCCTTGGTGACGCCGGCGGCGGCGATGTCCAGCCACGCGGTCCAGCCCACCGAATAGGTCACGCCCGCCAGGCCCACGTGGTTGATGGCCTCGTTGAACTCTTCGGGCGTGTTCTCGGTGCTGAACACCACCACGCGGACGGCAGTAGCCTCCAGCATGGTCTGGAAGTCAACCCCCACCGCCTCGACGCCGAAGCTGGCATCCTGGAACCGCTCGGTGGAGAGGAACCTTCCGTCGGCGTCCTCAAGCGCGTACTTGGCGGACGGAAGACGTTTGCGGAGGGCGCGCAGGGCCGGTCCCGGATCAAACGTGGCCTTGTGGATCACCTCGTAGCCGTTTTCCAGTTCGGGGTGCAGCCGGAGGGTCACCCCGCCGTTGCAGCATACGGCGTACCCGTGCTCGATGCCGATCTTTTCGATGATGGGAAGTGTGGCGTTCAGGGAGCGGCCGGTGGCGATCATAACCTCGTGCCCGGCGGCCACCACGGCCTGCGCAGCTTCCCGTACGCCAGCGGACATGTGGCCGTCGTGGTTAACCAGCGTGCCGTCCACGTCCAGGGCGACCATGAACTTCTGGTCCACCGCGGGGAAGCCGATGCTGTTGCGGTTGTAGTCTCGATTGTTGTCTCGCCGGTCATCGTTGCCGGCGACTGAGGTTTCAGTCAGCGTTGTCATTCACACAGTGAAGCAGACGTAACTGACACGCGCTAGGACGCGGACCACAGGTTTATTGAACTGTTGGTTAACACGGCGGATTTCCACATTTGCGGGAGGCCGTACATGGACAAGCGCGGGCAAATCCCAGGCTTGTTCGCGGATCGGAACAATTGAAGTGCCGATCCGCGAACACACTGATGGAGGATTCCCCTAGAGGACCGGGAGGACCTCCAGGCCGCCCAGGTACTTCTGCAGGGCCTTCGGCACGTTCACGGAGCCGTCCGCGTTCTGGTGGTGCTCCAGGAGGGCCACGATCCACCGTGTGGTGGCCAGGGTGCCGTTCAGCGTGGCCACGGCGCGCGTGCCCTTGGCAGCACCCTCAGAATTCACCACCCGCTCCCGGATGTTCAGGCGGCGGGCCTGGAACGTGGTGCAGTTGGAGGTGGAGGTCAGCTCGCGGTAGGCGTTTTGCGTGGGGACCCAGGCTTCGCAGTCGTACTTGCGGGCCGCGGAGGTACCGAGGTCGCCGGCGGCAGTGTCGATGACCCGGTACGGCAGTTCGCACTTGGCCAGCATCTCCTCTTCCCAGGCCAGGAGGCGCTGGTGCTCGGCGGCAGCTTCTTCAACCGTGGTGTAGATGAACATCTCCACTTTGTTGAACTGGTGCACGCGGATGATGCCGCGGGTGTCCTTGCCGTGGGATCCGGCTTCGCGGCGGTAGCAGGAGCTCTGTCCCGCGTAGCGGATGGGGCCGGCGGAGAAGTCCAGGATCTCGTCGGCGTGGTACCCGGCCAGGGCCACCTCTGAGGTGCCCACGAGGTAAAGGTCGTCTTCGGCGAGACGGTAGATCTCGGCGTCGTGCTTGACGTCGAAGCCGGTGCCCTGCATGGTCTCGGGACGCACCAGGGTGGGGGTGATCATGGGGATGAAGCCGGCTTCAATGGCCTGGTCCATGGCCATCTGCAGCAGTGCCATCTCCAGCCGGGCCCCCACGCCCCGCAGGAAGTAGAAGCGCGCACCGGAGACCTTGGCGCCGCGTTCCATGTCGATCGCGCCGATCAGCTCGCCGATTTCCAGGTGGTCCCTGGGCTCGAAGTCGGGGAATTCGCGCGGGGCGCCCACGGTCTTGACAACCACGTAGTCGTCCTCGCCGCCTTCGGGAACGCCGTCCTCCACCAGGTTGGGGATGGTGCGCAGCAGTTCTTCCTGCTTAGTCTGGGCGGCATCAGCCTCCGCGGAAGCGGCCTTTACCGAATTGGCGAGTTCCTTGACCTCGGCCAGCAGGGCCTGCTTCTCGTCGCCCTTGGCCTTTGCCACCTTCTTGCCGAACACGTTCTGCTCCGCCCGGAGGTTCTCGAAGCGGAGCAGGGCGGCACGGCGGGCGGAGTCCGCGGAGATGATCGCGTCCACCACTGATTCGTCCGCGCCGCGGGCGCGCTGGCTGGCACGGAACTTGTCCGGGTTTTCGCTGAGGTCTTTTACGTCGATCACCAGACAAGGGTATCCAATTCACTGCACGACGGCGGGCGTGCAGCTCCGTGCCGCGGGCCGCCGCGCGCCGGGCTACTGTTGAACCACCATGAGCGACTGGATTCTCTACCTGCTGATTGCCGTGGCGC
The DNA here is from genome assembly GCF_039907755.1 of Pseudarthrobacter sp. CC12. Classification (NCBI taxonomy): domain Bacteria; kingdom Bacillati; phylum Actinomycetota; class Actinomycetes; order Micrococcales; family Micrococcaceae; genus Pseudarthrobacter; species Pseudarthrobacter sp. CC12. The sequence continues at coordinate 61,439 of NZ_JARDJH010000012.1, read as the reverse complement.
TTGCCTTCGCCACCTCCAGCTGGTGGGGGGTGCGCCGCCTCAAGGCCCTGCATATGCGCAGCGCCGTCGCCGGGGAAGCCTACGACTCAGGGCTGGCCCAGCAGCGGGTGGCCGTGGTCCTGAACCCCATCAAGGCGCGGGCGGACGAAGCCAGGGGAATGATCCACCGGGCATGCCTGGCGGCGGGGTGGGAGGAGCCCGTCTTTTTCGAGACGACGGCGGAGGACCCCGGCTTTTCGCAGATGCAGGCCGCCTTGGCGGCAAAGCCCGACGTCGTCCTGGTGGGCGGCGGCGACGGCACCGTCCGGGTGGTGGCTGAGGCCCTCGCGAACACCGATGTAGCCATGGGCCTGATTCCGCTGGGCACGGGAAATCTCCTGGCCCGGAATGTGGACCTGGACGTGAACGATCTCCACGGCAATGTCCAGACAGCGCTTTTTGGGCGGCAACGGTACATTGACACTGCCCGGATGGCCATTGAGAACTCCCGCACGGGCCACTATTCGGAGCACGTCTTCCTGGTGATCGCCGGAGTCGGCATGGATGCCGAAGTCCTCGCCGACACCAACGCCGGGCTGAAGAAAGCCGTGGGCTGGCTTGCCTACACGGAGGCCGGGGTGCGCCACCTGCCGGGCCGGCGGAAAAAGGTCTCGATCGCCCTGGATGACAGCCCGGAGCAGGTAAGGAACATCCGCAGCGTACTGTTCGCCAATTGCGGCCTGGTTCCCGGCGGCATTGACTTCATCCCGCAGGCCATGATCGACGACGGCATGCTGGACGTCGTGGTGATGAGCCCCCGCAGCGCCCTGGGGTGGCTGCTGATGTACGTGAAAATCATGTTCAAGCACAGTGGAAAGCTGCCCATCATGACCGTGTACCGGTCAGTCAAGGTGGTCATCAAGTGCCCCGAGCCGATGCCCACGCAGCTCGACGGCGACACGGCGGGGGAAGCCACTCAGCTTACGGTCGGGGTGGAGCCCCGGTCACTCCTGGTCAGGGTCAGGGGGCAGGGACACAGCGGCGGCCCGGCGCAGAGCAGCCCACGCACCGTGCGGTAACGCGGAGCTGAAGCGGCGCCGCGACGCGGCGCCGACCCAGTAGTCGGCGCCGTCAGGACCCGGACTTTTTCCCAGCCTCAGCAGCAGCTTTCGCGTCCGCGTGGGCTTGTTTGGCAGCAGCGTGGGCTTCGGACTGCTCGCGGATCATCGCCTGCTCCTCTTCGAAGCGGAGGCGGTCGGCACGGTCGGCGTCGTCCCCGTCCCAGTCCTGGTTGTCTCCCGTCGGCTTGGGGTTGACGATCATCCCCTGGCCGTCATTGTCAGTGCTGCTGGTCATGACCCGCTCCCTTCGTCAGGGGCCATACCCCGTGTGGATCAAGCAAGCATACGCACAGTCCACAGTCCGCGGAAGTATTTTCCGGGGGCATTTGCCTACGCTTTGGGCGAAGCCCCGGAACCGCTTTCACCTGCGGCGGATTCCTCGGCGAGGACGGATTCCACCCACGTCCGGGCGGCCGCGAAAGCCGCATCGGAGGTATGGGCGGGAACCGGAGTGGCGTGCCTGTCGGCCCTGGCGTAGGAGCCCAGGAAGCGGGTGCCGGGACTGATGCGGTGCAGCCCTGCCAGTGCGTCAGCCACCCTGGCCTCGCGGGCATGGCCGTCGGCGTCGATGCTGAAGAAATAGTGGCCCAGGTACTGTCCGGTAGGGCGCGATTCGATCCTGCTGAGGTTGACGCCGCGGCTGGCGAACTGGTCAAGGATCTCCATGAGGGCGCCCGGCCGGTCCTCCGGCAGCGGGACCACAACGGTGGTCTTGTCCGCTCCGGTCCGTTCCGGCAGTAGAGCCGGCCGGCTGACCAGGATGAAGCGTGTCACCGCGCCGGGGTTGTCCCCAATGTCTTCCGCCAGGACCGACAGCCCCGCATGCTCCCGGGCCACGAGCGGGGCGCAGATTGCCGCGTCGTACCGGCAGTCCGCGTCCAGCAGCCCCAGCGCGGCAGCGGCTGTTGACGATCCGGGAACGTATTCCGCACCAGGTATATGCTGATCCATCCATAGCCGGCACTGCGCCCAGGCATGGCCGTGCGTGGACACCCGCCGTACATCCTCCAGCTGCACGCCGGGCCGGGCAGCCAGGACAAAGCTGATGGGAACCAGGACTTCGCGGATGATCCGCAGTTCCGGGCCCGTGGCAATGGCATCCAGCGTGGCAGTCACGCCGCCCTCCACCGAGTTTTCGATGGGGACCATGCCGGCGTCTGCCGAGCCGTCGCGGACTTTGTCAAGGGCAGCGTTGACGTTCGACGCCGGCAACCGGACCGCCTGGGCGGCGCCAGGGACCTGCAGCAGGGCAGCCTCAGTGAATGTGCCCTCCGGACCGAGGAAGGTATAGGTGCAGGGCACTAAAGCACCAGGGGCTTGAGTCCGTTGTCCGAGACCAGGGGCTTGCCGGATTCCAGCCACTGGTCCATGCCGCCGGACACGTTGATGGCTGTGTACCCCTGGCCTGTGAGCCATTGGGCCACGCGGAAGGAGCGGCCGCCGGTGCGGCAAATGACGTAGACGTCCTCGTCCGGGTCGAGTTCATCCAGCCGGGCCGGGACCTGATCCATGGGGATGTGGACTGCGCCCTCGGCATGGCCGGCAACCCACTCGTAGTCCTCCCGGACGTCCAGGATCACGGCGTCGGCCGGGACGTCATGGACGGGGACGGTATCGAAATCGCTCATCGGAGTCCTGTCTTGGCAGCTCTGTCGGATCAAAGTCAGGTTTAAGCCTAGCCCTTCCGCCTCCCCGCAGCCGGAACGGGTCCGGGGAAAGGCGCGGGTTAGGCTGGTGAAGGCCCAGGAGGTTTCCATGTCCCAGCAGCTGACCGCCCTCTCCGCGCTACCGGCTTGTGCCTGCCGGAAAGCCCGGCCCCGGCCGGCAGGTCCCCGTGCCTGAACTCCACGAACTTTCGGCACTGGCGCTCCGCGACCTCCTGCGCAGCGGATCGGTGTCCGCCACTGAATCCACCGGACACTTCCTGGAGCGGATCGGGCAGCAAAACCCACTGCTGGGCGCCTTCATCACCGTGACGGCGGACCAGGCCCTGGAGCAGGCGCGGGCTGCGGATACCCGCAGCGCCCATTCCGCCGCCGATGACCTGCCCCTGCTGCACGGCATGCCGCTGGCGTTCAAGGACCTCGCGGACGTGGCCGGTGTGGTGACCACGCACGGCAGCGCCGCCCTGGACCACAAACCCGCCCCTGCCGACGCTCCCCTGGTGTCCCTTTTCAAGGATGCCGGCGTGGTTTCGCTGGGCAAGACCCAAGTGCCCGAATTCGGACTGACGGCCTACAGCGAAAACCGCATCGCGCCGCCGTCGCGCAACCCGCACGCGCCCGGCAGAAGTTCGGGAGGGTCCTCCGGCGGCAGTGCAGCCGCCGTGGCGGCAGGGTTGCTGCCTTTTGCCCCCGGGACCGACGGCGGCGGATCAGTCCGCATACCCGCTGCCGCCTGTGGCCTGGTGGGACTCAAACCCGGGCGGGGGCTGGTGGCCGCCGGGGAAAGCGCCGGCGACCCTGCCCGGCTGGTGACACCGGGACCCATTGCCCGGAGCGCAGAGGATGCCGCGCTGATGATGGACGTCCTGGCCCCAGGGAACCAGTACCTCGAGGCAGTCCGGCAGGAGCCGCCGCGGCTGAGGATCGGCATCACGCTGGACAGTCCCTGGTCCGGCACCTTTCCGTTCACGCCGGACCGGGAGGCCCTGGACGCGCTCCAGGCCGGCGAAGCCCTCCTGGAACATGCTGGCCATACCCTTGGCGACGCCGGCGTCCGATATGACAACCGGTACCCGGATGCCTTCACCACAGCCTGGACCGCCGGAGTGGGCGCCGCCCGGATCAGCCCATCCAGGGAAGCGCAGCTCGCGCCCCTGACCCGGACCTTCCGCCGGCGCGCGCAGCAGCGCAGCCCTGCCAAACTTGCCGAGGCGCTGGCGTTCCTGCGGCAGTTCCAGCACGACACGGAGGCCCAGTACCGGCAGTGGGACCTGATGTTGATGCCCGCGCTGGCGCAGACGCCCCGGCCGGTGGGCTGGTTCACCGGCACGGCGCACGGCAGCGGCCGCTGGCCGTCGGCGCAGTGGCCCGGGGACGCCGATGGCGACTACCGGAAGCAGTGCGAATACGCGCCCTGGTCCTCGATGGTCAATGTGTGCGGACTGCCGGCGATCACGGTTCCGGTGTATTGGACCGGCGGCGCTCCCGGGAGCGGACTGCCCATGGGAATCCAGCTGGTGGGCCCTCCGGGTTCTGAGGCCCTCCTGCTGCAGGTCGCGCGCCAACTCGGCTTCTAGGGGCAGGGCTTTTTGCTGTTGACCTTAACCTAACGGCGGCTTAACCCAGCCGTAACCTGGGCTACCCAAACTGGTAAAGCGCCATTACGTTTCCTCCACCCACCAAGCTCCACGAGGAGTTGTCCCGCATGAATGCTGAACCCAGCGCAACCGGCGCCGAAACTTACGCGGCGGCCCCCGACGGCCGGCCGGACCTGAGCAACACCAACGTCAGGGAGGACCTCGCCATGGCCGGCCGGTGCGCCCTGGTCCACCTGCCGACGGGCCGGACTTGCCTGCTCCCCCTCCGCCATCAAGGGCCCTGCGAGTTCCACCGCCCGCAGGAGGCACAGGACATCGTTAACGGCGGCTGACTCCCCGCGTGGCCTGCCCCGCGGGCTGCATACCGATGCCGCGGCGCCCGTGTGGACTTCGCCGGCGTATCGACTCCCGCGCCAATCAGGGGGACGATTAAAGGGCAGTCACCATGAGGAGGCCTGTATGTGCTACGCATCAAACAAGGACTTCGGATGGGGCGCCAGGAAGGAAACGACGCGCCGGCCCGAAGCCGAAACAAAACCCGAAACACCTGCGGAAACTCCAAAGGAGCCGGTCAAGGCACCGGATTTCACCTTCTGGGCGTTCCCCAACTGGCGCAGGTCCCCTGCACCGCGCACCCCCTCCGCGGAGCGGAACAGGGAGAGGGTCTGACGCCCGGGCTGTAATGACCCGGGCCGGTCGAAGGAGGGGTTCCCGGGCGGGTGCCCCTCCTTCGACAAAACACCCCGGGACCTCCTCCGTCTGCGACTCTTGGCCGCACACCCCGTTACGCGCGTTGTGCTAACGCAACACTGGCGTCTATGGTTGCACAATAAGCATGCTTATTATTCTGCGAAAGGAAACGGGCATGAGCGCAGGACAGTACACGCCAGGACCGGACCGCACGCCGGAACGCGAGGCCACCACGCCGTCAGCAAACCCGGCCCAGCCGTCCGGGGACCGGGCCGCATCCCTCGGCGGCGCCCCGTCCTACCCAACCCGGGAGCCCGGAACGCCCGCCACGGGAACCTCGGCCACGACCGCCCCGGGCGGCGCCACCCCGGAGCGCAAGGTCACCCGCGCCGGAGTCATCTGGGCAGCGGTAGTGGCTGCCTTGGCGCTCCTGATCCTGCTGATCGTTTTCATCCTGCAGAACCAGGAACAGGCCTTGGTGAAATTCCTGGGCTTCGAGGGCTCAGTCCCGCTTGGCATGGCTCTGTTCATCGCGGCCGTGACGGGCGGCGTGCTGGTGGCCGTTGCGGGCGGCGTGCGTATCCTCCAGCTCCGCTCCAACGCCCACAGGGCACGGGTCCGGCAACGAAAGTAGCGGCCGGTCGCCGAGCCGCCCGGTCGCCGAGCCGCCCGCGTGGCTGCCGCCGTCGAGGTGGGTACCGACGTCCCAGCTTTACGCCGGCTCCCCTAACGGGCGCCCAGCGTCGCGAACTTTCCAGCGCGGGCAGCCACCAGTTCCGGCACGGGAACTCCCGCCACAGTCGCCAGCTCATACTCAATCGCCTGTGCCATCCGGACGCAGAATTCGCGCGGCTCCAGGGAAGCATCACCGCGCTCGTCAACGATGTGGTCCACCAGCCCGTTCGCGTACAGCGCCGCGACGTTCACACCCTGCGCCTGGGCCATGGCGGGCGCGAATTCGGTGGTCCGGTGGACGATGGCGCTGGCACCCTCCGGCGGCAGCGGCGACAGCCAGCTGTGCTGCGCGGCGATGGTCCTGTCCGCAGGCAGCAGCGCCAGCGCCCCTCCCCCGGCCCCCTGGCCAAGCAGCACGGAAACCGACGGTGACTCGAGTCCGATCAGTTCATGCAGCGAGCGCGCAATCTCGCCGGCAAGCCCGCCCTCCTCCGCTTCCTGCGAAAGGGCGGCACCGGCGGTATCGATGACAGTCAGCAGGGGAAGCCGCAGTTCCTCCGCCAGCTTCATCCCCCGCCGTGCTTCCCGCAATGACCCGGGACCCATGCCGGCGGCGTCTTTCCGCAGCGGGCGTGCGTGCCCCAGCACGATGCAGGACTGGGTGCCGAAGCGTGCAAGAGCCAGCAACAACCCGGGGTCCTTCTCGCCCTGCCCGGTTCCGTTCAAGGGAAGGGCATCGCCGGCGCCGAATTTCAGCAACTGGCGCAGGTCGGGCCGCCGCGGCCGCCGGGAGAGCCCGATGGACGTCCAGGCGTCCACGGACGATGGCCGGACGTTCAGGGTGTCGGGAGCCGCGGGGCGCGGCGGCAGCGGGGCCGCGGGAGCGAGGATGTCCAGCGCCCGGCCCACCAGATCGGCGAGGTCGCGGGGTTCCACCACGCCGTCGATCAACCCCTTGTTGAAGAGGTTTTCCGCCACCTGGACGTTCTCCGGGAACGCTTCGCCATACAGCGCCTGGTAGACGCGTGGGCCAAGGAATCCCAGCAGGGCCCCGGGTTCGGCCACGTTGATGTGCCCCAGGGATCCCCAGGACGCCATCACGCCGCCGGTGGTGGGGTGGCGCAGGTAGACCAGGTAGGGAAGCCCGGCCTGTCGGTGCGCGCGGACTGCGCCGGTGATCTTCACCATGGACAGGAACGCGAGCGTCCCTTCCTGCATCCGCGTGCCGCCTGACGCCGGACCGGCCAGCAGCGGGAGCCCTTCGGCAGTGGCGCGTTCGACGGCGGCAACAATCCTTTGCGCTGCCGCGTGGCCGATCGACCCGGCAAGGAACGAAAATTCGCTGACGATGAGTGCGACCCTCCGGCCGCGGATCAGCCCGGCGCCGGTGATCACTGATTCGTCGGCGCCGCTGCGCTCCCGCGCCTTGGCCAGGTCCCGGGCGTACTCTTCGGACAGCCCGGGCTGCTCCGGTTCCGCGTCCCAGGAAACGAACGAACCGGGGTCCACCACGGCTTCGAGCAACTCGGTGGCGTTCATGTGCCGCACCTTCTCTGCCGTCGCCACGCTACTTGGCCGCCGGAGCCGCGGGGGCCATGCCCAGCCATTCCCGGATGGCGGCGCCGTCCTCATTCAGCAGCGGCGGTGCGTCGTGCCCGGTCGGGGTGGTTTCCGCGGCGTCGCCGGGTGCGAAGAACCGCAGCGGCGGCCCCGGCAGGCTCACCTTTCCCAGCAGCGGATGGTCCACCTCCACCACCAGGCCCTGGGACGCCACCTGCTCCCAGGCGTACACCTCATCCAGTGAGCGGACCTTGCCGGCCGGGATCCCGGCGTCGTTCAGCTTCTGCAGCAGTTCCACCGCCCCGTACCCCGAGAAGGCGCGTTCGACGGCGGCAATCACCTCGCCGCGGTTCCGCACCCTTTCGGCGTTGCTGGCGAAACCGGGGGCGGCAGCGTCCAGGCCGAAGGCTGCCGCGAAGGACTGCCACAGTTTCTCACTGCCGACGCTGATCTGGACGCTGCCGTCCTTGCAGTTGAACAGGCCGTAGGGTGCGATGGACGGGTGGTGGTTTCCCTGGGCCTGCGGAACTTCGCCGGCAACAGTGGTCCGGGTTCCCTGGAAGGCGTGGACTCCAATCAGGGAAGCGAGCAGCGACGTGCGCACCACCTGGCCCCGGCCGGTCCGGTTCCGCTCCACCAGTGCCGCCAGGACGCCGAACGCCCCGTTCATGCCGGAGAGCAGGTCGGCGATGGGAACGCCCACGCGCTGCGGATCATCCGGTCCGGAGCCGGTGAGTGACATGAGTCCGGCTTCGCCCTGCAGGATCTGGTCGTAGCCGCTGCGCTGGGATTCGGGGCCGTCGTGGCCAAAGCCGGTGATGGACAGGATCACCAGGCGCGGGTTGAGCTCATGCATCGCAGCCGTTGAGAAGCCCAGCCGGTCCATGACGCCGGGCCGGAAGTTCTCGATCACCACATCGGCCCGCTCCAGCAGTCCGCGCAGCACCGCCTGCCCGTCTTCGCTCTTCAGGTCCAAACTGATGGATTCCTTGTTGCGGTTGCAGGACATGAAGTAGGTGGACTGCAGGTCATCCTCCGGGCCGACGAAGGGCGGGCCCCAGCCCCGGGTGTCGTCCCCCGTGCCGGGGTTCTCCACCTTGATGACGCGGGCACCGAGGTCCGCCAGCATCATGCCGGCGTGCGGTCCGGCAAGTGCCCGGCTGAGGTCGACGACGGTGTGCCCGGCCAGGGGGCCTTGGCGGTTCTCAGTGCTCATGTTCTGGTTTCCTTTCTAAAAACAGGCTGGACGGGGGCGGTGGCAGTTAGAGCCAGCCGGGGACCACCAGTGCCAGCCATGCCAGGACGGGTCCGGCCACGATGACGATTCCGCTGTAGCCGAGGATCCGCTTGTAGAACTGGTCCTTGTCCACGCCCTCCGGGGCGTTGGCCAGCACCAGTGCGCCGTTGGTGGAAAACGGCGAGACGTCAACGATCGTGGCGGAGACCGCCAGGGCGCAGATGACGCCCACGGCCCCGATTTCACCCGTCGACAGGAACGGGACGGCGAGCGGGATGAGCGCTGCCAGGATCGCGGTGGAGGAGGCGAAGGCGGACACCACGGCGCCGATGAAGCAGATGATGAGGGCTGCCAGCAGCGGCATTCCCATTCCGGCGACGCCGCTGGAGACGAATTTGATGGTGCCGGCCTCCTCAAGCACGCCGACGAAGGTCAGCATGCCGCAAATGAGCAGCACGGTGGACCAGCTGATCTTGTTGATGGCGCCCTTCTGCGCGGCCGGCGAGACCAGGGCCAGCACGATGGCGATGGTGATGGAGACGAAGCCGACATCCATCTTGAAGCCGAGGGCCACCACGGCCAGCACGATCAGTCCGGCAATGGTGACAAGCTGGGGGATCCGTTCGGAACGTTCCTTGGTGGCGGCAATGCCGTCGCCTGCTGGGTCGCGGTCGCCGTACATGCCCGAGCCGAAGCCCTTGAAAGGAACGTCGCCCCCGGGCGCCTTGGCGCCGACGCTGACTGCCATGCGCGCCTCGACCGCCTGCTCCACGAAGTGTCCCACCTTGGAGGACAGGAGGTTCTTGCCGCCCAGGACCACGAAGAGGACCAGCGCGATGACCAGGTTGAAGATGAAGCTGGACAGGAACAGGGCGGTGGGGCTGAACGCGAGGTCGGTCTTGGCCAGGATGCCGTTGACGGTGACGCCGTAGACGGCGATGGGCGAGAAGCCGCCGGCCTGTGCGCCGTGGATCACCATCATGCCCATCAGGAGCGGGCTGATCTTGTACTTGCCGGCAAAGCTCAGGGCGATGGGGGCAATGATGGCGACGGCGGCGGGAGACAGGGCGCCCACGGCCGTGATCACCGCGGTGATGGCGAACATGACCCAGGGGATGAGGGCAACGCGGCTGCCCACGAGCTTGACGGCTCCCCGGACCAGGAGGTCGATGGTGCCGTTGTTCTGCGCGATGGCGAAGAGGTAGGTGACGCCCACTATGGTGAGGAAGAGGCCGCCGGGGAAGTTGGCCAGGATCTCATTGGTGGACATGCCCAGCACCACGGCGCCGAGCAGGAAGGCGCCGACGAAGGCGAGCGCACCCATGTTGAGGGGCAGGACGGTGGCGAGCAGGAACATCGCCGCGAGGATGATGATGGATAGGACAGGAGCGGACATCGTTGGTCCTCCATTGAGGGGAAGAATGTGACGTGAGTTACTGGCTCACTGGACTAGCCTCTTAGACAGTGAGTCTATCTGTCAATAGATGAAGGCGGTATTCTGGACCGGTAGACCCAAGGGAGGGCTTTGTGGAGAAGACGGCACGGCTGGGGCTGGAACGCGTTGCGCGGCCACGGCTGTACGAGCAGCTGGTGGAACAGATCCTTGCCTACATCGAGTCCGCCCAGCTGAAGCCCGGCGACCTGCTGCCGGCCGAGCGCGACCTCGCCGAGCGGCTGGGCGTCTCCCGCGCCACTCTCGCCCAGGCACTGGTGGCCCTTGAGGTTCTGGGCGTCATTGACGTGCAGCACGGCACCGGAGCCGTGCTGGCCCGGAGGCCCAGCGTCGCCTCGGTGGTCAAGGGCCTGCGTGAGCACCAGAGCCGGCTGCCGGAAATCGTGGAAGCCCGCAGCACCCTGGAGGTGAAGCTTGCCGCCCTTGCCGCGGAACGCCGGACGGACCAGGACCTCGCCGCGATCGACAACGCCCTGGACGTCATGGCACAGGAAATCAGCGACGGCGACCGCGGCACCCACGGTGACGAACTCTTCCACCAGGCCATCACCGGCGCGGCGCACTCCTCGGTCCTGGCACAGCTGATGGCCTTCATCGCGGAGATGATCCTGGAAACAAGGATGGAGTCGCTGGGCCAGCCCGGCCGGCCGGAACAGTCACTGGCTTCGCACCGGAAAATCGCGGATGCCGTGCGTGCGCAGGACGCTGCGGCAGCGGCCGACGCCATGCTGGCGCACATCGAGCTCGTCTCCGACGTGGAGCTGCTCCGCTAGCAGCCGCACGCACCGGGCAGTACCGCCGTAGAGGCACGATCCATCGACATGATTCCGCCGTGCGAGCGCCACGGCCACCCGAGAGGCCAGTTCACGCTGTGGTTCGGCGCCAACGCGCAGATCACCGCCATCGTGGACGGCGCCCTGGCCGTGGTGTTCGGGGCGGATGCTTTCTGGGCCATCGTGGGCCTGTTGGTGGGGAATGTGCTGGGCGGCGCCGTCATGGCCCTCCACTCTGCCCAGGGCCCCAAGCTGGGGCTGCCCCAGATGATTTCCAGCCGGGCGCAGTTCGGCGTGTACGGGGCCGTGATCCCGCTGGCACTGGTCATCCTGATGTACGTCGGATTCGCCTCCACCGGCACCGTCCTTTCGGGGCAGGCCATCAACCTCATGCTGGGAGTGGAGACGCCCGCCGTCGGAATCCTCATCTTCGGTGCGGCCACCGCCCTGCTGGCCATCCTGGGCTATAAGTACATCCACGCGCTGGGCCGCATCGCCACCGTGCTGGGCCTCGCCGGCTTCCTCTACCTGACGGTCGCCGTCGTCACCAGGTTCGACGTCACCCAGGTGCTGATGGTCAAGGGCTTCGAGTGGCCCACGTTCCTCACCGCCGTCGCCCTCGGCGCAGGCTGGCAGCTGACGTTCGGCCCGTACGTCGCCGACTACTCCCGCTACCTCCCGGCCCACACCTCCGAGCGCAAGACGTTCTGGTACACCTTCGCCGGCTCGGTGGGCGGCGCCCAGTGGGCCATGACCCTGGGCGCCCTGGCCGGAGGGCTGTCGGCCGCCAAGCTGGGCGGGGATTTCCTGAAGAACCAGGTGGGGTACATGGGCGACCTCGCCGGCGGCGGCCTGATCGCCGTCTTCATCTACCTGATGATCGTCACCGGCAAGCTGACAGTGAACTGCCTGAACGCCTACGGGGCCTTCATGTGCGGCGTGACCATCAGCACCGCGGTCAACCGCCGGGACACTGTCTCCAAAACCGTCCGGATCGCTTTCGTCGCGGCGGTCATCGGTGCCAGCGTCCTCATCGCGCTGTTCGCCAGCAAGGACTTCCTGAACGTGTTCAAGAACTTCGTGCTCCTGCTGCTGATGGTGTTCACGCCATGGTCCGTGATCAACCTCGTGGACTACTACAAGATCTCCCGCGACCGGCTGGACATCCCGGCCCTGTACAACCCGGACGGCCGCTACGGCCGCTGGAACGCCGCGGCCCTGGTCTCCTATGGAATCGGCGTCGTCATCCAAATCCCGTTCCTGGCGCAGGCCCTGTATACCGGCCCGGTCACCAAGCTGCTGGGCGGGGCGGACATCTCCTGGCTCGTGGGGATCGTGGCCACCCTCGCCATCTACTACCCGTGGGCCAAGGCCACGAACCGGGCCCCGGCGGAATCGATCTACCCGGCGGGCAGGGTTGGGGAGCCGGCGGTCGTGGCAATGGAGGGGTAGGCAGGCAGCTGGGGACTTTACGACGGCGGCCCGGGCATTAGGTGCCAGGGCCGCCGTTGGCGCCGGGCCGGGGCTGCCGGCACCCGCCGGTTAGAACGTGCCGGTGTTTGACCCGGCAGTGCCGGCGACGGCCACGCCAATAATGAACAAAAGCCAGAGCGCTCCGTAGCCCAGCAGGCAAAGGTAACCCAGCACCAGGCCGGTGATGGACATCCCCTTGCCCGAGGGTTCACGGCGCAGGGCCAAATGGCCGGTGATGATGGCGGCGAACTGGGGCAGCAACAGCCAGCCCATGATCACCGAGGCGATGCCGCAGACCATGCTGGCGATGCTCAGCGTCTTGGGTTCCACCTGCTGGCCGTAGTAGGACGCCTGGCCGAAGTACTGCGGCTGGCTGTACTGCGGCTGGTTGTACTGGGCCTGGTTGTAGGGTCCTTGGCCGTACTGCGGCTGGTTGTACTGGGCCTGGCCATACTGGGACTGGCCATGACCGGCTCCCTGCCCATACTGGCCCGGTGGCTGGTACCCGGACCACGGCGGGCCGCCGGGCTGGTTTTCGGGTCGCTGGTAATCGGGCCCCTGGGATGGCTGGTTGCTCATGGTTTCTCCCCTGCGAATCTGGTTACAGCCTACTTCAGTGCAGGACCAGCCGGACGGCCAGGACCACCATCAGGACGCCGATGGCGGCGTCGATCCACCGCCAGGTCCGGGGGCTGGCGAGCACCCGGGCCAGTGCCCGCGCCCCGTAGCCGAGGGCCGTGAACCACAGGACGCTTCCGGCCACGGCGCCGGCGGCAAAGGTCCAGCGTAGCCCGGGGCCCTGCTGGTTGGCGAGGCTGCCCAGCAGCACCACGGTGTCCAGGTAGACATGTGGGTTGAGGAAGGTCAGGGCGGCCGTGGTGGCGATGACCGAGTTCCTGGACCTGGGCGACTGCTCCGTCAGCGCGGAAGGCCTCGCCGCTGCCAGGAAGGACCGCACCGCGAACCACAGCAAATAGGCGGCTCCGGCCCAGCGCAGGACTTCCAGCACCCCGGGGAATTGGGTGACCAGCGCTCCGATCCCCGCTGTTCCGCCCACGATCAGCAGCGCGTCACCGGCCATGCAGACGAGCACCACAGCGCCAATGTGCTCCCGGCGGATGCCTTGGCGCAGCACAAAGGCGTTCTGGGCGCCGATCGCCACGATCAGCGCCAGCCCGGTCAGCATTCCAGTTATTCCCGCGGTCCACATTCCATGACCATAGGATCGCAACCCACTGTAGACAAATAACAGATTCGTGGTTGTCCTTAGAATATCTTCATGAACCTTGAACACCTGAAGGCCCTTGTCGCGGTTGTCGACGAAGGAACGTTTGAGGCCGCGGCAGACCTGCTCCGCGTCACTCCGTCAGCCGTGAGCCAGCGCATCAAGGCGCTGGAAACCTCCGTGGGGCAGGTCCTGGTACGCCGCCGGGTTCCCTGTACCGCCACGGACGCGGGTGCGCTGCTGCTGCGGATGGCCCGCCAGGTGCAGTTACTCGAGGCCGAGACCGCGGCAGCACTGGGAACGGGTTCGAGCTTGCGGGCCCCTCTGCCAGTGGCCGTGAACGCCGATTCGCTGGCCACGTGGTTCCTTCCGGTCCTGCACCAGGCCGCAGGCTGGGAGGACTCTGCACTGGACCTTCATGTTGAGGACCAGGGCTACAGCAGCCAACTGCTCCGCGACGGCGCAGTGATGGCCGCGGTGACCTCCGACCCAGTCCCGGTGAGCGGATGCCGCGTGGAGTTGCTGGGATCCATGCGCTATATCCCGGTGGCCGCTCCAGGGCTGCGCCGGCGCTTTTCCAGCCCAGGCGGGATGGACTGGGCGGCAATGCCGGTTATGAAATTCAATGCGAAGGACACCCTGCAGCAGCAGCTGCTGGCCGCGAAGAGCGTGCAGCAGGCTCCGCCCACGCATACCGTGCCCTCATCCCAGGGGTTCCTTGCAGCGGTCAGGGCCGGCCTGGGCTGGGGAATGATTCCGGAGCTCCAGCTCTCGGGCGAACTGGCAGACGGCGCCCTGGTCCGGTTGGAGGAGGCCGCCCACCAGGACGTTGCCCTCTACTGGCAGGCCTGGTCCCTCGATTCAAACCGCCTCGCCCGAATCGGCGCGGCGGTCCGCGAGGCCGCCATTGACCAACTGCGGCCCGGGACCCGGCAGGAGCCTAGCGGGCCAAGTAGGGCAGGAAATAGACGGCAAAAATAACGAACGCCGCCAGCAGCGCCAGCTTGCCTGCGCTGGTCCCACCGTGGTGCTGCGCCCTGGTGCTCCGGCCGTGGCGCCAATGCCCGGCCGGCGCGGCCGCATGCTGCCCTGCCTGGACGTCGCGTGGCGGCAGGGCACGGCCTGCGGGGTGGCCGGATGCGCTGCGGGCCCTGGCTGCGTCCTTGGCTCCGGTTTTGCCTCCCGGGCTTGCGGCGGGACCGGCCGGGGGCAGGGCTCCCGCCGGGCGCACCACGGTTCCCGGACGCACGTTGCGCAGGGCAGTGATGCCGGGCTCCTGTTCGTGCGTGAGCTGCCGGCCCAGGTCCTCGTACAGGCCCACCACGGCCTGCTGGTCCAGTACCGCGGGCAGCGACTCGATGGCCGGGACCACCCGCTGCGAACCGGCCACGGCCACGTCCGAGTCGGTGATACCAAAAAGGTCGGGCTGGGCAGCCATGCAGATAAGTGGACGGACCAGCCTGCGGTGCGGCGGAGCCAGCACCGAGGCAACGGCAGCGCATTGGGCCAGGGCACCTTCAACGGCCTGGGTGCGCGCATAGCGGCCCTGCCAGAGCACGCCGGATGCCACCTGCACCTCGCCGGTCCAGTTCTTGGAATCCACCACCACCACGCCGCCCGGTCCCACCAGGACGTGGTCCAGGGTGGCCTTGGGCCTGCCCGGCCAATGGACATCGTGGAGCACGTACCAGCCGCGGGGAACCAGCTCGCTGAGCTTGTCGGCCACTGTCCGCTCCCCCACCGCGCCGGCATCCCATGCCTTGGTGGATTGATCGGCCTCATCCAGCCTGCGCTTCAGCCGCGCCACGCGCTCGGCAGCAAGCCTGGACTGCTCCGCTGCCCCGTCTCCTGCCCCCATTGGACGTCCCCGTTTCCTTGCCGGAACCGACCAAGGCGGCGGCTCGCCGTCGTCCGTTCCTTTCGGTGGAATTTCCTTGAAAGTAGCAGTGGGCGGAAGGGGCGGTATATAGGTACTTTCGCGGCTGTGTACTCAGTTGGACTACTTGGTTGGCGTACGTCACGGCAGGTCACAGCGTCCGGATTTTGGGCGGGTCGTTTTGACTCCTGCCAGCTTCTGGCATGCTGGAGCCATGGCTAGCCGCGCGGGTACAGTTGCCCAACCCCAGGACCTTGTTGACATCACTGCGCTCCTCGACGCGTATTACGACATCGCGCCGGACCTGGGTGATCCCGGCCAGCGCGTGGTGTTCGGAACGTCCGGGCACCGAGGGTCCAGCTTGAAGGCCTCCTTCAACGAGCAGCACATCGTGGCCATCACCCAGGCAATCGTGGAGTACCGGGCGGCCCAGGGCGTCACCGGTCCGCTGTTCCTGGCCAAGGACACCCACGCGCTGAGCGAGCCGGCACAGAACTCTGCCCTCGAGGTCCTCGCCGCCAACGGCGTCCAGGTCCTGGTGGATGCCCGGCACGGCTACACCCCCACCCCGGCCCTGAGCCACGCCATCCTCACCTACAACCGGAAGGCGGCGCCCGGCGCCCCGCAGGCTGACGGCATCGTGGTAACGCCCAGCCACAACCCGCCCGGCGACGGCGGCTTCAAGTACAACCCCCCGCACGGCGGTCCGGCCGACTCAGACGCCACAGGCTGGATCGCCAACCGCGCCAACGAGCTCCTGGAAAACGGCCTGCGGGGCGTGAAGCGGATTCCGCTGGCCGACGCACAATCGGCCGACACTACCGGCAAGTTCGACTTCCTCTCCAGCTACGTGGACGACCTTCCGTCCGTCCTGAACCTGGATGCCATCCGCGAGGCCGGCGTCCGGATCGGTGCCGACCCCATGGGCGGCGCCTCCGTTGACTACTGGGGCGAGATCGCCGAGCGCCACCACCTGGACCTCACCGTGGTGAACCCCACCGTCGACCCGCAGTGGGCGTTCATGACGCTGGACTGGGACGAAAAAATCCGCATGGACTGCTCCTCGCCGTCCGCCATGGCCTCGCTGATCCAGCGGATGTCGGCAGGCGGATCCTCCTTCGATATCGCCACCGGCAACGACGCCGACGCAGACCGCCACGGCATCGTCACCCCTGACGGCGGCCTGATGAATCCCAACCACTACCTCGCAGTGGCCATCGACTACCTGTACCGCAACCGCAGCGGCTGGAACCCGGCCTCGGTAGTGGGCAAGACCCTGGTGTCATCCTCCATCATCGACCGCGTGGCGCAGAGCCTGGGCCGCAAGCTCGTGGAGGTACCGGTGGGCTTCAAATGGTTCGTGCCCGGCCTGCTCTCGGGTGAAGGCGCGTTTGGCGGGGAGGAATCCGCCGGCGCTTCATTCAACAAGCTGGACGGCAGCGTGTGGACCACGGACAAGGACGGTATCCTGCTGGCCCTGCTGGCATCCGAGATCACCGCGGTCACGGGCAAGTCCCCGTCGCAGCTGTACAAGGGCCTGACCGACCAGTTCGGTGCCCCTGTCTACGCCCGGATCGACGCCGCCGCGACGCGTGAGCAGAAGGCAAAGCTGGGCAAGCTGTCCGCCGCTGACGTGACTGCCACGTCGCTGGCGGGCGAGGAGATCACCGCCAAACTCACCGAGGCACCCGGCAACGGCGCACCCATCGGCGGCCTGAAGGTGGTCACCGAGAACGCCTGGTTCGCGGCCCGGCCGTCCGGCACCGAGGACGTCTACAAGATCTACGCCGAGTCCTTCAAGGGCGAGGAGCACCTGAAGCAGGTCCAGGCAGAGGCCAAGGCGCTGGTGGACAGCGTCATCGCCTAGTTTCCACCCTCGCGGCACCACAGCCGGAGGACGCGCCTGGTGGTGTGGTCGCCGTCGGGAGCCATGTCCACCAGGGCGACGCGGTCAAGCACGACGGCGTCGCCGGGGTGGAGGCGCTTGCCACCATGGTGTGAGACGTGGGGGCGGTATCCGGCGAGGGTGTGGGCCGGCGTCAGGATCCTGCCTTCCACGCCCACGACGACGTCAACCAGCTGCCCGTGCAGGGCCTGCAGGTCAGGCTGGGGCTGGATGAGGTTGACGGGAACGGATCCGTTGCGGCCGAAGGCGGCGTCCTCCCCCACGGTGAGCGCGGCGCCCAGCGCTGCGGCTGCCGGTGCGTCAGCGAGCCCGGCGATGCGTTCGGCGACGTCCGCGCTGCCTGTTGCGGCGGCGTCGAACCCCACGTCAAACCGCACCAGCGTGATGTGCAGCGGCCAGTCGGTGCGTGGGAAGACCTGGCCGTCGGCCACGGGCTCCACGAAGGCCACAAAGATCAGGTTCCGCGTCGGCATGGCCCCAGTCTCCCACCACGGCCGCGTCCAGACGCACCATCACCTCCCGCCCTTAAAACCCAAACGCCCCATCACCAGGTGATGGGGCGTTTGGAGAAAACACGCAGGAAGTGATGGGGCGTCAGACGGTGCGGACGGCCTCACCGTAGGAGTACTTGGGCTTTGCGTCGCCCCAGGCTTCCTCACCGGGCTGGCCGATGTTGACCACCATGAAGCTCTTCTGGTCGCCGGCCGGGAAGAAGGCGGCGTCAATCGCGGCGAAGTCGGCGCCGGTCATGGGACCTGCGGCGAAGCCGAGCGAGCGGACGGCCAGGATGAAGTAGCCGGCCTGCAGGTGGGCGTTGTTGTTGCCCGTGGCGGCCGCGAGTGCGGGGTCGGCGTCGTACATGGCCTTGGGGGCGTTGTAGCCGGGGAGGAAGTTGTCCCACTTGCCGGCCCAGTCGGTGTCGTAGCTGAGGATGGCCACGAGCGGTGCGGAGGCGGTCTTGGCCTGGTTGCCGCGGGACAGGGCGTCAACCAGGGTGGCGCGGGCCTCGGCCGAGCGGACGTAGGTGACGCGCAGCGGCTGGGAGTTGAAGGCGGTGGGGCCGAACTTGGTGAGTTCATAGATGGCCTGGGCCTGCTCTTCGGTCACCTCGCCGGTGAAGGAGTTGGCGGTGCGTGCCTGGGCGAAAATGGCGTCCACGGCTGCCGAATCGATAACCGCTTCTTCATGGGCAATGGTCATTGGCGTACCTTTCGCTGCGGGTCACCCGCCTTGCCGCGGTGGCCCCTGGTTGCTCTCCATAGTTGCAACTTCAACTGACCGTTGGCTCTTCCCGCATCAGGGGTGACCTTGGCCACAGCGGGTGCGCGCGGAAACTTGGCGGTATTCTGGACCGAGTTGATCTTCGCCCCCTCGCGGCACCCCCTGAAAGGCATTCCTTCCCATGAGCATGCTCGGAATCAAATGGAAGCTGCACGGCACCGGCAAAACCATCAAGCCCGGCCAGGTGGTGGCCCCCGATGAGCGCCTGGCGTGGCCCCTGACCATAGGGGTGGGCATGCAGCACGTGGTGGCCATGTTCGGCGCCACCTTCCTGGTTCCCATCATCACCGGGATGCCGCCCGCCACCACGCTGTTCTTCTCGGGCATCGGCACGCTGCTGTTCCTGGTGGTCACCAAGGGCCGGGTGCCCAGCTACCTGGGTTCGAGCTTTGCGTTCATCGCGCCCATCACGGCCTCGCAGGCGCAGTTCGGGATTCCCGGCGCGCTGGGCGGCGTCGTGCTGGCGGGAACCACACTGGCCATGGTGGGTGCCGTGGTGCAGAAGTTCGGCGCCGGCTGGATCAACCGGCTGATGCCGCCGATCGTCACCGGCGCCATCGTTGCGTTGATCGGCCTGAACCTTGCCCCCGCAGCTAAGCAGAACTTCGACGCCGCCCCCATCACCGCGCTGGTCACGCTTGTCACCATCATCCTGGTCAGCGTCCTGTTCCGCGGGATCCTGGGCAGGCTCAGCATCCTGGTGGGCGTGGTGGTCGGTTACCTGGTGGCCATGCTCCGAGGCGAGGTGAAGTACGACAAGATGGACGCCGCAGCCTGGGTCGGCCTGCCGCACTTCCAGACTCCCGAGTTCCACCTCGGCGTTTTGGGGCTGTTCGTCCCGGTGGTCCTGGTGCTGGTGGCGGAGAACATTGGCCATGTGAAGTCCGTGGCCGCCATGACGGGGCAGAACCTCGACGGCGTCTCCGGACGGGCGCTGATGGCCGACGGTGCCGCTACCGTCCTGGCCGGCTTTGGCGGCGGTTCGGGCACCACCACCTACGCGGAAAACATCGGCGTCATGGCGGCCACCAAGGTGTATTCGACGGCGGCCTATTGGGTGGCGGGGATGTTCGCCATCCTGCTCAGCTTTTCGCCGAAGTTCGGCGAACTGATCGCCACGGTCCCGGCAGGCGTGCTGGGCGGCGCAGCCACCATGCTGTACGGCATGATCGGCATCCTCGGCGTGAAGATCTGGGTCCAGAACAAGGTCAACTTTTCGAACCCCATCAACCTGACCACCGCCGCCGTCGCCCTGATCATCGGCATCGCTGACTACACCTGGACCATTGGGGACCTGAAGTTCACCGGCATCGCCCTCGGTTCCGCTGCCGCGCTGGTGATCTACCACGGCATGAAGGCCATCGCGAAGGCGCGCGGAACAGTGGCCGAGCCCGAAACGGAGCAAGGCGTCCTGCCTCCCGCCGTGAAGTCGGCGCTGAACGCAGCCTCGAAGCGCGGCCCCAAGAAGCGCTAACCCCCTGTTCAGATTGCCCCTCCCGGCATCCCGTGTAGGTTGAAAAGACGTCAAGCACTACGTCTGGGGGATCAATGCTTGAGAGTTTCATGCGCCTGCCGAAATCGCCGCCGCCTGGAAACCACCGCCACGTCCAGCAGGCCGACCTGCCAGCAGGGCAGATCTACACCCTGGGTCCGGTACCTCGGAGCCGCGTGGCAGGATGCGTCCTCGCGGTCCTGCTCAGCGCCTGGATGCTGGCCGTGCCAATTGCCCTGATTGACCGGCTCAAGGATGCTCCCGGCCCGGGCGCCGGCTTCCTGACCGGGAGCATTATTACCTTCGCCGCGGTCACCGCGGGCCTCGGCGGTTTCCGCTTCTTCAACGCCAGAGACGTCCGAAGGCGTTTGTCCGGCGCCCTCATCGCGGCCCTGGTTGCAGCCGTCACCGCAGCGGCAGCTTCTGCGCTGCTCCCCGAATACGGCCTGTTGCTGGCCGTTCCGGGCCTGTTGGCTGGAGTGCCTGCGCTCGTCGCCCTGGGGGGGGACCACCGCAGGCACCGCGCTGCCGGTACCAGGAACTAGGCGGCCTGCCCCTGAGGCGCCGGTCCACCCGCCATACCGGGGTTCAGGCCGGCCGCGGGGTGGCCCGGCGGGAATGGCCCCGGACGGCCTTGGCCGAAGACCGGGCCGGGCTGCGGCCGCTTCGCCGCCAGCGCGTCGGCCTGATGCGGCCGCAGCTGCTTGAGCACCCACGGCATGAAGTACCGCCGCGCCCACACCAGGTCCTCGGCCCGGGCCTGCGTCCACCCGTGCGCCGGCAGCGGCCTGGGCTGCAACGGCTTGAGCGCATGCTCCACGCCCAGCGCATTGAGGGTTGCCACGGCCACGGCGTGGTGGCCCAGCGGCGAAAGATGCAGCCGGTCCGGGTCCCACATTGACGCGTGCTGAAGCTCCGGCAGGCACCACAGGTCAACCATGATGGCGTGGTGCCGGGCCCCGATGGTGTGCAGGTGCTCGTTGTAGATGGCCACGCGGCCGCGGATTTTGCCGAATACCGGCGTGTTGCCCCAGTCCGGGCCCGCAAACAGGAGCACGGTGGCACCGGTGGCTGCGAGCGTGCCGATGGCCTGGTCCAGCTTCCCGGCAAGCTTGTCGGGATCGCCGTGCCTGAAGATGATGTCGTTGCCACCGGCGGCAATGGCGACAAGGTCCGGCTTCAGGGACAGCGCCGCGGCCAGTTGCCCGTCGAGGATCTGCCGCAGCAGCAGTCCCCGGATGGCCAGGTTGGCGTACGCAAAGTCGGCACGGCCGGACGCCAGCTCCTCGGCCACGCGGTCCGCCCAACCCCGGAGCCCGCCCAGGCTGAGCGGTTCCGGGTCGCCGATTCCTTCGGTGTAGGAGTCTCCCAGGGCAACGAACCGGCGCCAGGGGTGGCTGTCCGGCCCGTCCGCGATGAAACGCAGCTCCTGCTTCTGGATGGTCATGCTGTCCTCCCTTCTGCGGGAGGCGGGGTTTCCGTCTTCGCCGCAGCGTTCCTGCGGGGTTGCTTTCCGGTTGGAAAGCCCCGCCCCGCCGCCGACGGACGCGGAAGCTCCGCGACGCCGTCGTACGCTTCCTGCCGCAACGCGGACGGCGGTGCGCCGTTCCGGTCCCGGCCGGCCCCCGGGGCCACGACATTCAGGGCCGCGTCCCGGAGGTCAAGCTCATGGTGCAGTGCCTGCGTCTGCAGGAAAAGCAGCGCGGCCTCCCTGCTGAGTCCGTATTCGCTGGTGAGGCTGCGCACGGCCAGGTCCACCAGGACCAGGGAGCTTTGGACGACGGCGAGGCCGGCTGTCGCTTCCGCCCTCTCGGCCATGCGGAACACGAGGCGAAGGGCCCTAGCCATCTGGCGCGCATAGCCCCGAACCCTGACCAGGTCGTCGCTGGTAAACGCGTGCGGCACGCCCGCGTAAAAGGTGACGGCGGCGCTCGTCCCGCCTTCGGCCATGATGGGCACGGAAAGCATCGACTTCACCCCGTGGCCCGACGCCGCACTCGCGTAACCGGGCCACCGCCGGTCACGGCTCAGATCCGATACCAGGACGAATGCCTCGGTGCGCATGGCCTCCATGACGGGCCCGTCGGCGAACGAGCACTGTTCCCGGTCCGCCTCCCGCGCCCGCTCCGCGCTGGCCGCAAGCGTGTGTCCCTGGCCCAGGCGGAAGAGCGTGGCGGCCCAGCCAATACCGCGGCGTTCACCCTTGATATCGCTCATGAAGTCATGGGTGACTTCCCGGAGGAAGGTTTCGACATCCTTGCTGTCGAAGACCGGCTCCGGGGTAACTGGAAGCAGCCCCCAGCCAACCTGCCCCGAAGGTTCAGCCGCCATGTTCCAGCCCTGTTCGAAGCGCTTCGGCCTACTACAAAACCTGGTTCCAAGAATACGTCCGAACCGGGGCCTGGCGGGAGTGGCGGCAGAAATAAGCCTAAAGAGGGGGAAATGGTTCGCTGATATGGTCCCCCTGTACGGCAACAGCTGCACCGCAGCACAGGCCCGGCCGGAGAGGAGCCCCGTTTGGACACCCGGAAGCTGAAGTATTTCCTGGCGGTGGTGGACCAAGGCGGGTTCAACCGCGCGGCCGAACACCTGTTGATCGCCCAGCCCTCGCTGTCGCAGACCATTGCAGGCCTGGAAAAGGAGCTGGGAGTTCCGTTGTTCCACCGGATAGGCCGCCGCGCCGTCCTCAGCGACGCAGGCAAGGAGCTGGTAGGGCCGGCGCGGCTGGTGATGCGGGACCTGGACGCCGCGCAATCCGCGGTTCAGGCATTGCGCGGCGTCCGCAGTGGGCAGCTGGACATTGTCACCATGCCCTCGCCCGGAATCGAACCCCTGACCTCGATGATCGCCGCGTTTACCCGGTCCTACCCGTCAGTCAGATTGAACGTGGAGGCAGCCTTCACGCCGGAGGAGGTCATCGAATCGGTGCGTAACGGCAGCACCGAGATCGGACTGGCCGGTGCTGCCACCGCCATCCGGGTGCCCGGGGTGGAAGTGCTTGCGCTGGAGCGCCAGCCGCTGATCCTGATCGTCAATCCGCAGGCAGACACCTTCGGCC
The DNA here is from genome assembly GCF_039907755.1 of Pseudarthrobacter sp. CC12. Taxonomy (NCBI): domain Bacteria; kingdom Bacillati; phylum Actinomycetota; class Actinomycetes; order Micrococcales; family Micrococcaceae; genus Pseudarthrobacter; species Pseudarthrobacter sp. CC12. The sequence goes on along the minus strand of NZ_JARDJH010000012.1, from coordinate 38,378 downwards.
CGGGAGAGGCCATCGCGCGGGAGGACCTGAACGGGCACCGGCTCATCGCCAGCCAGCGGGGATCCCTGATGCGCTGGCTGGTGGATGATGCCCTGGCGCGCGGAGTCAATGCCGAGATCGTCGTGGAAGTGGCCCACCGTACCTCGGTCCTGCCCCTCGTGCTGGCAGGGGTGGGGCACGCGGTGATGCCTTCCTCGTGGGCCCCCACCGCCGGGAAGGCCGGGCTGCGCACGCTCCTCATTGAGCCGGTTTCCCACCTGGAGGTGGCCATCCTGAGCCGCAAGGACGATCTCACGCCCGCGGCGCGGGCCTTCCTGCAGGTGGCCAAGGACCACGCCCAGTAAGCACCGGCGGCGATTGATAGGCGCAACCTATCTGGCGGATCGAATCTTGGTCTTGGACGCCCACCCCGCCGCGCCCGTCTACTTGAGGAGGAAGAAAACAGTGTGACCGGGGCGACACCCGCACACTGCCCGCACTCAACGAGGAGGTAGGCAAATGAGCGCCAACCAGACATTCAGCATCGCTTCAATCCCGGCCGACGGCGTGGGCAAGGAAGTGGTATCCGCCGGACGCCGCGTCCTGGACGCCCTGGCTGGAAACTCGAATGGAAAATTTGCGTTCGACTGGACCGAGTTCCCTTGGGGCAGCGAGTATTACGCCAGGACCGGCCAGATGATGGACCCCAAGGGCCTGGACGCCCTGAAGGACTTCGACGCCATCTACTTCGGCGCCGTCGGCTGGGAAAACGTCCCGGACCACATCAGCCTCTGGGGCCTGCGCCTGAACATCACCCAGAACTTCGACCAGTGGGCCAACATCCGCCCGGTGAAGTTCCTCCCCGGCGTGCAGTCCCCGCTCCGCAAGGCCGACACCACCGAACTGGACTGGGTGGTGGTCCGCGAGAACAGCGAGGGTGAATACGCCGGCCTCGGCGGCCGGAACCTCAGCGGGCGCGGCCCCGGCAACGAGGTGGCGCTGCAGACCGCGCTGTTCACCGAGAAGGGCTGCGAGCGCATCATGCGGTTCGCCTTCGACCTGGCCCGGACCCGGACCGTCAAGAAGGTTTCCTCGGTCACCAAGTCCAACGCGCAGCAGTACGGGATGGTCCTGTGGGACGAGGTCTTCCACCGCGTCGCCCTGGACTACCCGGATGTCCGGACCGAAAGCGTCCTGGTGGATGCCATGAGCGCCAAGTTCATCCTCAAGCCCGAGGACCTCTCCGTCGTCGTCGCCTCCAACCTGAACGCCGACATCCTCTCCGACCTCGGCTCGGCGCTGGCCGGCAGCCTGGGCCTGGCGGCCAGCGCCAACCTGAACCCGGAGCGCCGCTTCCCGTCAATGTTCGAACCCGTCCACGGCTCCGCACCGGACATCGCCGGCCAGGGCATCAGCAACCCGATCGGCGCGATCGCCAGCGCCGCCCTGATGCTGGACCACTTCGGCCTGCACGCGGAAGCCCGCCAGGTGGAAGCCGCCATCGAAGCGGCCACCGGCGCTGGCCACCTGACCCGCGATGTGGGGGGCAAGGCAAACACCGAGGACGTCACCGAAGCCATCATCAAGGCCCTGACGCTCACTCCGGCAGCGGTCTAGGCGCGCAGCAACCTCCGGCGCCGCCATCCGGTTGCCGATTCCAGGCACGGGGCGGCCGGTGAAGCAGTACCGCCGGCCGCCCCGTATCAACTTTCTTCAGAACATCCTCCAGCGACATTCCACAATGAGGTAGGAATCATGGACCACACCAGCACCGCCGCGGCTACAACAGCGGCCCCGAAAACCCGGTGGTACCGCCAGCTCTACTTTTGGGTACTGACGGCGATCGTCATCGGCATCCTGGTCGGCTGGCTTGCCCCGGCAACCGGTATCGCCATGGAACCGATCGGCACCACTTTCGTGAACGCGATGAAGATGCTCATCGGGCCCATCGTGTTCCTCACGATCGTCGGCGGCATCGCCAGCGTGGCGGACCTGAAGAAGGTGGGCATGACCGGGCTGAAGGCGCTGACCTACTTCCAGGTCGGCACCATCTGCGCCCTGGCATTCGGCCTGGTGGCCATCAACGTCTTCCGGCTCGGCGAAGGCGTGAACGCCGATCCCGGTGCCATCAAGACCTCGGACTCGGCCGCCAAGCTGATCGATGCGGGGCAGCACCAGGAATGGTGGCAGTTCATCACCAACATCATCCCCACCAGCGTGGTCCAGCCCTTCGTGGTTGGCGACATCCTGCAAATCATCTTCATTGCGGTGGTCTTCGGGATCGCCCTGAACGCCATGGGCAAGGTGGGCGCCCCGGTCCTGGACGGGGTGCAGCGACTGACCGGGGTCATGTTCAAGATCCTCGGCTTCATCATGAAGGCCGCGCCCCTGGGAGCCTTCGGCGCCATGGCCTTTGCCGTGGGCAAGTACGGCGTCTCATCGCTCAGCAGCATGGGCGGCCTGATCGCCCTGTTCTACGCCACATCCATCCTGTTCGTCGTGGTGGTGCTCGGCTCGGTCATGGCGTTCCTGAAGCTGAACATCTTCAGCATGATCCGGCACCTCAAGGAGGAGTACATGCTCATCCTCGGCACCTCCACCGCCGAGCCCGCCCTTCCCGGCCTGATGCGCAAGCTTGAGAATGCCGGTGTCAAGAAGGAAACGGTCGGCCTGGTGGTCCCCACCGGCTACAGCTTCAACCTGGACGGCGCCGCCATCTACCTGTCTTTGGCCGCCCTCTACATTGCCCAGGCCACCAACACCCACCTGAGCATTGGCCAGCAGCTGGGCCTGCTCGCGGTCATGCTGCTCACCTCCAAGGGTGCGGCAGGAGTCGCCGGCGGCGGCTTCATCGCCCTCACCGCCACCCTGGCCACCATCGGCACCATCCCCGCCGCCGGAATCATGCTGATCTTCGGCATTGACAAGTTCATGTCCGAATGCCGGGCCCTGGTCAACTTCACGGGCAACGCCGTGGCCACCCTGTTCATCGCCTGGTGGGACCGCACCCTCGACGCCGACCGTGTGCGCCGCGTCTTCGCCGGCGAAGCCGTGGACCCGCTTCCCGTCACGGCGCCGGGCCACCTCGAGGCCACCGACGGTTCAGGCGCCCAGCCCCACAAGGAGCCTGCCCTCCAGGAAGGCGCGACCGGCGTCGAGCCTTCCCTGCCTGCCCGCCACCCCGCCTACTCCGAAACGGCCTGACATGCCCGTCAACACCACCACGGTCCGTGCCCTGATCGCACCCGACAAATTCAAGGGCAGCCTCACCGCAGGCGAGGTGGCACAAGCCCTGGCGGCCGGGCTCCGGTCCACCGCCGGGGCCGCCGGGGCCATCGAATGCGAGCTGCTGCCGCTGGCCGACGGCGGGGACGGCAGCGTGGACGCCGCTGTCTCAGCCGGCTTCGCCCGGCACACCTGCTCCGTCACGGGCCCCACAGGGCAAAGGGTCCAGTCGTCCATCGCCTTCGACGGCGTCACAGCCGTCGTGGAAGTCGCCAACACCTGCGGGATCGCGCTCCTGGCGGACGGCTCCCTGGATGCCCTCAATGCATCCAGCCGCGGTTTCGGTGAGGCAGTCCGGTTCGCCCTGGGCCTGTCGCCCGCGCGGGTCGTGCTGGCCCTGGGCGGGAGCGCCAGCACGGACGGCGGCATGGGAATGCTGTCCGCCCTGGGATACGCCTTCCTCGCAGCCGACGGCACGGAACTGCCGGGGACCGGCCATGCACTCGGCAGCATCCACGCCGTCCGCGGTTCCCTCCTGCCAGGCCTGGCAGGGACGGAACTGGTGGTCGCCAGCGACGTCTCCAACCCCCTGACCGGGCCAGCCGGGGCAGCGGCCGTCTTCGGGCCGCAAAAAGGCGCCGGCCCGGCGGATGTCGCGGCCCTCGACGCCGGGCTGGAACACTTCGTTGGCAGGATGGCGGACGCAGGGTTTGGGGCCGCGGCCAGCCTGGCACGGCATGACGGAGCCGGCAGCGCCGGGGGAATCGGATTCGCCTGCCTGCTCCTGGGCGCGCGCCAGGTCTCCGGAGCGGACTTCTTCCTGGACCTGCTGGACTTCGATGCCCGCAAGGCCGGCTGCGACGTCGTCATTACGGGCGAAGGCAGCATCGATGCGCAGACCCTCGCCGGCAAACTGCCCGCCGCGGTGGCCCGCCGCTCCGGCACCCGCACCCTCATCGCCGTGGCCGGCCGCTCCCTGCTCCCCCGGGAACGCTGGGCGGACCTGTCCCTGGCGCAGGTCTACGCCCTGGCTGACTACACCAGCCGGGATTCCGCCAAGGACCCTCTACTGTCCGCAGCCCTGCTCACCCGGATCGGCCGCGACATCGGCCAGCAGATCGGGCAAGGCATCCGCCAGCCCGGCACGTTTGTCCCTTCCGCCGGCTCCGCCGGGCAGTAGCATCGGGAGAGGGAACACCGAATACTCCCTGCTCGCTTGGGTACCTGACCTTGGGCAAGGGGTCTTGGAGCATCCATGCCAGCACGGAAACGAGCAACGGAAAGAGGAGCTTATGCGGGAGCCGGGCACCAGCGAGCGTACTTCGGAAGCGGATGATTCCGCGCAGGCCAGCGTGGAAGTGGAAGAGGACGCGGCGGAGCCGTCACCGGACCTTGAGGTCACGTTCGACGAGCAGTTCTTCGCGGCCCGCCCCAAGGCCCTGCGTCCCATCGCGCGCCGGCGGCAGTTCGTGGGCAGCCGGCCATCCTTCGAATTCGACGGGCGTAACGCGGCATACGTGGAGTGGCTGCGGAACCAGGCCATGCTCGGTGACGCGAACACGCTGGCACGGCAGCTGTCCGGCCAGGCCAGCATGTGGCAGAACTCGTACGCGCACCCCAACCCGCGGGCCGCCGTCGAACGCGCCTCCGTATGGTTCACCGCCTACCCGCTGTCCTTCATCACCCGGACCGGCCAGTCATTCCTGTCCGCCCTTGGCGACCCCGAAATGTGGAAGGCGTTCCGCGAGATCGGGATCCGCGGGATCCACACCGGGCCCGTGAAGCTCGCCGGCGGCATCAGCGGCTGGTCCCACACGCCCAGCGTGGACGGGCACTTTGACCGCATCAGCATGGCGATCGACCCCGTCTTCGGCACCGAAGAAGAGTTCCGCAGCATGTGCGAGGTGGCCGCGGAGCACGACGGCACCGTCATTGACGACATCGTCCCCGGCCACACCGGAAAGGGCGCGGACTTCCGCCTGGCCGAGATGAACTTCCGCGATTACCCGGGGATCTACCACATGGTGGACATTCTCGAGGAGGACTGGAACCTGCTCCCGGACGTCCCGGAAGGCGCAGACTCGGTCAACCTCAGCCCCGACTCGGAGCAGGCGCTGCAGAAGGCCGGCTACATCATCGGCCGGCTGCAGCGGGTCATCTTCTACGAGCCCGGCGTCAAGGAAACCAACTGGAGTGCCACGCGGCCCATCGTGGACACCACCGGCAAGACCCGCCGCTGGGTCTACCTGCACTACTTCAAGGCCGGCCAGCCCTCCATTAACTGGCTTGACCCAACGTTCGCCGGGATGCGCCTGGTGGTGGGCGACGCCCTGCACTCGCTGGTGGACCTTGGCACGGGGGCGCTGCGCCTCGACGCCAACGGCTTCCTGGGCGTGGAGAAGAGCGCCGAAGAGCAGCCCGGCTGGTCCGAAGGCCACCCGTTGTCCGAGGCCGCCAACCAGCTCATCGGCTCCATGATCCGCAAGGTGGGCGGATTCTCCTTCCAGGAGCTGAACCTGACCATCGATGACATCAAGGCAACCTCGGAGGCGGGCCCGGACCTCTCCTACGACTTCATCACCCGGCCGGCGTACCACTACGCGCTGGTCACCGCCGATACCGAGTTCCTGCGGCTGACCCTCCGCCTGTCAATGGAAATCGGGGTGGACCAGGCCTCACTGGTGCACGCTTTGCAGAACCATGACGAACTCACCTACGAGCTGCTGCACTTCGCCGCCGGCCACCGGGAGGAGATGTTCGAGCTTAACGGCGAGGAACTCACGGGCGCCCAGCTGGCCGAGAATGTGCAGCAGACCCTGCGGGACCGGCTCACCGGCGAGAATGCGCCCTACAACGCCGTGTTCACCACCAACGGCATCGCCTGCACCACGGTCAGCTTCATCATGGCCGCCCTGGGGATCAAGGACCCGGCCGCCGTCACCCCGGAGCAGGAGGCGCAGATCCGGGATGTGCACCTGCTCCTGGCCATGTACAACGCCCTGCAGCCCGGCGTCTTTGCCCTGTCCGGCTGGGACCTCACCGGCATCCTGGCACTGGACCGCAGCAGCGTGGACGAGCTCACTTCACAGGGTGACACGCGCTGGATCAACCGCGGCGCCCACGACCTCATGGGAACCAGCCCGGACGCTACCAACTCATCGGCGGGAATGCCGAGGGCCCGCAGCCTGTACGGTTCACTGCCGGACCAGCTGCGGGACCAGGACTCATTCGCACGGCGGCTGCAGCGGATCCTCGCCGTGCGCGAGGAAAACGGGATCGCCACCGGCACCCTCCTGGACGTGCCCGACGTCTCCAACCGCGCCGCGCTGGTGCTGGTCAACCGGCTGAAGGACGGGGACCTGCAGGTCACCGCCCTGAACTTCTCCGGCCAGGACATCACCGGCAGCATCCAGTCCAACGAACTGCCGTCCGGCGCCAACGTCCAGGACCTGTTCAGTGGGGAGACCGTGGCGCAGGTGGACGACCTGCACAGCTTCTTCCTCGAGCTGCCTGCCTACGGCGGAACGGCCCTGCTGTTGACCGAGGCGCCCGAACCGGAGGCGGAGGCGTAAGAAGCCGCCGGATGGCGCCGGGCACCGCCCCGGCGCTACCCGGCGCTACCCGGCGATGGCGCCTGACAGCGTGGCTTCAATGATGGCAGGCGAGAGCACGTACTGGGTGACCAGCTGGCTTGCCCCGAGCACGGCGGCCTGGCTTCCGGCGCGGGAGACATTGATGCGCAGGTGGGAGGTGGCCAGTGGCGGCGAGCGCCGGTACACCACCTCGCGGATGCCGGCCACCAGGTGCTCTCCTGTTTCGCCCACGCTGCCGCCCACCACGATGACGGACGGATTGAGCAGGTTGACCACCGTGGCCAGTACCTCGCCGATGTCCCGGCCGGCCTGGCGCAGGGCCTGGATGGCCTGCAGGTTGCCGTCTGCGGCGAGCCGGAGCACGTCCGCGCCCCTGGCCACGTCCAGTCCCTGCTCCTTCAGGGAACGCACGACGGCGGGACCGGACGCCAGCGCCTCCAGGCACCCATAGTTTCCACAGGCGCAGAGGACATCCGCGCCCCGTCCCACCTGGACGTGGCCAAGGTCCCCCGCCGTGCCATTGGCCCCGCGCTGGAGTTGGCCGTTGCTGATAATGCCGGAACCGATGCCGGTGGCAACCTTCACGAAGAAGAAGTTGCTGTGTTCGGGCCAGTGCGCGGACTGCTCCCCGAGCGCCATGATGTTCACGTCGTTGTCCACCAGAACGTGGACGGGCAGGGACTGCTGGACGTAGCTGACCACGTCGAACCCGTCCCAGCCCGGCATGATGGGCGGCTTGACGGGCTTGCCGGTGTCATGTTCCACCGGCCCGGGCAGCCCGATGCCGATCCCGGCCAGTTCCGAAACGGTCCGTCCGGTGGACGCCAGCAGCTCCTTGCCCTGCGCCACCACCTGGTCCAGCACGGCTTCCGGCCCGTCGGCCACCTGCTGCGCCAGCCGGTGTTCGGCCAGGATGTTTCCGCCAAGATCCGTCAGGGCAACGATGACGTGCGTAGCGCCCACGTCCACGGCCAGCACCAGGCGGGCAGACGGGTTGAAGGCAAAGCGCGACGGCGGCCTGCCGCCGCTGGAGAGGGCTTCCCCTGCCGGGCCAACCAGGCCGGACAGCATAAGCGCATCGATCCGGGAGGCCACCGTGGAGCGGGCCAGCCCTGTGCTCAGGGCAAGCTCGGCGCGGGTGCGGGCCCTGCCGTCGCGGAGCAGTTGGAACAGGTCCCCGGCACGCGACAGGCTGCCGACGTCGGAGTCTTTTCCGGCCTGCCTGCCCGTCGTTGAAGTCATGTCTAAGTCATAACACTGTTACTTAGTGCTGTCACCACAGCAGAAGAATGACGCGAAACAAACAACTTTTGCTTGACGCGCGTCAAAAGTACATCTACGTTGTGATTCAGGGCACATTCGCGGTTTCGATGGCAACCATCCGCCGCGCCGATCCCTCCGGTACTCCAGAGTCCGCCTTACAAAGAGGTAATAGAACTTGTCCCACATCGAAGCGCCAGCAGAACGGCCCCTGGGCGTCGGCATCCTCGGCGCCGGGCCGGTCACCCAGGCCATCCACCTTCCGGCGCTGGCCCGGCTCCAGGACATCCTGGAAGTACGGCACATCATGGACGTGGACCCTGCGGTTGCCTCCTCGGTGGCAGCGCGCGTCGGTGCGGTCTCCAGCTCCGGCATGGACGAACTGCTGGGCGACCCCGGCGTGGACATCGTCGCCATCTGCAGCCCCCACCAGTTCCACGCGGACCAGGTCATCGCGGCGTGCCGCGCCGGCAAGAAGGCGGTCCTCTGCGAGAAGCCCTTCGCCATGAACGGCGAGGAGGCAGCCAGGATCGCGGACGCCAGCGCCGCGACGGGCGTGCCGATCGTGGTGGGAGCCATGCACACCTTCGATCCCGGCTGGCTGGCGGCGGAACAGAACTGGGGTGACCTCCCGGAGCGCGTCCACACCCTTCGCTCCTCGATCGTCCTGCCGCCGAATGCCCGCTTCGAAGACTTTGCCACCGAAATCATCACCCGCCCCGCCGCGGGCAACCCCGATTACTCGGACATCGGGGTCATCAAGGCCTTGATGCAGGGCGGGATCATGGGCCTGGCCATCCACGACCTCCCCCTGGTGCGCCGGTTCACCCCGGACTTCGGCGACATCGAGGTGCTCCAGGCGCGGCACGTGCGGCCCTCCGGCTACGCGGTTTCGCTCCGGACCCCCACCCGCGTGATTGAACTGCGCGCAGTCATGAACAGCACCTGGAAGCCGGAGTGGACCTTCGAGGCCATCGCCGACGACTCTGCGCTCCACATCGACTTCACGCCGTCCTACGTCCAGGCCGGGTCCGCTGTGGCCACCTTCTCCCGCGACGGCCAGGCCACCAGCTACGGCCCCTACGGCCACAACGGCTACGAAGGCGAGTGGCGCCGCCTTGCCGAACTGGCCCGCGGAACCCGCCAGGCCCCCTCCGCCCAAACTTTGATCGATGACCTCACGTTTGCGCTTGCCATCTCCGAGGCCACCGTGCAGAACGTTGCCGCGGGACAAGCGGCCGCCGACAAGGCAGGAGCCAACGCATGAGCGCCTACACAGTGGCAGCAACGCCCCGGGCCGGGGAAGCAGGGGCAGTAGCTTCGGCGGTTGCGTCCCTGCCGGCAACCTTCGGCCCCGCGGCGCAGGACCGCGCGGCTGACGTTGCAGTAATCGCCGGCGAAGCGGGCTGGACCACCGAGGCCGTCCGGGCCATCAGGTCCGGGTCGCGCGGCATCCTTGTGGTGGATCCCGTCCCGGAGGGAACCACGCAGCTGGCGGACGCCGCCCGGGCCGCCGGTGCCGCCGTCGTCCTCGATCTCCACTGGGCCTCCAACCCTGCGCTGATCAACGAAAGCGGCAATCCCGACGCCCGTGATGCCGTACGCGGCGGCCTGGGCACGGCGTCCCTGATGGACAGCGTGGCGACGGCGGCTCCGGGCACGGACATCCAGCGCCTCCTGGCGCGGCACTTTGCCGCCGTGCTGGCCGTCAGCGGACCGCTGTACGGCGCCGAAGTCCTCCGCAGCGATGCCAGCGGCTACACGGTCAGCGCACGCCTGGCCAACGGCGCACCGTTCACCGCGCAGGGCGTACTCACCGGCGCCCGCCCGGCCGGCGTCGACATCCACCTCTACACGGCCGACGGCGGGGTGGCCGTCCGGGTGCCGGAACCGGACGCCGCGTGGCCCGCCGAAGTCAGGGCCACCGGGGCCCACGGCGAACTTTTGCTTCCAACCCTGTACGAATCCGCCCACCGTGCGGCGTGGCGGCGGCTGAAGACCCATCTCAGCGCCGGCACCCTCCCGGCCGACCTGCCCGGGTTCGCCCGGCTGACCGACCTCTACGCAACCCTCGCTGCCACGTAACCAGCCCACCGATACGCAACCGAACAGCAGTCCAGTCCCACCTCCACTCTCAACGATGAGCAGGACCGCACCAACGGCGCACAGCGCAAGACGGTCCCGAAAGGACACACATCATGAACGCAACTCCCGAACAGCGCCGCTCCTTCTCACGGCGCGGCTTCCTGGGCCTGACGGCTGCCGCAGCCTCCGTACCCCTGCTCGCTGCCTGCGGCGGCGGCTCGGCATCGCAGGGAGGCGGCGGGGGCGGGGCCGGCGGCACCGTGAAGTTCTGGGACATGCCCTGGGCAACACCGGCCTACAACGATGCCGCCAAGGGCATCGCGGAAGGTTTCTCCGGTGCCAATGGCGCCAAGGCGAGCTACCAGATCATCCAGTGGAACAACTTCTACCAGACCTTCTCCTCCGCGATTGCCTCCAAGACGGGCCCGGCTGTGTCCACAGGCGGCGGCTTCCAGGCATTCCAGTTCGAGCAGCAGGGCCAGATCGCCTACGCGGACAAGGTGATCGAGAAGCTGAAGGCCAACGGCCAGTTCGATGACTTCCTGCCCGGCGTGCTGGACCCCTTCAAGTCGGACAAGGGCTACGTGGCGGTCCCGTGGCAGCTGGACATGCGCGTCTTCTGGTACCGCAAGTCCCTGTTCGAGAAAGCCAATGTTGCGCTCCCCACCGACTGGCCGTCGCTGCTGGAAGCGGGCAAGGCCCTAAAGAAGGTGGGCGCGTTCGGCTTCACCACCGGCGCAGGCGCGGGCAACAACTATGCCAACCACTCCATGATCATGATGATGGTCAACAACGGCGGCGGCGTCTGGAACAAGGACGGCGAGCTGGACCTGATGAATGACCGCAACGTCGAGGCCATGGAATTCGTCCTGGAGCTCGTCTCCAATGGCATCGTCGACCCGGCCGCGGTCAGCTACACCACGGACAACATGTCCGCCCAGTGGAAGGACGGCAAGGCCGGCTACGGCCTGTTCCAGGTGAACGTCCCGCAGCGCGTGGGCGACACCTCCGGCGACCTGCTGGTGGCTGACCCCATCAAGGGCCCGCACGGCGACAAGGCCACCATCGTCTTCCCGAACAACATCATGATGTACACCAACACACCGTCGCAGGACGCCTCGGAGGAGTTCCTGGTGTACTACCTGGGCCAGCTCAAGCAGCTGTGGCAGAAGAAGCTGATGTCCGCCCTCCCGGTCTTCAAGTCCATCACCGAGATTCCGGAATTCGCCAACGACCCCAACAACGTCAAGATCGTCAAGGACTGGCAGCCCATCGCCAAGACCTTCGCCGCCCAGGGCAGCAGGCTCAACGCCAACCTCGCCGCACTCGACGGCGGCCAGGCCCTGAACCAGTTCAGCCAGACCATCATCACCGGCAAGGCCGACGCCAAGACCGCCCTGCAGACCTTCCAGTCCGGCCTCGAGTCCGTCCTGAAGAAGTAAGCGCCCGTCATGTCCTCCACCACTGCACAATCCGGCCTCGCCCGGGCCCGCCGCGGGCTTGCCCCCGGCGGGTCCGGGGCCGCCCCCGGCAAACGCAAGAGCAAACTCTCGGCCCAGGCCACCAGGACCTTCTTCTGGCTCCTGCTCCCCTCCGTGGTCCTCCTTGTCCTGATCCACGGCTACCCGCTGATCTATGCCGCGGTCCAGGCGACGCACGACGGCGACCTGCTCCAGACCGGCAACTTCGTCGGCGTCCAGAACTTCACCACCGTCCTGACCTCGCCGGCGTTCTGGAAAGCCGCCCAGTTCACCCTCTGGTTCACCATCGTCGGCGTGTTCGGATCCTGGCTCGTGGGCCTGGGCCTCGCCCTGCTCCTGCGCACCAAGATCCCCGCCGGCAATACGTTCAAGGTCCTGCTGCTCCTGCCCTGGGTGGTGCCGATCGTGGTGTCCTCCACCGCCTGGAACTGGCTGGTGGCCACCCCGGACAGCCTGATCCCGTCGCTGTTCCGGAACCTCGGCCTGGGCACCCCGCTCTTCCTGGCCGACCCCACCCTGGCCTCCATCACCGTGATGGTCTTCAAAGTCTGGGTCAGCTTCCCGTTCATGATGATGATGATCTCGGCCGCCCTGGCGTCCGTGGACACCACCGTCTACGAGGCCGCCAGCATGGACGGCGCCAGCCGCTGGCAGCAATTCACCCAGATCACCCTGCCGCTGATCGCCCGCTCCACCTACATCAGCTGGATCCTGATGACCATCTTCTGCGTCAACGACTTCCCCACCATCTACCTGCTCACCGGCGGCGGCCCGGTCAACGCCACCACCTCCCTGGTGGTCCTGGCCTACCGCACCGTGTTCCAGGACTTCGCCACCGGCCCCGGCGTGGCCATCGCCTTCCTCATGACCATGACCCTGGTGGTCATCTCGGTCATCCTGTACCGCCAGATCCGAAAGTCGAGTGTCGAATAATGAGCGCAGCAGTCCACGCCCATCCCCAGTCCGGCCCGGCCCTCGGCGTCGGCCAGGCAGGCAACACCCGCCGGGTACTCTCCGAAGCCGGCCAACGCGGCCGCTGGTGGCGGTTCATCGCCATCCTCATCATCACCGCGATCGTGCTGGTGCCCATCATGGTCACCATCGTGCTCGCCTTCACCCCTGGCCCCAACAGCACCGCCACCGGCCTGACCTTCGAGAACCTCAGCAACGTCTTCTCCAAGACCCTTGCCGCCACGTGGCTGAAGAACAGCCTGGTCACCACCCTCTCCACCGTGGTGGTGTCGGTGGCGGTGGCCGCACCCGCCGGCTACGTCCTCTCCCGCGGCCGGTCCAAGGCCGTCTCCGGCTACTCCCTGCTCCTGTTCGTCATGCAGTCACTGCCCATCATCACCTCGGTGGTGCCGCTGTTCATCCTGTTCGCCGGGATGGGCCTGGTGGACAACCTCCTGGGCCTGACCATCATCTACGTCGGTTCCACCATGACGGTGGCCACCTGGATGATGGCCGCGTACTTCGACTCCATCCCCATCAGCCTCGAGGAAGCGTCCTGGATCGACGGTTGCTCCGTCTTCGGATCCTTCACCAAAGTGGTCCTCCGGAACTCCCTCCCCGGCGTCCTCTCCACCGCCATCTTCGCCTTCCTCCTGGCCTGGAACGACTACCTCGTGGCCATCGTCTTCCTCCGCTCCAACGAAATCTTCACCCTTCCCATGGGCGTGCAGTCGTTCTTCCAGCAAAACGCGACAGACTGGACGTCAGTCATGGCCTTGGCCGTGGTCATGATGCTCCCGCCCGTCATCGTGTTCGCCGCCCTGAACAAATACTTCAGCGTCGGTGGCATCGGCGGCTCCCTCGCGGGCCGCTGACCCCAACCCCAACGACCTCTACAAAACCGCTAAGGAAACCCATGTCCTACTCACTGCAGCTTTATACGCTCCGCAACGCCATCTCCGAGGACCTGCCCGGCACGATCAAGAAGGTTGCCGATATTGGCTACACCCAGGTTGAGCCCTACAACTTCGTGGCCACGGCCAAGGAACTCGGCGCAGCCCTGAAAGAGAACGGCCTCACCGCGCCGTCCGGCCACGCCCCGCTGATGAGCCAGGACCAGGACGAGATCTTCACCGCGGCCAAGGAACTGGGCATCAGCACGGTCATTGACCCGTTCCTGCCCGCCGAGCACTGGCAGAAGGCCGAAGACATCCAAGCCACCGCCGAAAAGCTCAACCAGGCTGCCAGGAAGGGGGCCGGGTACGGCATCCGGGTGGGCTACCACAACCACGCCTGGGAGCTGGAGTCCATCATAGACGGCCGCACCGCGCTGGAATACTTCGAATCCCTGCTGGACCCGGAACTCGTCCTCGAAGTGGACACGTACTGGGTAGCCGTTGGCGGCCAGGACCCGGTGGACATCCTGGCAAAGTTGGGTGACCGGGTGAAGTTCATCCACATCAAGGACGGCCCCCTCACCAGGGACAACAAGGCCCAGCAGCCGGCAGGCCAGGGCAAAGTGCCGGTCATGGACGTGATCGCCGCGGCCACGTCGCTGGAAGTGGGAGTCGTGGAATTCGACGACTACGCCGGTGACATCTTCGATGGCATCGCCCAGAGCCTTGCTTTCCTGAACAGCAACACCGCAGCCGAGGGGGCCAACGCATGAGCACCCCCGCAGCAAAATCTCCCCGCAAGGGCCCGGTGGGCGTCGGCGTGATCGGCGCCGGCGTGATCAGCAAGCAGTACCTGGACAACCTCACGGCGTTCCCGGACCTGAAGGTCCACGTCATCGCAGACCTCTTCGAGGAAGCCGCCGAGGCGCGGGCCAAGGAGTACGGCGTCCCCGAGTGGGGCGGGGTGGAGAAGGCCCTGAACCATCCCGACGTCGAAATCATCGTCAACCTCACCATCCCGGCAGCACACGTGGAGGTGGCCACCGCCGCCGTCAACGCAGGAAAGCACGTCTGGACCGAGAAGCCCTTCTCCCTGGACCGCGAGTCCGGGCTCGGCCTGCTCAAGACGGCGGACACCGCCGGTATCCGCCTGGGCTGTGCCCCGGACACCTTCCTCGGCGCCGGCATCCAGACCGCCCTGCGCCTGATCCAGCGCGGCGACATCGGCACCCCGCTGACGGCGATGACCACCTTCCAGACCCCCGGCCCGGAGTCCTGGCACCCCAACCCGGCCTTCCTCTTCCAGCACGGCGCCGGCCCGCTGTTCGACATGGGCCCGTACTACCTCACCAACCTGGTCCAGGCCTTCGGCTCCATCCGCAAGGTGGCCGCCGTCGGGTCCAAGGCCAAGGATGTCCGCGTGATCGGTTCCGGCCCCAAGGCGGGCGAGGAATTCACGGTCGAGGTGCCCACCCACGTCTCGGCCATGGCGCAGTTCGAGTCCGGCGCCTCCTCGCACAGCGTCTTCTCCTTCGAGTCCCCCCGGACCCGGATGGGCTTCGTGGAGATCACGGGCACCGAAGCGACCCTGTCGCTGCCGGATCCCAACTACTTCACCGGCGACATCAAGCTCTGGCGTGCCGGCGACGAGGACTGGACCACCGTTCCGGCCACCGGGCCCGCCAACGGCCGCGGCATGGGCGTCCTGGACATGGCACGGTCCATCCGCGCCGGCGTCCCGCACCGCGCCACCGGCGACCTGGCGTACCACGTGCTGGACACCATGGTTTCCATCAGTGAGTCCATCGACTCCGGCACGTTCATCGACGTCGAAAGCTCCGCCCCGGCATCCTCCGCCATCCCGGAGGACTGGGCTCCGGAAACCGCCACCCTCTGACAGGCAGCAGGAACGCATCATGAGCACACCCGCATACCCTTCCGATTCCACGCCCTCCCGTCCCCTGGGGGTGGCCGCGATCGGTTACGCCTTCATGGGCAAGGCGCATTCCAACGCGTGGCGGAATGTGGCCAGCTTCTTCGACGTCCCGGCCTTCGAGCAGAAGGTCCTCGTGGGCCGGGACGCGGACGCCGTGGCCGAGGCCGCTGCCAGGTACGGGTGGGCCGAATCGGCAACGGACTGGCGCACCGTGATCGAACGGGACGACATCGACATCGTAGACATCTGCGCCCCCGGCTGGATGCACGCGGAAATCGCGGTCGCCGCCCTGGCGGCGGGCAAGCACGTCCTGGTGGAAAAGCCCCTGGCCAACACCCTGGCCGAGGCCGAACTCATGACCGCCGCGGCGGCCAAGGCCCGGGCCAGGGGCGTGCAGTCGATGATCGGCTTTAACTACCGCCGGGTCCCGGCGCTGGCCCTGGCCAGGGAGCTGATCGCGGAAGGCCGGCTGGGCACGGTCCGGCACGTCCGCGCGGCGTACCTGCAGGACTGGCTCGCCGATGCCCAGGCGCCCATGACGTGGCGGCTGCGGAAGGAAACCGCCGGGTCAGGCGCGCTCGGGGACATCGCCTCCCACGCCATCGACCAGGTTCTGTTCCTCCTGGGCGGCGAGGTCAACGAGGTCACCGGCCGGCTCAACACCTTCGTGGACCGCCGCCCCGGCGAGAACGGCCTGGAGGACGTCACGGTCGACGACGCCGCCTGGGCCACGCTGTCCCTCGCCTCGGGGGCCATCGCCTCTGTCGAGGTTTCCCGGGTGGCCACAGGACGGAAGAACAGCCTCCAGATCGAGGTCTACGGCGACAAAGGCAGCCTGCTGTTCGACCTCGAAAACCTCAACGAACTGGGCTTCCTGGACGCCACCCTCCCCGTCCGTGAGCAGGGCTTCCGCCGCATCCTGGTCAACGAACCCGAGCACCCGTACATCGAAGCCTGGTGGCCCCAGGGCCACATCATCGGCTGGGAACACACCTTCACCCACCAGGTCCGCGACTTCCTGCTGGCGGTCCGGGACGGAACCCAGCCGTCGCCGTCGTTCGAGGAAGGCCTCAACGTCCAGCACATCCTCAGTGCCGTGGAGGAATCCGCAGCCAACAAGAGCACGCTCACCGTAGTCCGCCGCTAGGGCGCCACCGCGCGCCAGCCAGCCACCAGCCAAGGAGATCCATGTCCCGCCCGTTCACCCTGTTTACCGGCCAGTGGGCCGACCTGCCCTTCGAAGAAGTCGCGAAACTGGCTTCCGGCTGGGGCTACGACGGCCTGGAAATCGCCGTCTCCGGAGACCACCTGGACGCCTGGCGCTGGGATGAACCCGGCTACGTGGACTCCAAGCTGGAAATCCTTGACAAGTACAACCTCAAGGTCTGGGCCATCTCCAACCACCTCAAAGGCCAGGCCGTCTGCGATGACCCCATCGACTTCCGCCACCAGGCCATCGTCGGATCCAAAGTCTGGGGCGACGGCGACCCCGAAGGCGTCCGCCAACGCGCCGCCGAGGAAATGAAACACACCGCCCGGCTCGCCAAAGCACTCGGCGTGGACACCGTAGTCGGGTTCACCGGCTCCGCCATCTGGCAGTACGTCGCCATGTTCCCGCCCGTCCCGGAAAAAGTCATCGACGCCGGCTACCAGGACTTCGCGGACCGCTGGAACCCCATCCTGGACGTCTTCGACGAACAAGGCGTCCGGTTCGCCCACGAAGTCCACCCCTCCGAGATCGCCTACGACTACTGGACCACCGTCCGCACCCTCGAGGCGATCGGCCACCGCGAAGCATTCGGCCTGAACTGGGACCCCTCGCACATGATGTGGCAGGGCATCGACCCCGTCTCCTTCATCTGGGACTTCAAAGACCGGATCTACCACGTGGACTGCAAGGACACCAAGATCCGCCAGACCGGCCGCAACACCGTCCTTGGCTCCCACCTGCCCTGGGGCGACCCGCGCCGCGGCTGGGACTTCGTCTCCGCCGGACGCGGCGACGTCCCCTGGGAAGCCTCCTTCCGGGCGCTGGCCGCCATCGGCTACGACGGCCCCATCAGCATCGAATGGGAAGACGCCGGGATGGACCGCCTCCACGGCGCCCCCGAAGCCCTCGCCGCCCTGAAGAAGTACGACTTCCCGGCCTCCCAGACCAGCTTCGACGCGGCCTTCAGCAGCAAGGACTGACCCGGTGCGCGGGCTGTGGCCGGGGCAGCAGTGCGAGGTGTGGATCGCCTCCGCCACGGGAGCATTGGACCTTGCATACTCCACGGGGAATATGCTTCTCGAGGCGCCCAACTGGTCCCTCGACGGATCATCGCTGATCCTCAACGGGGACGGCAAACTGTGGCGCCTGGGCCTGGCGGACGGGTCCCTCGCCGAGGTCCCGGTGACCGGCGTTCCTGCCCTGAACAACGACCACGTCCTGGCCCCGGACGGGAAAACAATCTACGTGTCCGCGGATGACGGGCACATCTACCGGGCGCCCCTTGCGGGCGGACCGGCCACCAGGGTGACCAGCGACGACGGGTCCTTCCACTTCCTGCACGGCGTCAGCCCGGACGGCAGTGAGCTCGCTTATGTCGGAATCGAGGCGGGAGACTTTACCCGGGCCGGCCGGCTGGTGACCATGCCGTCCGACGGCGGTGCGGCTGCCGCCGTCGACGTCGGGCCGGGCCACTGCGACGGTCCCGAGTACTCGCCCGACGGGAAATGGCTGTACCTGAACACGGAATCCTTCAGCACCGTTCCCGGCCACGCCCAGCTGGCCCGCGTCCGACCGGACGGCAGCCAATTCGAACAGCTCCTGGCGAGCGGCACGGTGGACTGGTTCCCGCATCTCTCCCCGGACGGCAGCCTGGCCAGCTACGTTCGCTTTCCCGCCGGAACGCAAGGCCACCCCGCGGACCTGCCGGTCGACGTCGTCCTTGTCGCCACGGACGACTGGGCCACCCCGCTGCAGACCTGGCCGGTCTCCGGCGGCCAGGGCACCCTCAACGTCAACAGCTGGTCGCCTGCCTCCGACCGCTTCGCCTGCGTGGCATACCCGGGTCGGGAGCAGCCGGCAGCGGAGCCTGAAGCCCGCCGCCACCCGGGCCACTAAGGCGCCTGGGCGGACCCGCGGTCCAGGACAACGTCGTACGCTTCCACCCGGCGGTCCGTTACCGTCGTAGGCGATTCCAGATGCACTGCCCCGGAGGGCAGGATGCCCGCGCCGCCATACCGCTCCATCACCTGCCATTGCGCCACCACGTCCTCCCCGGCGTGCCCGGCCGGAAGGCTGCTCCAAAAACGGAACCCACCGGCGTCGACCAGCAACTGCCTGCGGTAGAGCACGCAGCCACCCAGCCACGCCACGTGGTACGGCACCCACTCGCCCGGTTCCAGGGAAAGGTCAGCGCCGAGGTGGCTGAGGTTCGCCGCGTTGTGCAGCGGCCAGCGATCGAACCCCGGACCTTCCGGGCGGATCCGTTCGGGAGTCACCGGCCCGTCCCATGCCTCGAAGGGTGCCGTCTGATCGGGCCTGCGGTCAGCCAGGAAGGATAGACCCTGCGGCGCCATGCCCACGAAACCGCAGCCAAGCTCTTCCAGGGCCCGGCTCAGCACGTCCAGTGCGCCGGGTTCAAGCCAGACGTCGTCGTCCAGGAACAGGCACTGGCCGGCGGTGGACTGCTCCAGCAGGTACTGCCGGTGTTCGGCGAGCCCACGCCGCGGAAGGTGGCGCAGCAGCGTGACGGGGCGGCCCTGCGCCTCGAGTACCCGCACCATGGCTGCGGCGGCCGGGTGTTCCCAGGCGGGTTGGCCCGCTGACTGGTCGCTCACCACGACGGCGAACGCCGGGTCCTCCTGGCCGGCAAGTCCGGCGAGGGTGACGGCGAGCTCGGCCGGCCGGTTGCAGGTAGGCACCAGGACATCCACTGCCGCCCCATCCCGCTGGTCCGTGGGCCGCGCCCACTGCCCTGAAGATCTCCTGCCCACGGTCCACCTTCCTGGCATCGATATCGGGTCCGGCACGGGGCGCCCCCCGCTCCTGCCGGCGTGGTTTCGCGTGTTCCGTACCCAGCCGGACCCGATGTATGCGGGCACGGAAAGGCCCCGGTTACGGCTGCCGGCGGGGCAGCAGGAACCGGGGCCTGCGTGGAAAGCTGGCTTATCCGGCGTCGAAGCTTTCGTCGTCGTCATTGGGCGATTCTTCTTGCGGAAGGTCGTTGCCGCTGCCGTCCGGGATGCCCGTGGCTTCCTGGCCGGACTCCGAGGAGTTCGGCGCCGACCCCTGGGAATCGTCGTTGGACTCATCGATCTCCGCGGCACTGGACGGGAGGTCCATGTCGTGCGGGACCGGGTCCTGGCCCGTCCCGGACTGCGGTTCGTTGGTGTCCGCGCCCGCCGGCGAAGCACCGCCGGACTGCCTGGCGCCGCTGCTGGACTGCTGGCCGCCCTGAGTGCCCGCCGCTTCCTGCTCGGCGGTGGGGGTGCCGTAGCCGCCCGGGGCCGACTCGGGTTCAGCCTGCTGGTTTTCCTGCGTCATGCTTCCTCCTGTTGTGCGTTGCCGATGGTGCACGGGTAATAATCAGTAAACTTATCAAATGTGGGCACAGGCGCAACGGGCAGCCGCCTTTCTGGGTACGGGAGGAGTAGAAAGAAGACGTGGGTCCCCGCCGCAGAGGAAGGAGCGCCGATGTCCGATGTTGAGGACTACACCGGCCGCACGGGCCGGAACGAGACCCGCGAGGAGCAGCTGGACCGCAACTGGGCCGAACTCCTCCAGGAGTTGCGCGTACTCCAGACCGGCGTGCAGATCCTTGCCGGCTTCCTGCTGACACTGCCATTCCAGCAGCGGTTCGAAAAGCTGGACGACTGGGAGGTTGGCCTCTACCTCGCCAACGTGGTGATTGCCGCCCTGACCACGGCCTTCATCCTCCTCCCGGTCAGCGTGCACCGGCGGCTCTTCCGGAAGCGGCTCAAGGAGACGCTGGTTTCCAGCGCCGACACCATCACCAAGATCGCACTCGGCGGCATTGCCCTGTTGAGCGCCGGAACCGCCGCCCTGGTCTTCGATGTCGCGGCAGGAAGGTCTGCCGGCGTCACGGCCGGCGGTGCACTGCTGGGCGTCATGGTAGTGATGCTGGTGTTCGTTCCCCTTCGCCTGAACAAGCGGGCCACCGGGAGGATCCTTCCGCCGGCAGGAAGCAAGGAGTGATGAATGCGCAAGTGGGCTAAAGAGCATGGACTGCTGATGGCCAACCTTGGCCTGTTCCTCGTGTTTTTCGTGGGAATGGTCCTCTCCGGCGCGGCGTCCTACAGCGAAGACCAGCAGGCCCACGGCGAGCCCGCCGTGTCCGTGCTCCAGTTCCTGGGCACGGGCGCGTTCGTCGAGGCCACCTTCGAGAACTGGGAATCGGAGTTCCTGCAGATGGGCATGTACGTGGTCCTCACGGTGTTCCTGTTCCAGAAGGGCTCATCCGAGTCCAAGCCCATGGGCAAGCGGGCACCGCAGGACCAGGACCCGCGGGACGCGCAGATCAGCAGTGCCACGCCGTGGCCGATCCGGCGCGGCGGGGTGGTGCTCAAGCTGTATGAGCACTCCTTGTCGATCCTGTTTTTCGTTCTGTTCCTTGCCTCATTCCTCCTGCACGCCGGCGGCGGCGTGGACGAGTACAACCAGGACCAGCAAAGCCACGGCCAGCCCGCCATCACCTTCCTGCAGTATCTGGGAACCAGCCGGTTCTGGTTCGAATCCTTCCAGAACTGGCAAAGCGAGTTCCTGGCCGTCGGGGTCCTGGTGGGGGCGTCGGTGTACCTCCGGGAAAGAGGGTCCCCGGAATCAAAGCCGGTTGCCGAACCAAATTCTGAAACCGGCGCCTGAGGCGCCCCTCCATGCCGCCGGTCAGGCGCCCTCGAGCACCTGGCTTGTTGCCCAGGCCAGGTACTTGCCGGCGTTTGCCACGGCGTCTTCGGGGCTGGATGCCACGTCCAGCAGCTGCGCCGCGGCGACCACTCCGTGCCCGGCCAGGTCCTCGAACGTCACCAGGATCCTGCCGGCCACCACAATGACGGGAATGCCACGCTCCCGGGCCGCGTCCGCGAGCGCGATCGGCGCCTTGCCGGTCAGGGACTGGGAGTCCATGGACCCCTCGCCGGTAATCACCAGGTCCGCCTGGTCCAACTGGCCGGCCAGGCCGGTCAGCCCGGCCACCAGCGCAAAACCGCCTTCCAGCGAGGCATCAGTGAAGGCAAGGAACGACGCCGGGAAGCCGCCGGCGGCGCCCGCGCCGGGGACGTTCACGTCCCGGCCCGTAGCTTCGCGCAGCACCGACGCCCAGTTGCGCAGCCCGGCGTCGAGCATTTCCACTGCATCCTGGTCCGCACCCTTTTGCGGGGCGAAGACGTGCGCAGCCCCGGACGGCCCATACAGCGGATTGCGGACGTCGACGGCGATGCGAAAGGTGGTGGCGGTCAGGCGCGGGTCCAGTCCCGTCGTGTCCAGGGTTGCGACGTCGCCCAGCGAACCGCCGCCCAGGGGCACCACATTGCCGGCCGCGTCCAGGGGTTTCAGGCCCAGGGCGCGGAGGGCGCCGCTGCCGCCGTCCGTCATGGCGGATCCGCCCAGGCCCAGGACGATCTCGGTGGCACCGGCGTCGAGGGCCGCGGCAATGAGCTGTCCGCAACCGTAGCTGTGGGCACGCAACGCATTCGCCGGGATTGGTTCCATCTCTGCCAAGCCGGATGCCTGGGCGGTCTCGATCACGGCGGTGACCGTGCCGTCACCGCCCTTATGGATGGCCCACGCAGCCCCGAGCGGAGCGAGGATGGGGCCCACCACGGCCTTCAGCCGCTCCTCGTAGCCAGCCGCCACCGCAGCCTCCAGGGTGCCCTCGCCGCCGTCGGCAATGGGGAACTGGGTGGCGACGGCGTCCGGGTACACCCGGAGAGCTCCCTCGGCGATAAATGCGGCCGCCTCGGCTGCCGTCAGGGACCCCTTGAACTTATCCGGAGCAATGAGAATGCGCATGCGCTCCATCATGCCAGCAAGCGCTGGGAAAGCGCTTGCCTGATCCGGGATGCGGACTTCCAGTGTGCCGGGGCCGCCTACCCCTCACGCCATTCGTTGCCCCTGAGGTGCGAACCCGCCTGCGGACCCATCTGCAGCATTCCGCCATCGACCACCCAGGCAGCACCCGTTACATAGCTTGAGGCCGGCGAGGCGAGGAAGGCGATGACGTCGGCGATCTCCCTCGCGTGGCCCGGCCGGCCGAGTGGCACCCCCGGGCGCTCCGTCGTCGTCGGATCCTGGTCCTCCTGCCCCGTCATGGGGGTGGCGATCTCGCCCGGGGCCACCGTGTTGGCAGTAATGCCATACTGCCCCAGCTCCAGGGCCAGGGTCTTCATGAGGCCGCCCAGGCCATGCTTGGACGCGTCGTAGGCGGAGGAGCCAACGCGGGGCTGGAACTCATGGACGCTGGACACGGCCACCAGCCGCCCTCCCTTTCCCGCCGTGACCATTCGGCGCGCCGCGGACTGCAGGCAGGCAAAGGCCCCGTTGAGGTTCGTGTCCAGGATCCGCATCCACTCGTCGATTCCCATGTCCAGGAACCTGGTGTTCGCACCCGTGCCCGCGTTGTTCACGAAGACGTCCAGGCCCCCCAGTTCCCCGGCGAGATCATCAACGACGGCCGCCGCGGCACGGAATTCCCTTGTGTCCAGTTGCCGCACCACGGCCTTGCGCCCCAGGCCGCGGATTTCCCCGGCGGTTTCCTCGGCACCCGCCTTGTCCGTATGCCAGGTGACGCCCACGTCCATCCCGTCCCGGGCCAGCGCCACGGCTGTGGCCTTGCCGATGCCAGAGTCGGAAGCGGTGACGATTGCGGTGGTGGGTGTGAAGTTGCTGGTATCCGGCATGGCGGGGCCTTTCGGTGGGTCAGGCAGGGCGGCGGAGGTCGGGCTGGTAGGACTCGTCGTCACCGTCGGTGGAGGCTTCGGCCTCCCGGGGTGGGGGCGCCAGGTCCGGCCGTTCTTCCCGCACGGCCATGAGGGGCACCGCGAAGGTCACCACGGGCCGGCTGTCGGCGTCGTCAGCCGCCCTGATGGTCAGGCTCCTGGTGCCGGGCGGCACGGAGGGGGCGAAAACCTGCAGGTTGCGCGTGCCGACCGTGACGGAGTCCTGCAGCGCGTATTTGGTACCGAAGTGGTCCTGGAGCATCAGCCGGGGTTCCGGCGAGTCCCCTGAGGGAAGGTGGATGTTTACCACCAGGCCCGAGGCCCAGACTTCCACGGACAGGACGGTGAATTCGGTGGCTGACGTGACGTGCCGCCCGTAGGTGGGAGGCAGCAGCATCCGGCGAAGGTCTCCGGATGGGATGAGGTTGCTCATGATCGTTCCTGTGGGTCTTGCGCCGGCGGCCGGCCGGGGCGCCGGGGGGGTGTCCGGCGCCGCCCGAACGCTGGGGCGCGGTTGCGGCTCGGGCGCTTTTCCGGCTGGGGTCTTCCAGCCCGGAAGAAGTTGAAGGGGCGCCGTCGCTGCGCTGTTCCTGGTTGATGAAATTCAGTTCCGGGAGCCGAAGGTGTCCACCCATTCCTCCCAGCCGGCGTGGCCATCCTTTCCCCCGGACAACTAGTAAGTCTACTTACCAGCAAGCCTCCGGTTCGCGTCCCTGTCAAGGGGAGGGGAGGGATCTTTGCGTGCCGGCTGCGGGCATTGCGGCATTTCCGTGCCCGACGGCCCGGGGACGTGGGTGGCCGGGCTACCGGCGGGGGCGGACCACTGCGTAGTACCCCGGCACCCGGTCCTGGCCGGGTACGCCGGTCACGGGGTTGGTTTCGATCGCCGTATGGCCGTCTTCCAGGAGTTCCCAGGCCGACGCCGGGAACGCACGTTCCCGCTCTTCGGGACCAAAGTGCCCTGGCATGGGCAGTCCCCGGATGGCCAGTTCCAGCGGCGCCGGGATGCCCCGGGTGGTTGCCCCAAGGTGGGACACATACTCCACCGGGTTCCCCTGGAAGTTGGTCTCCGCCATGAAGACGGTGCCGCGGCGGCCCGCCAGGAGCCGGAGGTTCTCGACGAGGGCCACCTGATGGGCCGGGGCCAGGACGTGCAGGACGCCGCGGATGAAGGCGTTGGCGCCGTCACCGCCCGCGTTGATGGACTCCGCCAGGGCCGCCCCGGCCCCTTCCGCCGTCATGTCGCGTGCTTCAAAGGCCGTGTTGCCGTGTCCGGCGGACTCCGCCCGGGCCCTGGCGACGGCATGCGGGGAGACATCCACCCCCACCACGCGCGGAAAGACCTCCGCGAGCGCACGGGTGAAGCTGCCATGGCCGCAGCCGGTGTCCACAACGGGAAGGGCGGGGTCCAGGTACTGCAGGAGACTGTCCTTGTAGCCCAGGAACTCGTGGTCGCTCCCCGAATCCCACAGGACCTCCCCGCCCGGGCCGGTGGCCGTGATGCGTGCCCAATATGCGTCCCACGCTTTATGCCTGTCCTTCGGCGCGCCCCTGGACAACCTGACCAGCTTGGGGATCATCAGGTACTTCTGCAGGACGGACCGCGGCGACTTCGTTGGGGAGGACACGGCTCAAATATATGTTCCCTGCCCGGGAGACGGCGTTGCTTCAGCCACATTACGGCGCGCCTTTCCCGACGCGGCACGGTATGCGGAGTGCAACGCCGGGGCCGCGCGCTCTGGACCGGCGCGGCCCGCGTCCCCCTAGAATGTACTCAACTGGGAGGAAGGGATCACTGTGACGGCTGTGCCGAGTGGCGTGCGCCTGGCCCGTACCGCCGTCGTCGCCGATCCCAACGCCCGCCGGCTGGCCCGCAATGCCCAGGCGCTGCGGGATGCCGGGTACGGCGTCCTGGAGGCCTCCGACGCCGCCGGACTGGCCGCCCTGCTGGACGCGGGCCAGCCCTCCGTCGTCGTGGCCGATGCGCTCCTGGCCTCTGTCCAGTCCGCGGCGCCCGTCCTGGTCATGGTGGATCTGGACAATCCGCAGGAGATCGCGGCGGCCACCCGGGCCGGCATCCACGACTGCATCACCAAACCGCCGGAGCCCAAAGAGCTGGTCCACCGCGCCTCCGTCCTCATCGAGCAGGTCACCCGGCGGCGTTCCTCCCGGCAGGTGGCCGAGGGCCTCCGCGAGCAGCTGCGCGAGGTTTCTGCCGCAGTACGCGCCACCAACGATCCGCAGGAGATCGCCAACCACGTGGTCTCCGGCTTCGGCCGGACCTTCAAGGCCGACCATGTGGTCCTTTCCACCTTCGAGGACCCCCGCGTCCCGGTAATCACTGCCAAGTGGCACCGGCAGGGACTGGTGGAGCTGCCCGAGGGCGCACTTCCCGGCGAGGACGAGGCGCGGGCCGCGGCAGATGCCCTGTGGGCCGGCGCAGAAACACTCTCCGCGGATGGAACGGAACCCGAGTCCCGTGCCGCGGAAAAGCCCGCCCGGGCCATCGCCGGAGCAGCCTCGACGCTGGCGGTGCCCATCGGAGAAGGCAACTCTTCCCTGGGCATCATCTGGATCGCCATGATGGACCGGCCCCGGACCTGGTCCAGCGCCGAGCTGGGGCTGATCCAGCACGTGGCCGGCAACGCCGCCTACGGGCTCATCCAAAGCCACCTGATCAGCAGCCAGCAGCAGGTGGTCAAGCAGCTGCGGGACCTCGACAAAGCGAAGACGGATTTCCTGGCCACGGTGAACCACGAGCTGCGCACCCCGCTGACCTCGATCATGGCGTACCTGGACATGATCCAGGAGAGCACCGAGCACCCGGTGTCCAGGGAAGTCCACCAAATGCTGGACATCGTGGTCCGCAACACCGAACGGCTCCGGACACTCATCGAGGACATGCTCAGCGTCTCCCGCGGCGGCCTGGACACCACCGAAATGCACCTGGCGCCGGTGCGCCTGGGACGCACCCTGGACCTGGTGGCCGCGGCGCTCCGGCCGCTGGCGACACTCCAGAACGTCACCATCGACGTGGACCCGGTTCCGGAGGACCCGGAGATCCTGGCCGACGAGGTGCAGCTGCAGCAGGTATTCACCAACCTCGTGTCCAATGCCATCAAATTCACGCCCAGCGGCGGCCGGATCGAGGTGGGCAGCGAATCCCTCGCCGCGGCGGACGGCTCCAAGTGGGCCACCGTGCGGATTGCCGATACCGGCATAGGCATCTCGGGTGACGAAATCGACCATGTGTTCACCAGGTTCTACCGGGCTTCGAACGCGATGAACGGCGCCATCCCTGGAACAGGGCTGGGCCTTGCAATCTCCAAGGACATCGTGGACCGCCACGGCGGCCGGATCGACGTCGCCTCCACGCTGGGCATCGGGACCACCGTCACCGTCAGCCTCCCCCTCGGCACTGACCGCGCCCAGGCCAATTAGGCGTCAAAGGAGGACTGGCCATGTTTGCCAATGACGACCCCCGGCTCTCCCAGCTGCTCGAAGGCATCGTCAAGCTTGCCTCCGGCGACCTCACGTCCCGGATAGAGGTCTCACCGGCCCGGGACGAACTCGATGCGATCATCATGGGCACCAACCTGCTGGCCGAGGACCTGCAGGTCATCTACGAGGAACTCGAGCAGCGGGTCCAGGTCCGGACCCAGCTCCTGCACGAGGCGCACCTCGAGATGCAGAAGATGGCCATGCAGGACCCGCTGACCGGGCTGGCCAACAGGTCTGCCCTCCTTGAGTCCCTCCGCACCGCACTGGAAACTCCGGCCACGGCGGACGCCGAGCGCGTGCCGGAGGGGCCGGCCATCCTGCTGATGGACCTGGACGCGTTTAAGTCCATCAACGACAGCCTGGGGCACACCGCCGGCGACCAGGTCCTGATGACCGTGGGCGAAAGGCTGCGGAACGCGGTGCGGGCGTCCGACGTCGTCGCCCGCCTGGGCGGTGACGAATTCGCCATTGTCATGCCGTCGGCGTCGGCAGACCAGGCAGCCATCGTGGCGCACCGCATCCTGGCGTCCCTGAACGATCCCATTGAGCTCCCCGGCCGGAGCGTGCGCTGCGGTGCCAGCATCGGCCTCAGCGTCGGCAGCGAGGGCCAAAGCCCGGAGGACATGCTGATGGAGGCGGACGTCGCCATGTACGCCTCCAAAGCCGAAGGCCAAAACAAGCTGCACCGGTTCGAGCCGGCGCTGCTGCTGATGCGCAGGCTCCGCAGCCAGCTGGTGGATGACCTGCGGGCCGCCATCAAGAACGATGCCCTGACGCTCCACTACCAGCCTGTGGTGGAGCTTGGCACCGGCCGGATCGAGGGCGTGGAGGCGCTGGTCCGGTGGAACCACCCCACCCGGGGCTTCATCATGCCGGACGAATTCATCCCCCTCGCCGAGGAGGCAGGCCTGATCTCGGAACTGGGCCTCTGGGTCCTCAAGGCCGCCGTCAGGCAGCTGCGGGCCTGGATTGATGCCTCCCTGGTGGACAGCAGGTTCTCCGTTCGCATCAACATCTCCGCCACCGACCTGCAGAGCCTTCAGTTCATCGAGGACGTGCGCAACACCCTCAAGGAGACCGGCGTCAGGCCCGAACAGGTTGTCCTGGAGCTGACCGAAGTGGCAATCGTCAAAGGCAATGAGCTGGACCGGTATTCGCTGGGAGGGCTCCGCGGCCTGGGCGTGGGCATCGAAATCGACGACTTCGGGACCGGCTACTCTTCCATCAGCTACCTTCGCCGGCTGCCGGTGGACCGGGTCAAGGTGGACCGGTCGCTGATCACCGGGCTCGAGAGCGATCCCAACCAGCCCGCCCTGGTGGCGGCCGTCCTCCAACTGGTGCGGGCATGCGGGCTCGAAGCTGTGTGGGAGGGCGTGGAAACGGCGGAGCAGGCCGAGATACTGCGCGGCCTGGGCTGCCGCAGCGCCCAGGGTTACTACTTCAGCCGCCCCGTTCCCCCGGAACAGATTCCGGAACTGCTGGCTGACCAGCAGGAAAGCGCTAACCAGTAACGCAAAAACTACTGCGCTTTTCCGGCCGCCGTTATACGATCAGCGTGCGGTGTCTGCTTTTTCGCCGCCTCGAAAATCAGGTTGGCAGCACCGTTCTTTTATAAGGCGTTTGGACATTTGAAAATTTTTGGGCCATCGGGTCATTACTTCGTCAACTGGGGGCGTTGCTAATGTCGGTTCGGGTACAGGCATGGGGAATTATCGCCGCCGTGCTGGCGGATACGGATCCTGCGGGAGCCGCGGTCCGGCAGCGGCTGAGCAACAGCCTCGATGAGAATCCCGGCGTGCCCGAGCGGGCCCTGCTGGAGTATCTCCTCGAGACCCGGCGCAGCGACGCCAACATGGTGGAAACCCTGGATACTGCAAGGGAGATGCGCCTCACGCCGCCGGCGCTTCCGCCTCATTTCGCGGAACAGCTTGACGCGATCCGCAGTACCTCCCGGATCAGCGCGCTGCTCGAAAACCAGATGCTGATGACCGCCTTCCAGCCGATCTACGGGCTGGCAGGAAAAGCGGTGGTGGGCGCCGAAGCGCTCTCCCGGTTCGTCAGCGATGACGGCGCGGCCGCCGAATTGTGGTTTGCCGAGGCCGCCGCCGTGGGCCTGGGTGCCAACCTGGAGTTCTCGGCCCTGGGATCCGCTGCGGCGGCCGCCCGGGACCTGCCCGGGAACCTGTACGTGTCCCTCAACATTTCGCCCACGTCCTGCATGGATCCGCGGCTGCCGGAACTGTTCGACCACATCGATCTTCCCATCCACCGGGTGGTCCTGGAACTGACCGAGGACATTCCGGAAGAGGAGTACCTGCAGTTCCTGTCCGCCATCAATCCGCTGCGGGAAAAAGGGCTGCGCATCGCGGTCGATGACACCCACACGGGAGCTGGCGCGCTAAGCCGCATGATCCACCTGAAGCCCGACTTCCTCAAGGTGGGCCGGAACGTGATCGGCGACGTCGACAAGGATGGACTGCAGCGGGCACTGGCTGCCTGCCTGGTGGACTTCACCGACCAGATCGGCATCACCCTGGTGGCCGAGGGCATCGAAACCGTGGGTGAGCTCAAGGTCCTCACCGAGCTGGGCATCAGTGCCGGGCAGGGGTACCTGCTGGGCCGGCCGTCGGTGCGGCCCAAGGACTGGGCCAGCTGGAATACGCGCCTCGACGTGGACGGACTGGAGCGCCAGCTGGCGGGCCAGTCGGAACCACGGGCCGTTCCCCGGCGCGCTGAGTCTTCCTGAAACCACTTCAGGGCAGGTGGGGCAGCGGGCGTTAGGCCCACCGCCCCACTGACGGTCCGGGCCTTATTCGGAGTGGCCCTGGTCCCTGCTCATCTGGCCCTCCGCCGGCGGCGTCTCTCCCGGCGGCACTCCCCCGCCGGGCTCCAGGCCGGTGACGTTGCCGTCCAGCGGATCCGGGTTGGGTGAGCCGGCAGATTCCCTGCTGCGTTGCTCCGCCAGGCGGGGCTGCGCGGCTCCCACCTCGCCCTTCCCCGGACGGTCGGGGTTGGCGGGGTCATTTTCCGGATGGTAAGTGCTCATTGCTGTCCTTCCTCTCCGGCTGCGGTTCGTTTCCCCAGCACTGGACTAATTGTAAGCATGCTGACAATTCTGGGGGACTAGGGCCGGAACGCCGCAAATGCGATGGAGGCCGGGCAGCAGAAGGCACCCACCGAACAGGACCGGGCCTAGCCGGCGGACGCCGGCGGCCCATCATCCCCGGTGGGCCACTGGCCGCGGGCGCGCAGCACGTCGCGGAGCAGGTCCGCCCGGTCCGTCACAATGCCGTCCACGCCCAGCTGGAGAAGGCGGTGCATTTCGCCCGCATCGTTGATGGTCCACACGTGCACCACCAGGTCCAGGTCATGCGCGCGCCGGATGAAGCCCGGGGTGACAACGGGAACCCGCCCGTAGCGGACGGGCACCTGCAAGGCGTGCACGTCCCGGAGGACCCTGCGCATCAGCCGGTGGAATACCGGCCGGGGAAGTATGGGACCCAGCAGTGTGAACAAGGCATTCGAGGCCACCCCGGCGGAGGAGGCTACCGGCTGGCTGAGCAGCTTGAGTACCGCCCGCCTCCGCCGGTCCGAGAAGCTTGTGACCAGCACGCGGTGGTGTACCTGGTGCCGCTCGATCGCGGCAGCAGTGCTCCGGACTGAACTCCAGTCCTTCACGTCCAGGTTCAGCCGCGCGTCCGGAAGCTGGGAAACCAGTTCCTCGAATGTGGGGATGGGTTCCCGGCCGTTGATCCGGGCCTTGGCCACGTCCGCAGCGGGGAGTTCAGCCACCCTGCCCTTGCCGTCGGTGACGCGGTCCAGGGTTTCATCATGGAACAGCAGCAGCACGCCGTCCGCGGTGGTGTGCACGTCTGTTTCGAGGTACCGGAAACCGAGTTCGACGCCGGCGCGGAACGCGGCCATCGAGTTTTCCAGGCCCTCAGCCGAGAATCCCCGGTGTGCCATCCCGATGGGAAGCTGCCGCCCGGCGTCGTCAGGGTGCTCAAAGAAAGGCAGGCTCACACTGCGAGCCTACCTCCAGCGTTCACGGCTGGAACCCGCCGTCAGTCCAGGCAGCCCGTCTCGCCGCAGGGAACGATGTCCACGCCATCGCCGCAGTGCAGCAGGGTCCGCCCTCGGCCGGCGTCCAGGTGGACCCAGACCGCGGTGTGGTCCGCCGTGATGGTGTCCACCACGCCGCCCGCCTCAAACCCGGGCGCGAACTGGACCCGGACCCGGTCCCCCTGGCGCAGCTGCTTCCAGTGCGGAGCGGGCGTTGCTTTGCGCAGCGGCGCGTCGGCTGCGTGCTGACTGACGTTTCTTGCCATGGTTGCCCCCTTATCGAGCCGGCGGGAGGGTGCCTGCTCTCCACGCTTCACGCTACGGCGGGAAGGTAAACGCCAGGTGAGCGCGAGCTGTGAAGTTGGGGGTGCGGGGCCCGCCCGGCGGGGTCAGGAAAACTGGACGCCCAGGGCGGCGAGCCGCGCCTCCAGAACCTGGGCCACGCCGTCGTCGTCAAAATGCGGCGCCTGCTGCCCCGCCGCGCGGATGGCCTCCGGATGGCCGCTGGCCATCGCGTAGCCGTGGCCGGCCCAGCGGAGCATCTCAATGTCGTTGGGCATGTCGCCGAAGGCCACGACGTCGGCGGCGCCGATGCCCAGTGCGGCGGCGTATTCAGCAAGGGTGACGGCCTTGTTAACGCCCGGCAGGGACAGTTCCAGCATGGCAACGCCCGGTGAGGAGTGGGTGGTGGCGGCCAGGTGTCCGACGGCGGGCGCCACCTCGGCGAGGAAGTCGTCCGGGGTGCCTTCGCGGACGATGGCGAGGAATTTGACCACGGCGTCCTTGTCGGTGAGTGTGTCCCGCAGCGGGGCGGGGGTGAACTCGGCGAGGAGTTCGCTGGATTCGTTTTCGATGAAGCCCGGCTCCAGGTGGAAGCCGGCGAGTGTTTCCGCGGCAAACAGCGCGGCCGGGCGGAGCGCCTTGATGATGCGCCGGGCTTCCATGACGGTGTCGATCGCGAGGGTGCGCGCGGAGACCAGGCGGTCCGCTTCAAGGTCCCAGACCACGGCACCGTTGGAGCAGATCACGCGGCCGGTGTGGCCCAGCTGCTCTTCGAGCGGGTGCAGCCAGCGGGGCGGGCGGCCGGTGACAAACACCAGTTCGACGCCGGCGTCACGGCAGGCGTGGAAGGCCCGGACGGTGCGGTCGCTGATTTTTCCGTCGTGTCCGAGGATCGTTCCGTCAATATCGCTTGCAACCAACCGCATCCTGCAAGTCTACGTGGGGTTTGGCCGGCGTCGTCCGGCCGGTTGCCCCAGGCTGGAAGCGCCCCTGGTTCAGACGACTCCGCCGGGTGCCCGATGTCAGTCGCCGGGGCTACACTGAAACTATCGAACATATATTCCCATTAGCTCTCGGTGCGTCTTTTCTTATAGGACAGGGATTCGAGGAGGAAGACACCTGTCCTTGACGGGCCTCCGTTGAGGCTGTTGGAGTAGGGCCAGCGCTCGGTCAATGCCGGTGCTGTTCTCAAGATGCTTCGGTCTAGCCTTGGCGGCCCCAAGACCGTGCAGCTTTGCGGGCGGTCTTACGGGAACCGAAGAGACTTTGGAACGTGACTCACCGCGGTCAGACATGAAGTGGCTCGACAGGACGCCAATCGGTGACGCGGTTCTCCTGTCTTGGAAAACTGTTGTTTTTCGAGACGACATCAGCTCCGCCCTTTGCAATCACATGGCCACAGTCGCAATGAATGAGAGTCCTGACAAAATGTGCGGAGCCAGGCATTGGAACCACGCCCGGCCCCGCCAGCGGACAGCACGATCTGCCATTTGGCCTAGGCTTGGCTCATGAATAACTCCAAGAGAGCTATGCTCATTTGGTCGCTGGGGGCAGTTATTTTTTCTCTCCTAGGCGTCTATACCGCACTGGCTTCCGCCGGCACCTGGTATCTCGTGCTTTCGGCCGTCATTCTTCTTCTGGCAGGCGTTGTCTTTGCTTCAAAAGCAATCCTGACCATTCGCGCGGATGAAAAGCCCAGCCCTTCATAGTCAGGTATGTCTTCACGGTCGCTGCCGATCGTTGCCGTCTGTTCCCCTTCGCGGCCTTGGGCGTACCAGCTTCGGTTGTCGTTGCGGCAGGCATCGAGATTGTTCAACCACTCCGAGAAGGAGAACTGTGCTTGCCAGCGACACCTGGAAGAAGATCCGAACGACGACCGCCTATAAAGGCTTTGTGACGATCAACCGTCAAACCTATGAAGAACCAAGTGGAGCCGTGACCGACTGGGACGTCATTGCCGGCCGTGACTCTGCAGCGACCCTTGCATTCACACCCGCAGCAAGCCATGTCGTCCTCTTCGAACAGTTCGGCGTTGGACCCGAGAAGACACTCCTCGAACTCCCCGGGGGTACCTCAATAGCGACGAGCAGCCCATGGATGCAGCGCTTCGAGAGCTAAGAGAAGAAACCGGCTACCACCCAGAATCAGCCTTCTACGCTGGTTCAGAATGGTTTGCTGCAAACTCGTCACGACGTAAGCACCTTGTCATCGCGGCCAACGCATCCGAAGAATTTGCAACGACCTGGGATGAGTCTGAATCCGGCCACGTGCACCTTCTTCCTATCTCGGAACTCATGGATCTTCTTGTCAGCGGAGAACTCACCGACGCTGGTCTTGCTTGCCGCGGCCTTGCCGCTCTCGCACGCAGCAATCCCGAAACGGAAGTTCTTGCAGATCTACGTGATCGCATCCGCCAACTTCTAGTGGCCCCTTAGTAGCTGCGGCGTATCAGTCCTAGTCACAATTTTGGACCGGTGGGAAATTTCGATGAACGCTTCCTAGGACGGAATATCTGTCGGTTGTGGACCGGCTTGCGGGGCGGTTAGAGGTCAGCAGCTTGGCGCCGTCTGTTTTTCATTAGTAGGTGGGCCTTCCGGTTTGTGAGGGCTATGCTTCGCCAATGGGGAACATCAAGGAATGGAAAGTGCAGCCGAGATTGCTGACTAATCGCCGAGCCCTCTTTGGGCTGTTGGTGGCGCTGGTGGCATTCCTGCTGTTGTCCGTAGTGGTGCAGGTGTGGGTGTTGCCGGGGGCGGTGGAGCGAGCGGTCTCACTTTTCCCTGAAGTCAGTACTCTTGCTGGCCCGGCCATCCTGTGGGGCGTCTGCGCGGTCCTCTGCTGGCAGGTCATCGCCGTGATTGGGCTGCAGCAGGTCCGACGCGTCCTCGAAAGTCGACCAGGTTCATCCTCTACCAGGTGGATAGGTGCGATGATCGGCTGCCTGCTCGTATTCACCGCGCTTGTTGTGCTCGCTTTCATCGAGCTGAACGACGCAGGTTACACGTCTCCTGGAGTGATGCTCGGGCTTATCGCGGGAGGGCTCTTGGCTCTGATCTCAGCGGGAGCTCTAGCCCTTTTTCTTGGAACCAGCCGGGCACTGAACCTGCCCGCGCACACTTAGGTGGACGACAGCCCGGCGGTAACCGGGGCGTCTGGTAACGGATCGCCTACCGGACACTGACTCTCTAGCCACTGCCAGCCGAAAGGGTCACCGTCGGGTTTCGCGGAGGGCGCCGTGTGCTCGTGCCAGCCGCTCTTCCAGGCGTTTGTTTTTGTCGGTCAGTTGTCGGATTCTTTGGTGGGCGAGCTCGAGGCGCCTGTGGATTGATGCCTCGGATGCGCGAACATCTGGTCCCGTGGGGGTGCTTTTGACGGGCATTTTCCTTTGTTGGAGCTGCTCCAGCAGATCCGGTTGTGTGTAGAGCCACGAGCGTGAAACGCCTGATCTTCTCGCCAGTTCACTGATGGTCACGGGTTGTGTGGTTTGTCCCAGTTGCTTGAGTGCTTCCTGCACTTGTTGACGGGCCCGGGCGGATCGACGTCGTGTGGCTGCCAGGAGGTGCTGGCTGTTGTCAGTGTGCATCGATGTTGTTTCGCTCCCCGGTGCTTTGGATGGTGTCGATGATGTTTTGCAGGTTGGTAGCGACTTGGCTGTTCATCTCGACGACGCGGGTTTGTCCGGCCGATTCGGCTTGGGCGATGAGTCTTTTCGTGGAGCGTAGATGGTCGAGGTGCTCAGTGAGGAAATCGGGGGTGGTGACGAAGACCGGGCACGTTAGACAGGCATTGGCATGGGGGCAGGCCTGTTGCAGTGGCAGACCGCAGTAGCCGTTTGGCAGGGCCATAGTGACTCGGCCAAGGTTTTCCTTCATCCATGCTGCGTCGTTGATTGCGGCGTCCTGCGCCGGGTTCACGATCTCGCCGTGAATCGTGATTTTCCTTGCTTGTTCCCAGTGACGGCGGACTGTTTCGTCCTTTAGCCGGGCGTATCGGGCGGTCATTTCGTGTGATTCGTGGTCGAGGAGTCGGCGGACCACTTCTTGCGGGACGTCGGCGTTGATGAGCCGGGTCGCATATGTGTGTCGGAGTTGATGAGCGGTGAAGCGGAACGGACGGCCTTGCTCATCGTGGAGTCCGATTGTCTTCTGCCAGGTCTGGATGTGGCCGGCGGCAGTGCCGGGGTTCCATGGCCGATCGCCGGTTGTGGAGGTCGGGCCCGGGGCGAGGTAGCGGGCGTCCGGCAGGACTGCTTGGACTGCGTTTATCTGCTCGGTGATCGCGGCGGCGAGTTCGTCGTCGATTGGCAGGGTCGCTTCGCGGGACATTTTGTGGTTGAAGTAGCGCAGGTAGGGGGCGTTCTGGTGGTCGCTGAGGAGGCAGTCGATTTCCAGGCGGTATGTGTCGGAAAGGCGTAGACCGGTGCGGGTGAGTATCTGCATCATTAGCCGGTGCGGCTGCTCCAGTTGCGCGAGAGCCTTGGTGTCTTCAATCTGGGCCATGATGAATTCCGGGAGTGCCCGGGGAAGAGCTGCAGTGCGGCGGGGGTGGTCGCTGGAACGGATTACGGCAGACGCCGGCAGGTCTGGTTGCCAGTTGTTTTCGCGGATAGCGCGCAGGAACAGGGCTGTTGAGCTGAGCGAGTAGCTGCGGCTGGCCGGGCTCAGGCGGAGCCGAAGCAGCAGGTTGAGGTAGACCTCGATGCTTTCTCTGGTGAAGTCCTGCACCCTTCCCTTTGCGCCGGCATGTTCGGTGAAAGCATCAGCCAGGCGGTGAAGGGCCGTCATGTCCCGGTTGAGTTGGGAGTAACTCGTGCTTGTTGAGATCCGCCACCGGATGAAACGCTTTGCGAGCAGCCTTAGCCATGGCTGCGGGATGGCGCCGAAGCGCAATGTGCCTCGCTGCCCGGTCCGGCCTCGGAAGCCCATGACTTCAAGCCGCCAGGCATCGCGTTCGAACTCGGAGGACGCATCCGGGGGTTTCAGGAAGTGTTCCAGTGCCGCGTGCAGGGCAGCGTGCGCCCGCCGCATTTCCTTGGAACCCTTTTGGATTTCTGCGCTTTCTAAGGGCAGCTCCGTGAGCAATGACCCTGTCTCCTGTTGTCTCAGAAATTTGATCAGGTCGCGTAGGTCTTGTAACCGGAAGCGTCGACGGCTCCGCGGGCTGGATGCCAACAGTTGAAGAGATAGGGCCAGCTCGACGCGGAGCTTTTCCTGCAGGCCGGTGAGGTCGATTTTTTCAGGATTGGTTTTGGGGCCTGACATGGTCCGGAATTCATCGAGCGTGGGTTGGCCGAGTTTGTTCCACCGGCCGAGGTGTGTCTGGCACAGCTGTCTGGTGCTGAGGAACCGGGTGCACCCGTCGATGCTGCAGATCGGGTACAAATTTGCCGTCAGATCCGGGTCATCGAGGACTATCACTGCGGCGTCGAAGCGTGGTGATAAGGCAACGCGCATGCGTGGCAGGACGTCACTGGGGCCGGCAGAGACTCCCCTCGTTTTAGTCCGGTTCATCTTGTGCCGCGTTCCAGGAACGGGGATTCATTGCTGGTCTCCGGGCGCTGAGGAATCCAGCCTGCCGCAGCCAGCGCCTTCCGCAGGTGCTGGACGTCGATATGGGAGTACGTGTCGATCGTGGTTGCGACGGATGAGTGGCCCAGAAGCTTTTGAACGACCTCCGATGGGACGTTCCTGCGAAGCAGGTCTGTGGCATAGGTGTGGCGGAACTGGTGTGGCGTGAAGTGGAATCCTGTGCGGGCACGCAGGCGGGCGACCAGGTCAAGGACAGCCTGGTAGGTCATTGGGCGGCCGACGGGCTCGGCCCAAAGATTTACGAAAACATAGTCGCAATCCAATGTCCCGTACTCCTCGAACAGGTAGTCCGCGAACAGCCGCACCAGGCCAGGCTGGATGGGAATGTCGCGGTCACCAGTTTTTGCCCTGACGTTGTTGGCGTTTTGGCGGAAGCGCACCTTCACGAGGCACTCTGCAGAATCCAGGTCACTGTGACGGAGCCCAAGCGCTTCGCCTATCCGCATTCCCGTCCCAGCCAACAGGGCGAAAAGCAACCGGTCCCGCAGGTGGTCGCAGGCGTCCAAGACCGCCGATACCTGTTCGGGGGTGAGAATCCGTGGCATTCGAACCGGCACCCGCCGCTTCAATTCCTTCCCCGGCCGCCCCTGGCCGCCAAGATGTGCCAGCAACGGTTTCCATGATCTTCCGCCGCCACGACGGCCCGTCAGCGCCGGGAACTCCAAGACCTCCCCATGCTGATGATGGAACCGATAGAACGACCCGACAGCGGAAAGCTTGCGATTGATCGTCGCGGCCGAACAGTGCTGCGCCCCAACTTCCAGCCGCCGCAGTTGTCCCCCTCTCTCATCGGGAGCGAGTTGCAGCCAGTTAGCGAAGCGGCCAAGGTCCTCCAGCTGCACGTCTCGCCACTGGACCTGGGATCGCTCAAGGAAGGTGAAAAAGTCCCGCAGGTCGAAGGCATAAGACCTAACAGTCCCAGGTGACGCGTCCAGATGAGCCAGGAAACGATCGACCGGAGCCACGACATCGTACGAGGGATCGGTGACGGTCCACGACTCCCCTCCATTGCGCTGAAGCACTCGCTGAACGGACCAGGGCATCGCGGCTCCTTGGAGGCAGGTTCCTGTAATGGCATCCGGTCTAACAGGCGCAATTGACTGAACCGTGAACTCGTGGACAACACTCCAGATAACACTTCGCGAAGCCTGGCGTGACTGTCGTAGGCCACTCCTAAGCTACGTCAAAGACATCCAGCCGAAGGCTGAAGGAAACATATTTTCGAATAAAGGTGTGTTGTGGGCGTTATTGTCGGTCCCCGCGTGGTAGATGCGGGTGCCTCGTTGTTCTCGGTGCTGATCTCGCCAGTGGCGGTCGCAGCCGGTTTTCCGTCGCCCGCCCAAGACTATTTCGACGGGCGGATCGACCTGAATGCCCACCTGATCATTCTTTAGAGGGTTCAGGGGTGTTGTGAACTCGGGAGTGGGCGCAAAGGAATTACGGGGGCAGATCCAGATTCCTCCTTCACGTTGTCCAACCTCCGAGTCAGCCTGTCGGTTTTGAATTGTTCTTGTCGTAGTTTGTTAGCGGCCATGAAAAACTGCCCATAGGCGGCCACGAAAGTGCCCACTGACGGCCAGTAAAACTGCCCGATGGTG